>JBCCFK010000158.1:0-9920 GCA_039029775.1 Actinomycetota bacterium | reverse complement strand
CCGACGCGACCGCGTGGGCGCAGCGATTCGGTGCCACCAGCCCCAGGGTCCACGTGAACGTGGACGGTTCCACCCTCGTGAGCGGGCGACTGGCGACCGCCATCGACGATGCCGTGGTCTCGACTGGCATCCAGCCCGACAAGCTGTGCGTCGAGTTGTCCGAGCCGTTCATGATGGCCAACGGCGACGAGATCGTGGACCAGATCGCGGACATCAGGGCGCGCAACGTCCTCATCGCGATCGACGACGTCGGGACCGGCGCGACCCAACTCCCCCGGCTCGGCCGCTTTGCGGTGGACATCCTCAAGATCGACGGCACGGTGACCGCCGACGTGCTCGTCGAGGGAGCGGCCCAGCCTCTGGTCGCCGGCATCGTCGGCCTGGCCAAGGCGCTGGGCCTCGAGGTCGGCGCGGAGTGCGTCGAGGACGCGGCGGCGATCCCAGTCCTGCGCGAGCTCGGCGTGGCGGTCGCCCAGGGGCACGTCTTCTCCGCTGCGCTGCCCGCGGCGAAGGCCGAGCAGCTGCTGAACCTCCGCAGCACGTTGGCCCGCTCGGACCGCTGACGGCCGTTCAGACCGCGGGCGGGAGGAACTCCTTCGGCAACCCGGGTGCATCCACCTGGTGGAGCTCGTAGTCGCCCTCGAGGCCCCGGAGCCGGAACGATCCGAGGGACCTGGGCCGGATCGGCGCCGCGCACCGTCGGGCTGTCTCGCCCGAGACCAGGGTCTGGCCGCCGTGGGCGGCCGCCATGATCCGGGCCGCCGCGTGGACGGTGAGACCGACGTATCCGCTGTCGGTCAGGTCGATGTCGCCGGTGTGGATGCCGGCCCGGACACGGACGTCGTGGCCACCCGGCCATTCGTGCAGCGCCATGCGCTGGTGCAGGTCCACCGCGGCCACGGCGGCCTCCGCCGGCACCTCGAACACGGCGACGTACTCGTCGGCACGGGCCTCGACCTGCCGCCCACCCGCGCCCAGGACGGCTTGGCGGATGATCGCACGGACATCGGCCAGGACACCGGCGTAGTCGTCGCCCAGGGCGTACAGCAACGGCGTCGACCCCTCGATGTCGGTCAGGAGGAACGTCACCTCGCCCTCGGGCAACGGCTCGATCTCCCCCTTCGCGGAGGCGAGCTCCGCGTCGAAGAAGCCCAGCGGGACGATCCCGTGCTTCTTCGCGGCCCGAAGCAGCCGGCTCCGGGCTTTCTCCCTGGCGGCCTCGCTCTCGAAGCGCGTCTGGCGAAAGCGCGACAGCGCGTTGCGGACGTGGCTCTCGTCGTTGATCGGGAGCCGGCGCTTCCCCTTCGAATCGATGTACGCGAACGCCGAATCGGGAAGGTTCGCTCGATCGGCCGCCGTCAGCTTCGCCATGGCGCCCAGCCTAGTGACGGGGTGTGACGGCCTTCTCGACGTTCAGTCGAGCCTGCGGAGCTCTCGCCGGAAGCGCTCGGCGCGGTCGATGTAGGACTGCACCCCGTGATCGATCTCGTCGTTGTTGGCGGCACCCTCGCGGATCTTGGCGGGCACCCCGAGCGCCATCGCCCCGGGCGGCACGACCGTGCCGCCGACGACCACGGCGTTGGCACCGACCAGCGCACCTTCGCCGACGACGGCTTCGTGGAGGACGACCGACGCGGTGCCCACCAGAGCCCGGTCCTCGATCGTGCATCCCTCGAGGTGGGCGATGTGGCCGACCGTGCAGTAGTTCCCCACCACCGTGTCGAACTCCGGCGTGCAATGCAGCACCGCACCGTCCTGGACGTTGGATCCCTCTCCGATCACGATCCGGCCGTCGTCGCCCCGAAGGACCGCGTTCGCCCACACGGACGACTTCGGACCCAGCGTGACCGCACCGATGATGACCGCGTCGGGGTGGACGTAGGCGGTCTCGTCGATGTCGGGCTCGACGTCGCCGAGCGCATAGACGGGCATCAGTCGGCGCCCAGCTCGGCGAAGTCGCCGTAGCCGCCCTTGAAGAACAGGAGGGGGCCGCCCGTGTTGGCGCCGGGTGCGAGGTCGACCACGCGGCCGATGACGATGTAGTGGTCACCGGCGTCGACGGCTTCGTGGATCTCGCAGTCGATGTGGCACAGACAGCCATCGATCACCGGCGACCCCGTCACGCCCGGACGCCAGTCGAACCCGTCGAAGGGGTCCTTCGACTTGTCGAAGAAGCTGTTGCACAGATCCAGCTGATCGGCGCCGAGGACGTTGACGCAGTACGAGCCCGCCTTCTCGATCCGCGCCCACGTCCCCGACGTCTTCGCCGGCATGAACTGGACGAGTGGGGGTTCGAGCGACACCGAACCGAACGAGCCGATGACCATCCCGCAGGGACCGTCGTCGTCTGCGGTGACCACGGTGACCCCGGTCGGATAGTGGCCCAGGACCGTGCGGAAGTCGGCCCCGTCGATTGCGGGAGTGTCGTCGCTCATGAGCGGCGACGGTAGCCGACGCGCCCCGTCTCGCGAGTCGTCCGCAGCGCCCTGCTAGGAAGTGGCCATGCCCTCCACCACGACCCGCGTCGTCCTGGCCCGCCGACCCGAAGGCGAGGCCACGCCCGACTGCTTTCGTGTCGAGACGGCCGAGCTCGACCGGCTGGGGCCCGACGCGGTCCGCGTGGCCGTGGAGTACATCTCGGTCGACGCAGGCACCCGCACGATGCTGCGAGGCGAGGGCTTCCACCGGCAGGTCGGCATCGGACAGACGATCCTGGCAGGCGGCGTCGGCCGGGTGATCGAGTCGACTGCAGCGGGATTCGTCGCGGGCCAGGCGGTCCGGGGCGGCCTCGGCGCACAGACCGTGGCCACGGTGCCGCCGGCGGCGATCGAGGTGGTCGACGAGGCCGTCCCGACGTTGAGCGCGCACCTCGGCATACTCGGCCCGTCGACCGGCGTCACGGCCTGGATCGGCATGCACCACGTCGCCAAGGTGAAACGCGACGAGGTGTTCGTCGTGTCGGCCGCGGCCGGAGCCGTCGGCTCGGTGGCGGGCCAGATCGCCAAACGTCACGGCGCACGTGTCATCGGGATCGCCGGAGGACCGACCAAGTGCGCGTATCTCGTGGACGAGCTCGGGTTCGACGAGGCGATCGACTACAAGCACAGCGACGTCGGCGACAGCCTCCGCGTACTCGCCCCCACGGGCGTGGACGTCTTCTTCGACAACGTCGGCGGCGCCGTGCTCGACGCCGTCCTCGACAATCTCGCGATGCATGCCCGTGTCGTCATCTGTGGTGCCGTTTCCCAATACGACGACATGGACAACGTGACCGGGCCGACGCTCTACCTCCGGTTGGCCGAACGGCAGGCGTCGATGGAGGGCTTCGCCTACTTCCACTTCATGGACAGCATCGAGCCCGCCACGCGGGAGCTGGCCTCGTGGCTCGCCGAGGGCTCGATCCGGTTGTCGGAGGAGATCCTCGAGGGCATCGAGCGCTACCCCGAGGCGTTGCAGTTCATGTTCCGAGGCGGCAACACCGGGAAGCTGCTGGTTCGGGTGGGCTGAGCGCCTCAGTCTCCCCCGGCGCCGACGGCGACCGGCTGCGACTCGTGCTGGATGTCTCTCGGCAGCCCATGGGCGGCGCAGGATCCTTCGACCGCATCGGTGCCGGCGATGATGTCCGACGGGCCGCCGATCCGACGCATCCGGGCCAACGCAGGAAGCGCCAGCGCGGTGAACGCCCCACCGACCACATAGCCGGCGCTCAGCGAGCGGGCATCGGCCAGGCGACCGAGGGACAGCTGACCGCCCACGCCACCGACCGACCCGACCATCGCGTCGAAGCTGATCACGGTGGCCCGGTGGTCGCTCGGGATCTCGTTGTGCATGTACGCCTGGCGGACGGGCATCATCACACCCATCGCTCCGGTGACGAGCAGGAAGCAGGGCACCGCGATCCAGAACGAATCGGTCACGCCCATGGCGACCGACGCCACACTGCTCACGCCCGCGCCCCACAGCAGCAGTGTGCTGCGGCGCCGGCACCGTCGACTCAGCACCTCGACGAGCTGGTTTCCGGCGATGGTCGACAGCGACATGAGAGCGGTGATGACACCGACCACCCAGATGGCGTCGCGGTCGAGCAGTTCGAGGAAGTAGGGCTGGGATGCGTAGAACGCCCACCCGAAGAACGTGGCCCGGGCGACGCCGCTCAACATCAGCGCGCGGAGTCCTGGCCGCCCCCACCCGTACTGGATGCCGGTTGCCGCCTGATCGCGCATGGCGGCCGGCACCTCGGTGAGGTGGAGTTCCTTGGGCTCGAAGCCGACCTCGACCATCAACCGGTACGCGACCGACAGCAGGCCCACGAGCAGGACGGCTCGGACGACGAACGGGATGGCCAGGTCGAGCTGGCCGAGGAACCCGCCCGTGGTCGTTCCGACGAGCATGGCCACGCCCGTCACCTGCTGGGATCGAGCGAAGACGTGATCGAGGCCGTCAGCGTCGCCCACGTGGCCCAGCGCGTCGACGAGCCAGGCGTCGAGCGCGCCCGAGTAGAACGTAAAGCCGAGACCCATGAGCGCCGACACCAGGGCGAAGGCGACGACGCTGCCGGAGGTCTCCGCGATCACCAGGTAGAGCACCGTGGTCGCGCCGAGCACGACGACGCTGAGCAGGTATGACATCCGGCGGCCGAGCGTGTCGGCCACCACGCCGGTCGGGATCTCGAACACCACCATGCCCGCGCTGAAGATCGAGTTGACGACGAACACCTGCCCGATGCTCAGACCCGCGTCGAGAAGGAAGAGCGTGTTGACACCCCAGATCAGGGACGCGGCCAGGGTGTAGAGCCCGGCGAGCACCATGTACACGCGGACGACCGAACTCCGCGAGGTGAGCGACGAGTCCACCTCGTCGCCCCGCCTAGTGGCCCAGCTGGACGGTCATGCCCTCGGCGGCCGCGATGATGTCGCCGACGCCTCGATCGCGCGCTTCCTCGCGGCACTCCTCGAGCAGCTCGTCGACCATGCCGTCGTCGTGCCACGGATCGTGATGGAACAGGCAGAGCGTCTTCGCTCCGGACTGGACGGCGACCTCGAGCGCGTACGTCGGTGTGCAGTGCCCCCAGTCGGGGCGAGCGGCGAGCTCGCCATGGGTGAACTGCGCGTCGTGCATCACGATGTCGGCCTCGGCGCAGAGCTCGATGACACCCGGGTCGACGTAGGTGGCGTTGCCGATCGGCTCCTGGTGGTCGGGCAGATAGGCGATGACGAAGCCGTCGATCTCGATCCGGTAGCCGTTGGTGGCGCCCACGTGGGGCACCGAGCGGGTGGTCACCTTCGCGTCGCCGAACACGAAGCTGTCCTGCCAGCTCGTCTTGAACTCGATGCCCTTCGGCAGGTGGTCACAGCAGATCGGGAAGTACGGCGGCTGCATCATGCCGTTGAACGCGGTGCGCAGGTCCTGCTCGCCGAACGGAGGTCCGTAGATCTCGACTTCGGAGTTCGGGTTGTGGATCGGTCCGAAGAACGGCAGCCCCTGGACGTGGTCCCAATGCAGGTGGGTCACCAGGATGGCCGCCTCGATCGGGTTGCCGTTGCCGACACATCCGCCGTACTCGCGGAGGCCGGTGCCCATGTCGAGGATGATCGGCCGGTGGTCGTCGCGCTCGACGACGACACACGAAGTGTTCCCCCCGTAGCGGCGCAGAGCATCCGACGCGCACGGCGTCGACCCCCTCACGCCGAAGAAGGACACCCTCGGTCCAGGCTTCTCCGACATTGAACAACGACGGTAACGCACCGTTCGCGCCCGTGTGAATCCTGCGTCGGTGTGGCATCCGACACAGGACACGTCTGCGGATCAATCGCGCGAGACTGCCCGGCATGACCGTTCTCCCACGTCCGGGGCTCCCCGACGGGCTCATCGCCTTCGTCAAGCAGGACTGCCCCACCTGCACGCTCGTCGAGCCCGTCCTGCAGGAACTCGAGGCCGCCGGTGTGCTTTCCGCTGTCTACACCCAGGACGACAGATCGTTCCCGGCGGTGGACAACCGCATCGACGACACGTCGCTGGAGTTCAGCTTTCGCCACGACATCGAGACGGTGCCCACGCTGATGAAGGTCGACGACGGTGCCGAGACCGACCGGATCGTCGGCTGGTCTCGGGACATGTGGGCCGGTTTCACCGGGATCGACTCGCTGGGTCTCGACGCCGGCATCACCGACTTCAGCCCGGGCTGCGGCTCGATGAGCGTGGATCCCGACCTGCGGGCTGGCCTCGAGGCCCGCTACGGCTCGGGCTTCGCGAGTCGCGAGGTCGAGTTCGCCACCGCCGAGGACGAACACGAGGCGATGTACGACCGCGGGTGGAGCGACGGCCTGCCGTTGGTGCCGCCGACTCCGGAGCGTGTCGCCCGGATGCTCGAGGGCACGACGCGGGACCGCCATGACGTCGTGGCCCTGGTTCCGCCGAATCTGGTGGAGTGCACCGTGGAGAAGGTCGCGGTCAATGCGGTGATGGCCGGGTGCAAACCCGAGTACCTGCCGGTCATCATCACCGCGCTCGAGGCCGCCTGTACCGACGAGTTCAAAATGCACGGCCTGCTGTGCACCACCATGCCCGTCGGCCCCATCATGCTGGTCAACGGGCCGATCACCCGACGGATCGAGATGAACTCCGGCGGCAACGTCCTGGGTCAGGGCAATCGCGCCAACGCCACCATCGGCCGGGCGATGAACCTCGTGATCCGCAACGTCGGCGGGGGCGAGCCCGGCGGCATCGACCGGGCTGCCCACGGCGGCCCACACAAGATCGGCCTGTGCTTCGCCGAGGACGAGGAGAACTCGCCCTGGGAGTCCTACGCGGTCCAGCAGGGCTTCGCGCCCGACCAGAGCACCGTGACCCTGTTCGCCGGCGACGGGCCGCGCTGCGTCGTCGACCAACTGACCCGCGATCCCGAGGGCCTGGCCAAGAGCCTGGCGATGAACATCAACGCCAACATCCACCCGAAGCTGGTGATGGGGTTCGACACGATGCTGGTCATCGGCCCCGAGCACGCATCGCGGTTCGCCGACGCGGGCTGGTCGAAGCAGCAGCTCCACGACGCCGTCATCGCGGGGACCGTGCGGGACGCCGACACGATTCTGCGGGGTGTCGACGGCGTCGCCGAGGGCGTGCCGGACTTCTTGGCCGGCAACCCGATCCCCAAGATCCGGCCCGACGGTGGTCTGATGATCGTCCACGCGGGCGGCGATGCCGGCCTCTTCTCTGCCATCATGAACGGGTGGGTCAACGGCGACACCGGGAGCCGACCCGTGACCAAGGAGATCACTCCATGACCACCGTGCTCGATCCAACAGCCGAGACCGCACCGGCCGCACGCGAGCTGTCGCAGCGACTCGACACGCTCGAGGGCAAGACCGTCGGCCTGCTCGACATCTCGAAGCCTCGCGGCGACGTCTTCCTCGACCGCATCCAGGAGCTGCTCGAGATCGACGGCGCCACCGTGAAGCGCTACGCCAAGCCGACCTTCACCAAGCCGGCTCCCGTCGACCTCCGCCACGAGATCGCCGAGAACTGCGATGCGGTGATCGAAG
The DNA here is from genome assembly GCA_039029775.1 of Actinomycetota bacterium. GTDB lineage: Bacteria > Actinomycetota > Acidimicrobiia > Acidimicrobiales > UBA8592 > JBCCFK01. The sequence continues at coordinate 2,379 of JBCCFK010000158.1, read as the reverse complement.
CCCTTGCCGATTGAGGCAGCTGCACGTCGTGCAGTGTGCACGACATCAGCGACATCGAGCGCCGCGGCCTGCCGGCGGTGTTCGTGGCCTCCGGTGTCTTCGTCGAGGCCGCGCAGACCCAGTCGGCCGCCCTCGGGTTCTCCCCCGAGCGGGTGTTCACCGAACACCCGATCCAGGACCGAAACGACGACGAGATGCGCGTCATCGCGGAGAAGGCCTACGGCGAACTCAAGGACGCGCTCTTGCGTTGAGGCGCCGGGCCTCCGGCCCATTCTGGCGGCCCAACCTCGAGACTCTCGTTGCCGCGATCGCAGCTTCGCTTCGCTCGGGCAGGAAACCCAAAGGATTCCCGGCTGCGGATTGGCGCCGTGCGGTCCGGGATGCGATCGCATCGACCCCTGCCACTGGAGGCGAGCAATGAGCATCGTGACGACGTGTGTTGTCTTCGGTCAGTCCCAGTGGGAGCTGCGGTCAGAGGCGATCGTCGTCGCTCCGGACGACCCTGACGTCAAGCTCGTCCCGGTCGACGGCGAGATCGTCTACGGCTTCTTCGGCGACGACGGCCTGAGGCACGCGACCGGGTGGGACCCGGTGGTCGATCCGGAGTGGATTGCGACGGCCTTCGGTACTCGTCGGCCGAGCGACGACCCGAGCGCCTGATTCGGGGTTCTGCTCGTCGGGCTGGCAATACTGACGGGTATGGACGCTGCAGCGCTGCGAGAGAAGTACCGGGCTGAACGCGACAAGCGGATTCGGCCGGACGGCAACGACCAGTACATCGAGCCGACGGGCAGGTACGCCCACTATCTCGACGACCCCTATGTCGAGCCGCGGCCTCGCGACCCGATGGTCGACGAGGTCGAGTTCGTGTTCATCGGCGGGGGGTTCGCCGGGCTGACCACCGGCGCGGCGCTGAAGAAGGCCGGCATCGACGACGTCCGCATCATCGAGAAGGGCGGCGACTTCGGCGGCACCTGGTACTGGAACCGGTACCCGGGCGCGATGTGCGACACAGCGGCGATGGTCTACATGCCGCTGCTCGAAGAGACCGGGCACATGCCCTCGCAGAAGTACGTGCACGCCCCGGAGATCCTGGAGCACTGCCGTCGCATCGGCGACCACTTCGGTCTCTACGACAACGCGGCGCTGTCCACCGAGGTGACGTCGCTCGACTGGGACGCCGCGTCGAGCCGCTGGATCGTCCGCACCAACCGCGGCGACGTCATGAAGGCCCGCTACGTCGGCATGGGCACCGGCCCGCTCCACCGACCGAAGCTGCCGGGCATCCCCGGCATCGAGTCGTTCGAGGGCCACTCGTTCCACACCAGCCGGTGGGACTACGACTACACCGGCGGCGATCCCGCCGGCGGGCTGATGCATGGCCTGGCGGACAAGCGCGTCGGCATCATCGGAACCGGCGCCACCTCGGTGCAGTGCATCCCCCACCTCGCCGCTGCTGCGGGCGAACTGTTCGTGTTCCAGCGCACGCCGTCGTCGATCGACATCCGCAACAACCACGACATCGACCCGGCATGGTTCGGCGAGCTCGAGCCGGGCTGGCAGGAGCGATGGCTGATGAACTTCACCACCCTCCAGACCGGCGGCTTCGCCGACGAAGACCTGGTGAAGGACGGCTGGACCGACATCTCGCAGCGGATCCGCGACCGGATGATCGAGATGAAGCCCACCGAGCTCACCCGAGAGGCCTTCCTCGCGGCCTACCGCGACTGCGACGACGAGAAGATGGAGGAGATCCGGGCCAGGGTCGACGAGATCGTCTCGGACCCGGGAACGGCTGACGCGCTCAAGCCGTGGTATCGCCAGCTCTGCAAGCGTCCGTGTTTCCACGACGAGTACCTGCAGGCGTACAACACGCCGACCGCCCACCTGATCGACACCGACGGTCGGGGCGTCGAGGAGATCACCGCCACCGGCGTGGTGGTCGGTGGTGAGCACTACGAGGTGGACTGCCTGATCTTCGCGTCGGGATTCGAGGTCGGAACCTCGTTCGCTCGGCGCTCGGGCTTCGAGACCACCGGTCGTGACGACCTGACGCTCAGCGAGCACTGGGAGCACGGTATGCGCAGCCTCCACGGCCGCCACATCCACGGCTTCCCCAACCTGTTCCTCGTCAGCCCGTCCCAGGCTGCGAACCTGATCTCGAACGTGCCCCACAACCTGATCGAGGCCGGCAAGACCATCGCGGCGACGATCACCCACGCCCATGACGTCGGCGCCACCGAGGTCGAACCGACGGCCGAGGCTGAACAGGCGTGGATCGACAGGCTCGTCGCCGGGCAGCCTAAGGGCGAGGTGCTGATCATGGACGCTTCGGGCCGCAGCCCGGGGATCTCCTGCGCCGACTGGCTTTCGGGGTTG
>JBCCFK010000157.1:0-10049 GCA_039029775.1 Actinomycetota bacterium | reverse complement strand
GATCGATCTCGCGCGCGCGTCCTTCGACATCGTCACGCCGAGCATCTCGAGCACCACTCGCTGCACGTTGTTCTCGGGCTGCGCCTCGGTGAGACCCAGCGAGTTCACCTGCACGCCGTAGCGGAACCTGCGCGCCTTCGGGTCGGCGACCCCGTAGCGCTCGGCGCAGAGACGATCCCACAGACGCGAGAACGCCCGCATCTTGCAGGTCTCCTCCACGAAGCGGATTCCGGCATTGACGAAGAACGAGATGCTGGCGACGACGTCGGGGAAGCGATCCTCGGGGATCCGACCGCTCGCACGGACGGCATCCAGCACGTCCACGGCGTTGGCCAGGGCGAAGGAGATCTCCTGTACGGGGGTGGCCCCGGCCTCCTGCAGGTGATAGCTGCACACGTTCAGCGGGTTCCAGCGCGGCACATGTCGAGCGCAGTGGATCACCATGTCCACCGTGAGCCGGAGGCTCGGCTCGGGCGGGAAGATGTAGGTGCCGCGGCTCAGGTACTCCTTGACGATGTCGTTCTGCGTCGTGCCGCGCAGGAACGTCGACGGGACGCCGTGTTGTTCGGCGTTGACGATGTAGAGCGCAAGCAGCCAGGCCGCGGGCGCGTTGATCGTCATCGACGTGTTCATCTCCCCGACGGGGATGTCCTGCAGCAGCGTCCGCATGTGCCCCAGATGTGAAACCGGTACCCCCACCTTGCCGACCTCACCCCGAGCCAGCGGGTGGTCGGGGTCGTACCCCGTCTGGGTCGGGAGATCGAAGGCGATCGAGAGCCCGGTCTGGCCCTTGTCGAGATTGGTCCGATACAGCGCGTTCGAGGCCTCGGCGGTGGAATGACCCGCGTACGTGCGCATCATCCACGGTCGGTCCCGGTCAGCGGCCATCCGGCGAGTTTCCTACACCGCAGCCCGGCGCGCCCATGTAGCTCACCAGGCGTCGCCCCGACCGTGCGGTTCAGAGGGCGGAGGCCGGCGCCCAGGTGGCGTGCGTGCCGCTGGAGATGCGCTCGGGCAGGGCCACGGTGCACACGGGCCCGGCGGCCGGGTCCGCGGCGTCGAAGATCATGCACGCGGACGCATCAGCCACCATGTCGGTGGTGAATGTGAGCAGGTAGCCGTCGTCCTCTGCGGTCGAGCCGTCTCGGGGCGCCATCACCGTCTCGCTGATGAACGTGCCCTCGGGGAACTCGAACACCGTCTCGGTGCCGGCGACGACGTCGTGCTTGATGAGCCCGTCGAACGCGAAGAGCCCGTGGACGCAGCGGGCGTTGTAGGAGTACCGGTGTCGTCGTCCGGCGTGGCGCCCGTTGATCATCGGGAACTCGCAACAGGTCTCGCTCAGCTGTTCCTCGTGGGTCTCGCCCGTCACCATGTCGAACCGCCAGCGATGGGCCCGAGCCTGGAGGACGTTCATGTCGAGTGTCTCGAAGCCCTTGTGCCCGCCCGCCGCACGGTCCACGCCGCGTGCGGTCGGATTGTGCTGGAAGAACCCCTCCAGCACGATCTCGTCGCCGTCCTCGTAGGCGTTGGTCCAGTGCAGGACGAACGTCGGGTCGGCCTCGAACCAGCGGATGTCGTCCGAGGTCCCGTGGCGCGGGACGACGGCGAACCGGCTCGGCTCGTCGCGGTGGAAGCGGTTCGAGTAGTAGCCGTCGGCCAACGCCTGCGGGTCCCAGTAGAGCGGCAGGTCGTTGAGGATCGAATACCGCTCGGTGAACGCCATGTCGTGGGGCAACCGGGCGCCGGCCAGGGGGATGTCGATGTAGGTCGTGAGCTCTCCGTCGCCACTGACCACCCCGTAGTGCATGTACGGCGCCTCGGTCCCGTAGTTGAAGAACAGGAGCTCACCGGTGTGCTCGTCGACCTTCGGGTGTGCCGACACCCCCTCGGCGGGGAATCGACCGCCCCAGGAGCTCTTGCCCCTGTCTTCGAGCGTCACCGGGTCGAGCCGATAGAGCTCGCCGCACTGATAGAAGCTGGCGAGTGCGTGGCCGCCGTGCACGACCACGTCGGTGCTGGCGTTGTCCTTCATCATCGTCCGTGCGCCCCAGCCATGGTCGGCGGTGGCGTTCGAGGGATGCTCGGTGATCCCGGCCCAGAGACTGGCCTTGGCCTGCTGTTCGGCCAGGAAGGCATCGGTCCGCACGAACCGGTTGCTGTACCGAGCCTCTCCGTTGCCGAAGCTGATCGCATGCAGCATGCCGTCGCCGTCGAAGGGGTGATACCGCTTGATCGGTTCGAACACGGCGGTCTCCGTGTTCCGGATGTAGACCCCGCTGAGGTCGTCGGGGACCGGTCCCACGACGTCCATGTCCCAGGCGTCGTACTCGCGGTACTGGGGCCGCCACGGGCCCGTGCGGTAGGGGTGGTCGTCCTCGGGGGGCAGGCCGCTGTCGACCGTGTTGCGCAACTCGACCTTCATGGCGCCAAGCGTACGACAGCGGGGCGGCCGGGACGCGAGCCGCGGCCTACGATGGACCCATGCCCTTGACCCGTCTGGATCACTACAACGTCTCCACCTCCAAGCCCGACGAGACGATCCGCTTCTACTGCGATGGTCTCGGTCTGGTGAACGACCCGGCGCGTCGGCCCGACTTTCCCGTCCCCGGGGCCTGGCTCTTCGTCGACGACCAGCCGCTCGTCCACCTGGTGTTCGTCGACGACGACCCCGGCGCACCCAGCGGACCCCTCGACCACGTCGCGTTCGACGGCCAGGATCGAGGGGCGATCTGCGCCCGCCTCGAGGAGCACGAGATCGACTACAAGCTCGTCGAGCACCCGAGCGGTGCGTTCTCCCAGCTGTTCCTCCGCGACCCCAACGGCGTCCTGGTCGAGATCAACGTCAAAGGCTGAATCGCGGCCGATGCGCATCATCTCCCTGCTCCCCTCCGCGACCGAGATCCTGTTCGCGCTCGGGCTCGGTGAGGACGTCGTCGGCGTCACCTTCGAGTGCGACCATCCCGCCGAGGCCCGCGACCGGCGCATCGTGTCCACGTCGGCGCTGCCCGAGGGCCTGACCCCCGCCGAGATCGATGCCGTCGTCAAGGAGCGGATCGAGGCGGGCGAGGACCTGTACCGGCTGGCCGAAGGGGCCTTCGCCGAGATCGATCCCACGCTGGTCGTCACCCAGGACCTGTGCGCCGTGTGTGCCGTGGACGTCAGCGAGGTCGATCAGGCTCTGGAGCACCTCGCATGTCGGGCCGATGTCCTGACGCTGGATCCGCACACGCTCGACGAGGTGATCGACAGCATCGACACCACAGGCCGAGCGACGGGCACCAGCGAGCGAGCAGCCGAGCTCACCGCCGCGCTGCGCGGACGGGTCTCGGCGCTCCGGGCGACACTGGCCGACGTTCGTCGGCGATCGGTGGTGGTGCTCGAGTGGACCGAGCCGGCGTTCACGGCGGGCCACTGGGTTCCCGACCTCGTCGAAACCGGCGGTGGAACGTGCCTGCTCGGTGTGGCGGGCGGACATTCGGTCGGGATCGAGTGGGACGCCGTCGCAGCGACCGACGCCGAGGTGGTCCTGGTGTCGCCGTGCGGCTACCGGCTCGATGGAGCCGCCGCGCTCGCAGCGGAGGTGATCGACCGCGGCGTCCTACCGCCCGAGGCCGAGGTGTGGGCCATCGATGCAGATCACTACATGGTGCGCCCCGGACCACGCATCGTCGACGGAGCCGAGACGATCGCGACGATCCTGCATCCGGACATCGCAGGGGCACCCGACCCCACCCGGGCCCGCCGCCTGCGGTGAATGGTCAGTCCGCAGGGCCGAACACGCCTGCGGCGCGGAGCGAGTCGATCGTGAGCTGTTCGAGGCCCATCTCCGCGAGCGCGTCGGAGGTGTGCTCGCCGAGCATCGGTGACCGACCGGCGATCTCGACCCTGGTCCCGGACACCTCGATCGGCATGCCGGCGACGGTGTAGCCGCCGAATTCGGGGTGGTCGAGGTCCACGGTGTAGTCGTTGGCGCGCACCTGTGGATCCTCCACCGCCTGGAACGGCGTGTTGTACCGCGTGCACGGGTAGCCGACCGCCCCCAGCGTCTCCAGCCACTCGTCGGTCGTCCTCGACGCGAACAGCGCCTCGGCGGCCTGGACGACTTCGACGAACTCCGGGTCGGCTCCGCGAGCACCGGACGGCACAGGTGGCAGGCCGGTCACCGCGTGCCACTTGGCGATGAGGCCCGGCGACAGGCCCGCGATCGAGATCAGGCCGTCGGAGGTCAGGTAGTGACGGAAGTAGAGCTGGAAGGCACCCCCGGCGGCCAGCATCTCGTTGTCGTAGTGCGCACGCTGCGTGTCGAAGTCCGCCCCGGACGCAGCCAGCAGGGCGATGTCCTCGGCGATCGTGTCGGCGCGCTCCTGGTCTTTCGCGAAGCTCGCCAGGATCGGGGTCCCGAGCGACATCGCGGTGCCGAGGAGCGACGCGTCCACACGGACGCCCGCGCCGGTGGCATCGCGATGGCGCAGGCCTGCGAGGACGCCCACCGCTGACATCATGCCGCTGGAGAAGTCGATGACGGCGGGCCTGGTGGGGGCGGGGACACCGCCCGACGTCCTGTTCATCATGAAGCCGAGGCCACTCATCCCCTGGATCAACACGTCGTAGCCACCCTCGTCCTTCGACGGTCCGTCAGGACCGAACGGCGTGAAGATCAGGTGGACGAGGCGGGGGTTCACCGTCTTGACCCGCTCCCAGTCGAGGCCGAATCGAACCAGGTCGGTCTGTTTGAGTCCGACCAGGGCGACGTCGGCCCATCGGAGGGCGGCATCGACCACCGTGTCCGCCCCGTCAGCGGTGAGGTCCACGACCATCGCCCGCTTGCCCGGGTTGATCGTCGCGTACCCTCTGCCCTCGGTCGCCGCCAGCTTCGCCAGATGTCGCATCGAGTCGCCCTCGGGTGGCTCGACCTTGACGACGTCGGCTCCGAGTCCGGCGAGCAGGCGGCCGCACTGCGGCACGGCGGCGTTCTGCGCGAACTCGATCACCTTCACACCGTCGAGCGCGCCGCGTGGGTTGTCGTCCATGTCCCCTCCGGCCGCCGAACCTAACGCGACCGCCCGGCGCTGGCTCGTCCGGTCGCGACCACTACGGTGTAAGTCCAACGCCAGAACGTGTGCGAGGGGGCCGTGGTGACGAATGCAGAACACGTCGACGTGATCGTCGTCGGTGCAGGACTGTCGGGCATCGGCGCCGGGTACCACCTGCAGCGAGACTGCCCGGATCGGACCTTCGCGATCCTCGAGGGGCGGGACAGCCTCGGTGGGACGTGGGACCTGTTCCGCTACCCGGGCATCCGCTCCGACAGCGACATGCACACCCTGGGGTTCAGCTTCAAGCCCTGGACCGATCCCAAGTCGATCGCCGACGGTCCGGCGATCCTGGAGTACCTCGAGGACACCGCGGCCGAGTTCGGCATCGACGACAAGATCCGTTACCGACATCTCGTCCGCAGCGCCGAGTGGGACACCGACACCGCCACCTGGACCGTGACGGCCGACCACGACGGCACCACGGTGCAACTCACATGCAGCTTCTTGTTCATGTGCTCGGGGTATTACAGCTACCGCGGCGGCTACGAGCCCGACTTCCCCGGGCAGGAGCGATTCGCAGGCCCGATCGTCCATCCCCAGAAGTGGCCCGAAGAGCTCGACTACGAGGGCAAGCGGGTGGTCGTCGTCGGCTCCGGGGCCACGGCGGTGACGATCGTGCCGGCCATGGCGGGCGACGTCGAGCACATCACCATGTTGCAGCGATCCCCCACCTTTGTCGTGGCGCGACCGGATGAGGACGTCTGGGCGAACCGCCTGCGCAAGGTGCTGCCCGAGGCGGCCGCGTACCGCCTCACCCGGAAGAAGAACATGGTCCGCGGCGAGTTCTTCTACAACATGACCCGGACCAAGCCCCAGAAGGTCAAGGACATGATCCTCGGCGGCGTCCGCGAGGCGCTCGGGCCCGACTACGACGTCGACACCCACTTCACCCCCACGTACAACCCCTGGGACCAACGGCTGTGCCTGGTGCCGAACGGGGACCTCTTCGAAGCGATCAACTCGGGCAAGGCCGACGTGGTGACCGACTCGATCGAGACCTTCACCGAGACGGGGATCCAGCTCGAGTCGGGCACGCACCTCGACGCGGACATCATCGTGACCGCGACGGGCCTCCAGCTCGTGACCCTCGGCGAGATGGACTTCGCCGTCGACGGGCAGCCGGTGGACTTCGCCAGGACCTGGACCTACAAGGGCCTGTCGTACTCCGACGTGCCCAACCTGGTGTCGACCTTCGGGTACATCAATGCGAGCTGGACGCTCCGGGCGGATGTCGTCTGTGGCTACGTGACCCGCCTGCTCAACCACATGCGCGAGATCGGGGCCGTGCAGGCGACGCCCCGACTTCGGCCGTCCGACCACGACATGCCGGAGCGGCCGTGGATCGACGACTTCTCGTCGGGCTACATGCAACGCATGATGCCGCTCCTGCCGCGCCAGGGCGATCGCGAACCGTGGATCAATCCGCAGCTGATCTCCAAGGATCGGAAGCTGATCGTCAAGCAGTCCGTCGTCGACGACGTCGTCGAGTTCCGGAGTGCCAAGGCGGCCCCGACCGCGCCTGCGCCCGCGACCGCCTGATCACGGCGATGGAGATCACCCCGATCACGCCGGCTCTCGGGGCCGAGATCGCAGGCGTGGATCTCGGCGGTGAACTCGACGACGCCACGATCGGCCGCCTCCGACAGGCATTCCTGGACCATCACGTCGTCGTCTTCCGCGACCAGGACCTCGATCGCGAACACCACAAGGCGTTCGGCCGCCTGTTCGGCGAACTCCACGTCCACCCCTCGAAGAAGACGCTCGGCGTCGGTGGTGACCCCGAGATCTTCGTCGTCGAGACGACCGAACGGTCGCGCCACAACAACGGCGGTCGGTGGCACATGGACCTGTCGTGCGAGGAGGTTCCTCCCCTCGGCTCGATGCTGTTGCTCACCGACGCCCCACCGTCGGGCGGCGACACGTTGTTCGCGAACATGCACCTCGCCTACGAGACCCTCTCCGAACCCGTCCGAACCCTCCTGGACGGCCTCACCGCCTTCCACGACGGGTTGCAGGACCTTCGCTGGTACGGCATTCGTCCCGAGGCGGGCCAGACCTACCCCGCAACCTCACACCCCGTCGTCGTCCGCCACCCCGACACCGGGCGGCCGTTGCTGTTCGTGAACGAGGCGTTCACCTCCCACATCGAGGGCATGACAGAACGCGAGAGCCACGGCCTGCTCACCATGCTGTTCGACCAGATCGCATCCAATCCGGCGATCCAGTGCCGAGTCCAGTGGAGGCCCGGCACGCTGACCTTCTGGGACAACCGGTGCACCCAGCACTTCGCCGTCTGGGACTACTCGCCGCACCATCGACGCGGCGAGCGGGTCTCGATCTGCGGGACGGTCCGCCCGGTCGGGGTCTGAGCCCAGGTTCGACGGGCTCGGATCGATCCGACTCAGCGGTCGGCGGGGGGCACGTGCACCAGCGCAGCGATGTGCGGTTCGAGCTCTGCCGGGGTGTACCGCAGATGCTTCCGCTCGGTCGAGGGCGGATGATGCATGCGCGAGACCCCCGGCCGGTGGTCGGTGGCCGGCCGGATGGGGCGCGGCACGAAGCCGCCTCCGCAGTTGGGGCACACGTTCCGCAGCCGATGCTCCACGCAGTCGGCGCAGAACGTGCACTCGTAGCTGCAGATGCGTGCGTCAGCGGCGGTCGGCGGAAGGTCCTTGTCGCAGTACTCGCAGTTGGGCCGGATCTCGAGCACGGTCTCTCCTCCTCTGACGCTCGGGCGGTATCGGTGGGCCTGCACGCAGTGTGAGTCCGAGCCCCGTCGGAGGCAAGGACAGACCTCCCACGCATCCGGTCACCGACTACCGTCGAGCCGATGGCCTCGGACGGGACGCAGGAGCTTCGCCACCGCATCGTCGCGACGCCGATCGGCGATGTGACGATGGTGGCCGGTGAGCGCGGCTTGACCCATGTGTTCTTCCCGAACGGCGATCCACTCGCCGAGGGCGTCCGGTCCCGGGAGGCGGTACACGACCCCTTCCTGACCGCCGCGGCGCGCCAGCTCGAGGAGTACTTCGACGGCACCCGCGAGCGGTTCGACCTCGACCTCGACCTGCGCCCGGACGAGACGTCGTCGTTCGAGCGCGAAGCCTGGCTGGTGTTGCGGACGATCCCCTACGGCGAGACGATCAGCTACGCCACACAGGCGGAGCGGATCGGACGGTCAGGCGCGTTCCGCGCCGTCGGCGCGGCCAACGGGCGGAACCCACTGCCGATCGTGCTCCCGTGTCACCGGGTGGTCGGCGCCGACGGGTCGCTCGTCGGTTTCGGCAGCGGCCTGCCGCTGAAGCGGGCGCTGCTCGACCTCGAGTCCGGGGTGCAGCAACTCCCACTCGGCTGAGCTGCCCACGGGCACGGCCTCGGGAGCCGGAACGCTCAGACCCCTGGCTGCCCGACTTCCCGAGTGCGAGCCCTCGCTGTCACGATGCGCTGGTGACCGCTCTCGAAGCAGACGTCGAGCGCCGGGTGGACGTCGGCGACACCGACCTCCACGCGACGCTCCGGGCCGTCGCGATCCTGCCCCGCGACCCCACCGTCGTCCTCGAACGGGAGTCGATGCGCCGAGCGACCTTCACGCCCGACGGTCCGGCCACGATCCTCGTCACCTGGACCAGCGGGTCGCCAGTGGCGACGGTCCGCTGCTGGGGCGCGGGCGCCCAATGGATCGCGGACCGGGCGGATCGGCTCCTCGGCGCCTCCGATGACCACGGCGCCTTCGAACCCACCACCGAACCGCTGCGGGGAATCTGGCGACAGCACCGAGGCCTGCGTCTGACCCGCACCGGCACGCTCTGGCACGACCTCGCTGCGTTGGTCCTCCAGCAGCGAATCCGATTCACCGACGCGGCCGCCCAGTGGCGATCGCTCGTCGGCGGTCTCGGGTCCGAGGCGCCGGGACCGCTCGACCTCCGGCTTCCGCCTGACCCGGCGATGATGGCCCGAGCCGGATACGGCGACCTTCACGGTTTCGGGATCGAGCGTTCGCGGGCCGAGACTCTCATCAGGTCGGCGCGCGAGCTCCCACGGCTCGAACGGCGGGTCGACGAGCCCTACGCCGCTGCCGACGCCCGCCTCACCGCCATCCGAGGCATCGGCCCTTGGACTCGCGGGGCCCTTGCCGGTGTCACGTGGGGGCATGCCGACGCGGTCGTCGTGGGCGACGTCGGCATCCCGTCGATGGTGTCGTTCACGCTGACCGGCGAGCCGCGGGCCGACGACGAGCGAATGCTCGAACTGTTGGAGCCACACCGGCCCCACCGCTACCGCGTGCTCCAACTGCTGTTCCCTCGCGCGATGATTCTGAAGCCGAAGTTTGTGGTGTTGGATGAACCAACCTCGGCCCTGGACATGACCGTGCAGACCCAGATCGTCGACCTGCTGCGGGATCTGCAACAGAAATACGAATTGGGCTATCTCTTCATCAGTCACGATCTGAAGGTCGTGCGCGCAATGGCGCATCGGTTGATCATCATGCGCCAGGGCAATGTGGTCGAGCATGGTCTGGCGGCGCGGTTATTTGAACGCCCGTCCACCGACTATGCCAAGGCGCTTATGGCGGCGGCCTTTGACATGCGGTCCCATGCCGGCGCCTCGGAATGATATCGCGCTGACAGCTGAACAGTCCGCCTTTTGGGCAGAATTTCGCCGCCTGAACCCGCAAGCACCCGATGGCCCGGCGGATGTTTTTGCCTTTGACGACAACGCCGCCGGGGCCGCGTTTTGCGCCCATGCAGTGCTGACGGGGGATAAATCGGCGACATCTGCACTTTCCCTGGATTTGGTCCCGCCGGAACCCGGAACCTTGGAAATGGTCACCGAACTGGACGGATCACCCCGTGCCGTCATTGCGGTCACGCGCACGGATTTCGTTGCTTTTGGCGATGTCGACCGGGCATTTGCGCGGGCCGAAGGGGACGGGTCGCTCAAGGCCTGGCG
>JBCCFK010000156.1:0-10073 GCA_039029775.1 Actinomycetota bacterium | reverse complement strand
GTGAAATAATGCACGACCTGAGCGTGCCAATTTATGTGAACGGTCGCCATTGGGGTGGATTTCGCGTGGGCTACCGAGCCAGCACCGAGTAGCTAATTTTTCTGCTCGCTCCCTTTATCGCGCGCCGGGATGCGCTGGCACAACCGGACTTCCGCAGGATCTACCTGGCCTCGTTCGTGTCGAACACCGGCCGGTGGATGCAGAACACCGCGCTGGGGGTCCTGGCCTGGGAGCTGACCGAGTCCAGCAGCTTTCTCGGTGCGGTGATCTTCGCCCAACTGGGCCCGCTGGCGATCCTGAGCCTGGTCGGCGGCTCGTTGGCCGACACCATGGACCGCCGGAAGCTGCTGCTCGGCACGCAGCTGTGGCAGATGGCCTGGAGTTTCGTCCTCGCGGCGCTCGTGATCGACGATCAGATCGGTCGGAGCACGCTGCTGCTCGTCGTGTTCGTGATCGGCCTCGGCCAGGGGATCTTCGCGCCCGCGTTCACGTCCATTCTGCCGTCGCTCGCCGGGCCGCGGAATCTCCCCGCCGCCATCGCCCTCAACTCCGCCCAGGTCAACGCCGCCCGCGTGGTCGGCCCGGCGATCGGCGGTCTTCTGACCAGCCAGGTCGGATTCGCCGAGGTCTTCGCCATCAACGCCGCGAGCTATGTGGTCGTCCTCGTCGCGCTCTGGGTGACGCCGATGCCCGCGCCCAGCCAGGTGCGTCGCAGTCTGGCCGACCGCATCTTCGGCGGCTTCAAGGTCGTGTACCGAGCACCCCAGGTCGGTCGGCCGATCCTGACGATGACACTGTTCTCCCTCCTGTGCCTGCCGTTCATCGGCCAGCTCCCGGCCATCGCCGAACTCAACCTGGGCGTCGACGCGCAGAGCACGCAGTACGGCTGGTTCTACGCACTGTTCGGCGCGGGGGCCCTCGCCGGCGCCCTCAGCTCGAGCACGGTCTTTCTCCGGATCCCGCGGGGTGTCATGGTCCGCGCGACGTTCACCGGCTTCGCCGGCGCGCTGACATGGCTCGCCCTGCTGCGCGACATCGACGTGGCCTACGCGGCGATCGCCGTGCTCGGCTTCTTCTACTTCATCCTGCCGGTCACGCTGTCCACCGCATGGCAGGAGCACGTCGACGACTCAGTGCGAGGGCGAGTCGCGGCTCTGTGGGTCATCTCGTTCGGCGGCACCGTGCCCATCGCCAACATCATCGCCGGACCCGTGATCGAGGCCACGTCGCTGACCGCGGTGCTCCTCACCGGAGCCGTGGCGGCCGTGGCCCTCGCCGTGCTGAGCCGGCTGCCCAGCGGACCCGCCGTCGGCGAGGAGATCCTCCACTGAGCGGGCCCTCCGGGCTCAACGACCCATCAGCCGGGCCTCGCGACCCAGGTCACCGGTCAGTCGCACCCGGTGTGGGACGAGCCCGGCGTGGGTCCGACGACCCTCGAACCGGGCCATCGGTCCCGGGGCCTCGGGATCAAGTCCCCGTTCCGCTCACGCGAAACCCCTGGTCGCAGACGGCCCGGGCCGACGGACCCATCGCCGCGGCCGACGCCGACCCGATCGAGGAGGATGCGGTCGGACACCCGGAGGGGCTCCCAGGCGCGACGTCGCGCCGCCACGATGCTCGGCGTGCTGGTGCTCACGGCCGCGCTCCTCGTGGCCGTGCCGCCGGCGACGGCGGGGAGCGCCGGGACGGGTGGCTCGGTGGCGACCGGCTCCGAACTCGCCTTCGTCCAGCACCTCAACGCCGAGCGCGCGTCGAGGGGCCTCGCTCCGCTGATCGTCGATGCCTCGATGACCGTCGCCGCTCGCGACTGGTCTGACGACATGGCCGACGGCGGCTTCCTGGCCCACGCGCCCGACATCACCGTCGGTGCACCCAACGGATGGCGCCTCGTCGGCGAGAACGTCGGTCGCGGCAGCTCGGTCGACGGGCTCGTCGACGCGTTCATGGCATCGCCCGGGCACCGGGCGAACGTCCTCGACGTGCGCTTCGACCGCGTGGGTGTCGGTGTGGCGACCGACGAGGATGGCCGCCTCTACACGACGCATCGTTTCGCCGATGCCCCGACGTCGGCTCCGACGTGCAAGGGACACCGCGCGACGATCGTCGCCCTGCCCGGCATCGAGACCGTGGGCACGAGCGGCGACGACGTGATCGTGGGCACCCCCGGTGATGACGTGATCCGCGGTCGGGGCGGGAACGACATCATCTGCGGCTACGGAGGGAGCGACACGATCTCCGGTGGCTCCGGCGCAGACCGTCTGTACGGCGGGGGTGGCCGTGATCACATCGCCGGCAACACCGGCAAGGACCGCGTCTACGGCGGCAAGGGCCGTGACACGTGCAAAGCGAGCTCCCGCGAGACTGCGAAGTCCTGCACGCGAGCCTGACGGCTCGGGCCGCTACGACAGCAATCGCCGAGCGATCAGCTTGAGGCAGAGGGTCTCGTCCGCTCCCTCGAAGATCGAGAGCACTCGGGCATCGACGTACAGGCGGCTGATCTCGTACTCCTCGGCGTAGCCGTACCCACCGTGGATCTGCAGCGCCTCGCGGGTCACCCACTCGGCGGCCTTGCACACGAACGCCTTCGCCATGGCAGCCTCGGCAGCACCGTCGCCTGCGGCCATGCGACGTGCGACCTCATAGGAGTACTGCCTGCTGATCTGGATCAGCGACGCCATCGTCCCGAGCTTGACGCGGGTCAACTGGTACTCGTCGAGCGTGCTGCCGAACACGCGCCGGCCCTCGGCGTACTCGGCGGCGAGTTCGTAGGCCCGTTGCATCAGGCCGACCGCACGCGCCGCCGTCTGGACCCTGCCGTTCTCGAAGCCCGCCATCTGCAGGTAGAACCCTCGGCCGAGGCCGTCCTCGCCGCCGATCAGGTTCTCCGCCGGCACGAACCAGTCGGAGAAGTTCACCTCGTAGCTGTGCATGCCGCGGTAGCCGAGGGTGGGGATCGCCCGTCCCTCGAGGACGCCGCCGTCCTTCTCGTGGCGGAAGGCGTGGCCGTCGTCGGTCGGCTTGTCGACGATCAGGAGGCTGAGGCCGCGGTGCCCCACCTCGGGGTCGGGGTTCGTCCGGCACAGCACCATCAGCGCCGTGGCCCGGCCGGCGAAGGTGCACCAGGTCTTGGTGCCGTTGAGGATCCAACCGCCGTCGGTCTCGGTGGCCGTGACCTTGAGACCGGCCACATCGGAGCCATAGTCGGGCTCGGTCACGGCGACGGCGCAGAGCGTCTCGCCCGATGCCAGCCTCGGGAGCCAGTACTGCTTCTGCGCCTCGGTCCCACCGCCTTCGAGCGCTCGGGCGAGGATCTCAGGCCGGGTGATGAGCGAGCCACCCGCGCCGAGCGAGCCCCTGGACAGTTCCTCGGTGGCGATGATCATCGCGAGGTAGTCGTCCTCGGTGCCCTGGGCGAACCCGCCGTGCTCCTCGGGGATCGAAAGACCGAAACAGCCGAGCTCGGCGACGCCGCGGATGATGTCCATCGGGACGTCGAGGTCCTGCCGGTGGATGTGTTCCGCCTGGGGCATGATCCGATCCTCGGCGAAGCGGCGGAACGTGTCGGCCACCATCTCCATGTCCTCGGCCAGGTGCGCCGGGGCTCGGGTGGTCGCCGCGTCGGCCACGTAGTCGCCTGCAGTCGCCGCCGTCGCGAACGCCTGTGCCGGAGCGAGGGCGTCGACGCTCACGCCCCACCGCTGCCCGGCCGACCACAGTGACGCCCCGAGCTGCGCGATCACCCGCCCGACGAAGATCTTGGCCAGGCGCTCCTCGTCGACGCCCTTGGCCGCGAACTCCAGCGCGACCTCCGACATCGAGATCCCGGCGGCCGCGTGGGACAGGTCGTAGAGGAAGACCTGGTCGTCGTGCGCCGCGGCGCCCATCGCCTTCGCGGTCGCCACGGCCTGATCGACCACTGCGGCGGCACAGTCGAGCGCGCGGCGGGCATCATCGAGAGTCGGTTCGGTGCTCACGGCCACGATGGTACAAGTGGCCGGTCGTGGCGAGCCCAGCCCACCGGCTCGGGCCTCAGACCGCCAGGGCGAGCGCCAACACCAGGCCGCGGGCGGTCCATGCGATCGTGCGAACCCAGTTGGTCCGCAACAGACTCGCCGCTGCCTCCGGGTCGTGGCCCTGAGCGAGGCGACCGTGAAGCGGCACCTGGACCAGCACGGTGGACAGGAGTGCCACGCCGAGCAGCGCGGCTGCCGCCCAGGCGGACAACCAGCCCATGCCGTCGGGCCGCCACCCCAGCAGGATCAGGGCGGTCACCCCTTCGACCGCCATCAGCGGTCCGACCACGAAGGTGATGCGATGGGCGTGGTCTCGCGCCGCGGACCCGGGCACGGCGGCCGAGTAGTGCACCAGCATCGGGTAGTGCACGACCTGCACCATCCAGATCAGCCCGACCATCCCCCAGGTCGCAACCGTCGACGCCACCAGGACCTCCGTCACGCGAACGCTCCGCTCGGCAGGTCGGATTCGTCATTGCGGAGGGCGTCGACGATCCGCTCGGCCACCACGTCGGGGGCGAGGCCGGGAGGCATCTTCGGCGCCGTCCCGGCGATGGCGCGTTGGGCCAGACCGGTCTCGGTGTGGGGCGGACGTGCGTCGATCACGCGGACCCTCCGTCGCCGAGCCTCTCGGGCCAGGGCCTCGTCGAAGGACCGCACGGCTGCCTTCGACGCTCCGTAGGTCGCCATCCCGGGGAGGTTCTGCTCCGCGATCACGCCGCTGATGTTCACGATGGCGCCTCCTTCGCGCACCACCGGGAGCGCGGCACCGGCCACCATGATCGGTACGAAGCTGTTGGTGAGGAAGAGTTCCTCCATCGTGTCCACATCCAGGTCGCCGACCTCGCCGAAGGCGACGACCCCGACGGCATTGATCACGATGTCGAGTCCGCCTCCGTGGTCGATCGCCGCGGCGACCGCCTCCCCCGCGGCATGGGGCGACCGCATGTCGGCAGGGAACCTCCGGACCGCATCGGGTAGGGCGCCGAGGCGCTCCGGGTCGCGACCCACCGCAGTCACGACGGCTCCGCCGTCGACCAACAGGCGGGTGATCGGTGTGCCGAGCCCTCCCGAGGCTCCGAGCACCAGGGCACTGGCACCGTTCAGGTTCATCGGGCGGCCACCGTCTCGAGCCAGCTGACGTTCACGTTCACTCCTGGTGAGTAGCGGGCATGGACCTCCCCGACCGGACTGGCCAGACCGGACGCCTCCACGACGCTCTGGGCGATGCGATGATCGGCGACCTGATGGAGTGGCCATCGCTCGTGGTGGACGCGGCCGTAGCGGAGCGCACCCGACCGGGTCGAGGTGAGCAGGGCCCACCGGGCGCAGAGGAAGTGGTCGAGTGGCGTCTCGTCGTCGGGCTCGATCGGATCACCGATCGTGAAGGCCAGGTCGGCGTGCGCTCCCTTGGGCGCCGGCCAGCGCCGACGGAGCGTGTAGCGGCGGTGTTCCCCGTCGACATCGTGGGTGGTGGCGGCGCTGCAGTACGGCAGGGAGAACAGCGTCCGAGCGATGCCGACGATCGGTCGACGGGGCACGTCGAGGGAGAAGAACCAGACCGCGCGTCGACCTTCGGGGTCGATGACATAGGTCCGGACGTTGATCTCGACGAAGGTCGAGAGCCAGGGCAACGGCCCGAGATGGAGCGGCTTCACCCTCCGCATGACGAAGGGGATGAGGCCGACCCAGGCCGCGCCGTCGTGGGTGTCGACCCGCACACCGTCGGGCAGCAGCGCCTGCACGTCGGCTGCGTCGTAGCGCCAGTGGAAGTAGGCGAGGTCCGTCCAGGCCTGGGACATCACCGATCGACGCGTCAGGTCGGGTGGGTCGGCGGTGACGGGCTCGGGATGACCCTCGGTCGGAGGGGGCTGCGCGTGCATGACACCCCACCGTGCCGCAGACGGCCGGGGCGTGCGAGGTCCAACGGGCCATCACCGCGACCACGGTCGTGCCACTCGACGGGTCGGAACGGACCCGGCGGCGCTCAGCGTTCCATCGCCGCGATGGCATCGGCCACCGCCAGCGCACGTCGGGCGTTGTCGACGTGCAGGTTCTCGATCATGCGGCCGTCGACGGTGATCACCCCTCGACCCTCGGCCTCGGCCTCCTCGAAGGCGGCGATCACCTTCCGCGCGTGGTCGATCTCGTCGTCGCTCGGCGCCCAGACGTCGTTCGTCGGCCCGACCTGGGACGGATGGATGAGGGTCTTGCCGTCGAAGCCCATCTCGAAGCCCTGGCGGCACTCGGCGAGAAAGCCGTCCTCGTTCTTGATGTCGTTGTACACCCCGTCGAGGATGACCGTGCCTTCGGCGCGGGCTGCGAGCAACGACTGCGCGAGGTAGGGCACCAGCGAGTGTCGGCCGGGAACCTGTTCCGCGCGCAACTCCTTGGCGAGATCGTTCGTCCCCATCACCATCACGGCGACGCGCTCGAAGGCGGCGATGTCGCGCGCGGCGAAGATCGCCTCCGGCGTCTCGACCATCGCCCATATCGCGGTGTGGTCCGGCGCGTCGGCAACCTCGAGCGCGCCTGCGATCTCGGCCAGGTGGTCGGTGCCGGTGACCTTGGGCACGACGATGGCCGCCGGACCCGCCGCGGCGGCCGCGGCGATGTCGTCGGCGCCCCACGGCGTGTCGAGCCCGTTGCACCGAATGGTGAGCTCCCGATTCCCGTACTCGCCGGAGGCGACGGCGGCCGCCGCCTGCTCGCGGGCCACGTCCTTCGCGTCGGGCGCCACGGCGTCCTCGAGATCGAAGATCAGGGCATCTGCGGCGATGTCCTTGGCCTTCTCGAGCGCCCGGGCGTTGGCGGCGGGCATGTACAGCACCGAACGGCGCGGTCGGAGATCACTCATGGGCGACATTCTGGTCGCTCGGACATCCCGGGGCTCAGTTGGGCCCGCCCGACACGGCCTCGAAGCCCGCTGTCGCGGCGGCGAGCACCGCATCGATGTCGGCCGGCTCGTGCGCACTGCTCAGGTTCCAGTTCAGGAACGGCGGCATGATGGCGCCGTGCTCGGCAGCCTCGCGGGCGAAGCTCCGTGCTCGACCGCCGTCCGCGTCGTCCCGGAACAACAGCGTGGGCATGGTCGACGGCCCCGAGAGCTCGATGCCGACCCCAGCGGCGGCCGCCCGCTGCGCCAAGCCCTCGCACAGTCGGCGGCCCATGCGCTCCATGTGGCCGTGGGCGTCGTCGCGCTCGTACACCGCACGTGTGGTGATCGCCGCCGCCATGGGCGGCGCCTCGAACATGTAGGTCGACGTGAACATGATCTTGCGCGCCGCGCGCCGGACCTCGTCGGTTCCGAGCAGGCCGGAGATGCTGTGGCCGTTGCCGATCGCCTTGCCCAGCGCGATCAGGTCCGGCTCCAGTCCGAGGGGCACGTGTGACCCCTCGGGATGCAGGCGCATGCCGTGGCGGACATCGTCGAACACGACGAGGATGCCGCTCTCCTCCCGGACCTGCGCGATCGCCGACACGAACTCGGACGAAGGGGCGAGCGTCGGCGTCCGGGGCGATTGATGCAGCGGGTTGCACACGATGGCGGCGATCCTGTCGGCGTGCGCGGCCGCATGATCGACCAATCGCTGCGGATCGTTCCAGGGCAGGCGGTGGACATCGTCGGTGAGCTCGGCGAGGGGACCTGCCGGTGCGCCGAGCGCCAGCTCTGGATCGTTGCCGTGGTACGCCTGCTCGAATGCGACGACCGCTCGGCGGCCGGTGTGCTGACGAGCCACGCGAGCACCGAGGCTCACCACCTCTGACCCGTTCTTGGCCACCACTCCCCACGCCATCGCCGGCACCGTCTCGACGAGCCCTTCGATCACCTCGACCAGCAGGTCCGGGAACAGGCTCGCCGTGGTGATGCGAGACCGGGTCCGGTCCACGGCGGCCTCGACCTCGGGGTGGCGGTAGCCCAGCACATTGGGCCCGTTCGCCCCCATGAGGTCGACGTAGGTGCGACCGTCGGCGTCGGTGACTCGACACCCCTCGGCCGAGACGATGAATCCCGGCTGCACCCCGCGACCGGCCATGTCCGCGCTCCGTGAGAGGTAGATGCCGCCGCCGACCATCACCCGGTCTGCACGTTCCCACAACGATCGTCCGACGGGCCCGTCGATCGGATCCGGGTGCTGGAAGGGCATCGCGATCCGACCGGTGCGGATCAGTAGCCGTAGAGCTCGGCCAGCTCCGGGTCCCGCGCCGCCAGGCTGCGGGCGAGTTCGACGACCACCCGACACTGCTTCACCGACGCGTCGTCCTCCATCTTGCCGTCCAGCATGATGGCGCCGGTGCCGTCGCCCATGGCGTCGATGACCCGTTGCGCGTGCGCGACCTCGCCGGCCTCGGGGCTGAACACCCGCTTGGCGATCCCGATCTGGACCGGGTGGAGGCTCCATGCACCGACGCAGCCGAGGAGGTAGGCGTTTCGGAACTGGTCCTCACACGCGGTGGTGTCGGCGATGTCGCCGAACGGTCCGTAGAACGGCAGGATCCCGTGGGCGACACACGCGTCGACCATGCGGGCCATCGTGTAGTGCCACAGGTCCTGCTGCGCGGTGGCGCGCGGCGCGTCCTCGTCGTCGGGGTCGGGATCGTTGCGCACGAGGTACCCGGGATGGCCGCCGCCGACGCGCGTGGTCTTCATCCGCCGGTTCGCGGCCAGGTCGGCCGGGCCGAGCGACAGGCCCTGCATCCGTGGGCTCGCCCCGCAGATCTCCTCGACGTTGGCCACGCCCCGCGCCGTCTCCAGGATCGCGTGGACGAGCAGCGGCTCGGTCAGGCCGGCCTTGGCCTCGAGCTGCGCCAGGAGGCGGTCGACGTAGTGGATGTCCTCGGCGCCCTCGACCTTCGGGATCATGACGACGTCGAGGGCGTCGCCGATCTCGGTGACGAGTGTGACCAGGTCATCGAGGCCCCATGGTGAGTCGAGACTGTTGACCCTGGTCCACAGCTGGGTCTCGCCCATGTCGACCGTGCTGCCGACCTCAACCATGCCGGCGCGAGCCGCCTCCTTCTGATCGGCGGGCACGCCGTCCTCGAGGTTGCCGAGCAGGATGTCCACCGTTGGCGCGATGTCGGGGACCTTGCCGACCATCTTCTCGTTCGACGGCGGGAAGAAGTGGATGACCCGTGAGGGCCTGACAGGGATCTCCCGAACGGGTTCCGGGGCCCCGACTGCCAGTGGCTTGAAGAAGTCCTTGGCGCTGCGCACCATCAGTCGCTCCAGATCTCGTCGCCGTAAGGGCGCTTGCGCTCGGGGCCGGCCTCCCGCTTCCACACCATCACCTTGCGGGTGAAGTAACAGACCTCCTCGCCGCGCTGATTGATGCCCTTGGTCTCGACGCTGACGATCCCGCGATCTTGCTTCGACGACGACTCCTTCTTGTCGAGCACCCTGGTCTCGGCGTAGATCGTGTCGCCGTGGAACGTGGGACGCGCGTGGCGGAGGGTCTCGATCTCGAGGTTGGCGATCGCGGCCCCGCTGACGTCGGGCACCGACATGCCGAGCACCAGCGAGTAGACGAGGTTGCCCACCACCACGTTCTTCCCGTGGACCGTCTCGTTCTCGGCGAACCACACGTTCGAGTGCAGCGGGTGATGGTTCATGGTGATCATGCAGAAGAGGTGATCGTCGGCCTCGGTGATCGTCTTGCCCGGCCAGTGCCGGTAGATGTCACCCGGCTCGAAGTCCTCGAAGTACCGCCCGAAGGGACGTTCGTGCACCGTCATTTGCGGGTCCTCGTCGTTCGCTCGTCGTCGTTGACCGGCCCATCGTGACATGCCTGGCTGTCGCCGGCTCAACCGGCGCGCAGGCTCATCGACGGTGCGGCCACGCCTCGTCGGGCGAGCGAGCGGTGTGCCGGCCGGTGCCGTCGCCGGCGTGAGCGTCCGGGTCGCCCGGCTCCCCGTCATGGCGACCCGCTTCGTCGCGGGCCACGAGGACCGCGCCGGCCAGCATCACGGCGACCAGCGCCGCGCTCAGGAGCAGGATCCGGCCGCCGTTGTCCGCGCCGCGATCGCCGTCGGCCCCCGCCGGCTCGGCCGTCGAGTCGT
>JBCCFK010000155.1:0-10078 GCA_039029775.1 Actinomycetota bacterium | reverse complement strand
GTGGTCAACTCACTCGTAGTCGGCTTCGTCCAGCAGGCGGACGGCGTCGGCGTTGAGCAGGCCCCACTCGGAGGCGTTCGTGCTGTCGCGAAGGAAGGTCTCGCCGAACTCGATCGCGATCAGTGACTCGGGTTGCACGTCCGGGTTGACGGGGTACTCGTTGTTGCCGTCGACGAACGCGTTCTGGCCATCGGTGGCGAGCCACTCGATCAACTGCTGGGCCAGCTCGGGGTCGTCACTGTTGGCGAGAACGCCGGCGCCCGAGATGTTGACGTGCACCCCACGATCCTCCTGGTTCGCCCACACGAGACCGACGGGGTACCGCGGGTCCTCGGCGAGCTCACGCGCCAGGTAGTAGTGGTTCGAGATCCCGACATCGCAGCGGTCATCCCGGATGGAGTTCAGCATGATGACGTCGTTGGACATGATGCGGGCGTTGTCCGCCCAGCCGGTGACGAGGTCGAGCGCGTTGTCGTACCCGAGGTTGCCGATGAGGCTGGCGACGAGCGACTGCGTGTAGGCGTTGGAGGAGTTCCGCAAGCAGAGGCGGCCCTCCCACTTGGGATCCGCGAGCTCCTCGTAGGTGGTCGGGATCTCGTCGGGGCTCAGCCGCTCGGTGCTGTAGACGATCGTCCGAACGCGAGCGCTGAGCGCGTACCAGTAGCCGTCGGGGTCGCTGAGCTCGTCGGGGATGGCGCCCTCGAGCAACGGCGAGTCGAGCGGTGCGAACAGGCCCTGCTCCGCGGCGATGGCGAGGTTGCCGGCGTCGACGGTCATGTAGATGTCGGCCTCGGTGTCGTCACCCTCGGCAGCGATGCGTTCGCGGAGTTCGGCGTCGGAGCCCTCGAGGAACTCGATGGAGATCCCGGTCTCGTCCGCGAACTGGGTGAACGCTTCCTCGAGGTCGTAGTGACGACCCGTGTAGATCTGGATCGTCTCCCGATCGTCGCCGCCACACGACGCGAGCATGATGACTGCTGCGGTGGCCATCAGGCCGAACAACACCGGCTTGGATCGCATGTCTTGGGCCTCCTCGGGCCATGCGTGACTCTCCGGGACCCGCCCGAGACTATCTGGTGTCCACCACTTACACGCATCGTACGGAGGGCTTAACAGGACCCCGTCGATGCGTTGGCGACGACGAGATGACGGGCCGATGCGATCCGGATCTTCACCTGACCGACCCGGCCGACGCCGTGGTCTGGCATGCTTCCCTCCAGCCGACCGACCCCGAGGCACCAGCGATGACGAAGAGCGCCGAGGACATCCAGCGAGCGATCTTCAGCCGCGTCAACCGAGCCGTCCGCCCGCTGGTCAAGCTGGGCGTGGGCTCACCACTGCCCGTGGGTCTCGGCGCCGTGGTTCTCGAGCACACGGGTCGAGTGAGCGGCGACACGTACGAGGCACCGCTCTTCGGGCTGCGGGTCGGTGACCGGGTCTACGTCTCGACCATTCGCGAGCGGTCTCAGTGGCTCAAGAACCTCGAGGCCGACAGCGACGCCGGCGTGTGGTTCTGCGGAGCGCGACACGATGCCACCGCCTCGGTCGAGCGCGGCCGCCTCAACGTCGTCGAGCTCAGGACGGGCACCGAGAGCGACGCCGAATGAGCACCCTGATGCGTATGAGACGCTCGCGGCCGGCGATCGGCGTTGGGCGATGACCGACTGGACAGCACTCGCGGCCCGGGCGGGCACGGCATGTCACGACCTCGTGGGCTGGCTGATGTGGGATCCGACGGCGATCGCCCGATACGAGGCCCTCGGCATCCCCAACGGTGCCGGCTGGATCCAGGCCTGGCGACTGGCACCGCTCGGTGACATCGACCCCGCTGCGGCCGCGGCCACGACGTACTCGATCCATCCCGACGTCGTCGAGATGATCCTCGGCCTGTGGCGCGGCGTCACCACCAAGGAGGCGATCTTCGAGGTTCGGGACACCGCGATCGAACCCGGGCTCGACGACATCGCCCCGGGCCTCGGCGCCGCACTGGGCCCGCTGGCCGACGATCTCTGGCGCGGCGTCGACGCCGTGCACCACGGGGCCCGACCGCTCTTCGCCGCCTACCGCGGCCAACCCCGGCCCGAGGACCGCTCCCCCACACTGTCCGCCTGGCATGCCGCCAACTGCCTGCGGGAGCTCCGGGGCGACAACCACTGGGCGCTGTGTGCCGCGGCCGATCTCGACGATGTCGAGGTCGGGCTCCTGCACGCCGCCATGGTCGACGTCGAGGAGTACGGCGGCGAGGAGTGGATCGCCCGCAGTCGTGGCGCCGACGACGAGGCGATCGCCCGAGGCTGGCGTCGCCTCGCCGACAAGGGGTTCGCGTCCGACGGTGCCCTCACCGGGGCCGGCCGCGCGTTCAGGCTCGACCTGGAACGCCGCACCGACGAGCTCACGGCGCCGGCGTGGCGCGCGGTGGGCGAATCGACGACCACGGCGCTCTGCGACGCGGTCGAACCGCACCACGCAGCGTTCCTCGCTCGCATCGACGCCACCGCCGGACCCCGCTGGATGCCGGCGCTCCGCCACACGGCGGAGTGAGCGCTCACTGCCGGGACATCTCGCTGGCGGCCTCGGCCTCCACCTCGCTGCGGCTGCGTCGCTGCGGCAGCAGGATCTCGACCTCGTGCAGGGTGCCGGTGAACGCGAACGGCGCCTCGTATCGGGACGAGACCGCCGAGCCGTGGTCCTGGCCCAGACTCGACCCGACCGACGACACCATGCGCATGTAGAAGTCGATCTCGCCTCGACCGCAGGGCTCGCCGTTTACCGAGACCTCGATCCAGCCCGTCGTCCGGCTGTCGCGCTCGAGATGCACCTGGAGTTCGTTGGCCCCCGGCGGGATCTCGATCGAGGACTCGACGATCGTGTGGTCGTCGAAGGAGTTGTAGTCGACGACGAGCCGACCGTTCTGGACGAAGACGGAGCAACCGGAGTTCTCGTTGCCGGTGGCCCAGAGCACCCCCTCGTCGCCGGCCTCGGTGGTGACCCGCGCGGTGAGGTCGAATGTGCGCCCGCCGACTCCCGCGGACGGCTGTGACGGGATCGGAGACATGGGCGGCCGGTAGACGTACCGCCGGTCGGGACGATGCGGCGCATGCTCCCGGAGGACCGGCTGGAACAGCTGGATGGTGCGGTCGTCGAGCGGGAGCACGCCGTGGCGTTCCGCTTCCTGCCACCAGAGCTCGACGACCTCCGCCAGCCGGTCGGGTTCGGATTCGGCGAGATCGTGCAGCTCGGACGGGTCTGCGGACAGGTCGTACAGCTCCCATGGCTCCGTGTCGAAGTCGTCGCCGGCGTTGTGCTTCGTGACCCCCTTCCACCAGACGCCGTCCAGCTGTGCGATCAGCGCGCGGCTGCCTGCGTTCTCGAAGTACTGCAGGGTGTTGGCCGCCGGCGCGCCCGAGTCATCGAGGATCGACCTGAACGAGTGCCCGGTGACGGGCATCTGCTCGACGCCGCGGTACGTGTCGGGCGCGGTGACGCCCAGCAGGTCGTAGATCGTCGGCGTCACGTCGGAGACGTTCACGAACTGCTTGCGCATCGTGCCGGCCTCGGCGCCGGGGCCCGCCGGCCCGTGCCTGATCATCGGCACGTGGACGCCGCCCGCGTGCGTGTTCTGCTTGTACCAGCGGAACGGTGAGTTGCCGGCTTGCGCCCACCCCCACGGGTAGTTCGTGTGGCTGTGCGGCCCGCCGATGTCGTCGATGCGCTCGACGGCTTCCTCGGGCTTCTCGAGGATCCCGTTGAAGAACTTCATCTCGTGCATGACCCCGAACGGACCGCCCTCCTGGGAGGCTCCGTTGTCCGCCAGCACGACCACGATCGTGTTGTCGAGGTGGCCCGACTCGCGCAGCCCGTCGATCAGGCGACCGATCTGGTCGTCGGTGTGGTCGAGGAAGGCAGCGAACGCCTCCTGGAGCCGACAGGCCAGGCGCTGCTGGGCGTCGGGCAGGTCGTCCCAGGCAGCGACGCCCGGGTTGCGGGGCGCCAGCTCCGTGTCGGACGCGATGACACCGAGCTCGAGCTGACGCTCGTACCAGCGCTGCCGCACCACGTCCCACCCCTCGTCGTAGCGGCCCCGGTACTTGTCGAGATAGGGCTGCGGTGCCTGGTGAGGGGCGTGGGTGGCCCCGAACGGCAGGTAGGCGAAGAACGGCCGGTCCGGGCGCACTCCCTTGCTGTCGCTGATCATCAACAGGAGGTTGTCGACCAGGTCCTCGCTGACGTGGTAGCCGTCCTCGGGGGTGCCGGGAGGGTCGATGTGGGTGTTGTCCTGCACCAGCTCCGGGTGGAACTGGTCGGTCTCGCCCTCGAGGAAGCCGTAGAAGCGATCGAACCCGCGGGCGAGGGGCCACTGATCGAACGGGCCCGCCGCGGACGTGTCCTCCGTGGGGGCGAGGTGCCACTTCCCGGTGCAGAACGTGGCGTACCCCTCGCCGTGGAGGACCTCGGCGATGGTGGCGGCCTGGTTGGAGATGTGGCCGAGCTGGTGGGGGAACCCGGTGCGCCAGTTGGAGACGCCACGCATGCCGACGGCGTGCTGGGACCGTCCCGTGAGCAGCGCCGCCCGGGTCGGCGAGCAGAGGGGCGTGACGTGGAAGTTGGTGAACTGGACTCCACCCGCCGCCAGGGCGTCGACGTTCGGCGTGTCGATGTCGGAGCCGTAGCAGCCGAACTGGGCGAATCCCAGATCGTCGATCAGCACGATCACCACGTTCGGAGCGTCGTCGCCGGGGTGAGGCGGGTCGGCGAAGTGGGGCTCGGAGTCGGCCAGCGTCCGCCCGATCGTTCCGTTGAATTCGGTCATGGTTCCTCCAGCGTCGAGGTCAGTCCGGCAGTGTCCCTGCGGCTGCGGCGGCAGCGCGGGTGGCGGGGTGATCGAACGGTGGCGAGTCGAGTCGACGCAGCCGATTGGTCCGCACGCCGTAGCGCCAGACCATCTCGTCACCGTCGCGTCGGCGGGTCACGGCCACGATCCGCTTGCCGAAGGGGCGGAGCTTGTGGACGCCGCCCTCGAAGGTGGCGGCGACGCGGATGTGGCGCCCGCCGATCCCTGCGACGTCGTCCACGCCGTTGTCGAGCGTGCCGTCGCAGAACATGTCGTGCACCAGCCCGCCGGTCGTGATCGTGATCCGGTTCCCGGCCTGCTCGACGCGTTCGACATGGCCCGACATCGGGCCCTCGTAGCACTCCCAGACCCCCCGCAGGTCCGGTGCGCCGGCGGCGAGCGGCTCCCGGCACCCGTCGAGGGTCCGCGGTGCCCAGTCGTTCCATGTCGCGTGCTCGGCCGTGCCGTCGAGCGGAATGTCGGTGGCCGGCGTGCCGGAGCCGTCGAGCAGCGGGAGGTCGTAGTCCGTCGGGTCGTGCGGGCGGGCGAGCGCTGCGAAGTCGACGTCGCCGATTGCGCCGCCCGACAGCCGCCGGAGCACCGTGATCGCGCTCGGGGCCATCAGGATGCGGTGCCCAGCGACGCAGCGAGCCGGTTGAGCCCGGGCCGCAGGCCCAGCGCGTAGGTGTCGGCGATCGCGGTCTCGCGGTGATCGGCCTGGGCTTCGAGACGACCGGGGTCCAGCGCGACCGTCATGAATGCCGCCCTGCTCGGGAACGTGTTGAAGCGAACCTGGTGCCACTCCCGGCCGTCACCGATGATCGTCCCCTCGGCCGAGAACCAGCCGTCGATGCGGACGCCGTTGGGGACCGCGACCGAGCCGGCGGCCTCCTGGTAGGCCTCCATGTGGTCCGGGGTCACCGTCGCCCCGTCCCGCTCGTGAAATCGGATCACGTGGAGCATCGTGTACGGGCCGTCCTCGTCGGTGGGCGGGTGCGGTACGTCGGCCCAGTCGACCTGGAAATCGGCCGTGGGGACCTCGAGCGGCAGACCGCCGATCACGATGGTCTCGGCCATCCCCGCCTCCTTGTGTTCGTGCGCGGTCTGGAAGTCCTGTCGCTGCTGCATCTCGATGAACGACACCCGGGTCGGGTACCTCACGACCGCGATGCGATCCCATTTCGGTTCGTCGCCGATGAACTGATCCTCGACGTCCGCGACGAACACGATCTCGGCCCCAACGGCCGCCAGGGGTCCGAGCGGTGCGTACTCGTCGTCGGCCTCGCGCCCGGTGAAGGTGGTCTCGCGGCCGTCCGCGTACTCGGCGTGCGCCCTGTAGCGCATGAGGTTCACCATCCAGACCGGGCCGTCGTCGTCTGGCTCGGTGGTGGCGAGCCGAAGCCCGTAGTCGTGGTCGATCTGTCCGTAGTCGGGCACGGTGCCTCCCCGCTCAGTCCCCGCCAACCTAGCTATTGCCAATCCAACTGGCAATAGATGCGTGGCGTGGCCGGCGCCCCTCCAGCCAGCCAACGCCGGCCGCTACGGTGACGAGACCACGACAAGGGGGCACATGGGACTCGAGCTCACGCCGCTGACGGCGACACTCGGCGCCGAGGTCACCGGCATCGACATGGCCGACGTCGACGACGCCACGATCGACGAGCTGCGCAAGGCATGGCTCGACCACAAGGTCCTGGTACTCCGCGACCAGCACGTCACCGTCGAGCAGCACGTCGCGTTCGGCCGCCGATTCGGCGAGCTGGAGGTGCACCCGTTCGGGTTCAGCGTCGAGGGCCATCCCGAGATCGTGTGCATCCACTCCACCGCCGACCGTCCCTTCGCCGCCTCCGCCTGGCACTCCGACGTCACCTGGCGCCTCGAGCCGTCGATGGGCTCCATCCTGCGCGGGCGCATCATCCCGCCGGTCGGCGGCGACACCTGCTTCGCCGATGCCACCGCTGCGTACGACCGGCTGAGCGACGAGTGGAAGGACCGGATCGACACCCTGTTCGCCGTCCACGACTTCACCCAGACCTTCGGGAGTCGACTGACCGCCGACGAGCGCGCCGCCAAGCAGATCGAGTACCCGCCGGCCCGCCACCCCGTCGTCCGGACACACCCCGAGACGGGCGAGCGCGGGATCTACACCAACCGGTATTTCACGTCGCACATCGAGGGCGTGAGCCCCGACGAGAGCGCGGCGATCATCGACCACCTGGAGCGGGCGATCATGGATCCCAGCGTCCAGTGTCGGGTGCGATGGCAGGTCGACACCGTCGTGATGTGGGACAACCGGTGCACGCAACACAACGCCACCGACGACTTCTTCCCCGAGGAGCGGCAGGTGGAGCGGGTGACCCTCGTCGGCGACCGGCCCTACTGAACGGACGCGACCGGAACCTCAGAGGAGCAGCGCGGCGTCGTCGTAGTCGACCAGGCCGAGCCGAGCGCCCGAGCCGGGACTGTAGGACCGGAAGCCCAACAGATGCTGCACGCGGTCGGGCATGGTCCGCGCGACCTCGAGCGGTGTCGTCAACTGGTGGTTCTCCTCCGCCCGCAGCCAGCCGGAGCAGAAGCCGGCGTGGAGGCCCACCCGCCACTCGCCTTCGGTGACGTTCGGGCCCCCGCCGTGCACGACCTTGCCGTCGTATAGCAACGCCGACCCGGCCGGCATCGTGGCCCGACACGTCGTCCCCTCCGGCGGTGCCGGATTCACACCCTCCCAGTGGTTGGAGCCCGGAGCGATGACCGTGGCGCCGTTCTCCTCGGTGAAGTCGGTGAGCGCGAAGATCGCGGTCACCGTGATCTGCCCGTCGCGGCGCGCATGGGGCCAGTTGAGCTCGTCCCGGTGCATGTACTGCGGGGTCTCGCCCGGTCCGATGCAGATGAGCTGACCGGTGTTCAACCAGTACTCGCCCTCACCCAGGTACCGGTCCCCCATCGCGGCGTACCGCTCGTCGCACAAGAGCTCGCACCATGCCGGAGACCGACCAGCGAGCCCGGTGACCCGCTTGGTCTGTTCGCCGTGGAAGTGCGTCCAGAACCCGTCGGTCGTGCTGCCCGCCTGGTGCGCCTCGATCATCGGCGCGAAGTCGGCGTTCAACCGCTCGAGGAGGTCGGGCGACACGAAGTGCTCGATGATCAGGCCACCGTCGCGGTCGAACGCCGTCCAGACCTCGTCCCAGTCGATGTCGGCGCGACCGTCGAACCGCTGCAACTCAGGCATTCGCCCCCCTCGTCTCGACCATCGGCTCCATGGTCGCCGTTCGCCGGCGGCCTGTTCAAGCCGGTCGCCGTTCGCCGGCGGCCTGTTCAAGCCGGTCGCCGTTCGCCGGCGGCCTGTTCAAGCCGGTCCCGGCGGCACCTCCGAGACCGCGGCGTGGTTCCACGACGATCTCGCCCGGTTCCACCGCGAGGCGTTCGACCTCAGGAGCTGACCGGGACCGGATCGTCTTCGGCCACCTCGGCACCCGGGGGCATGGAGTTCTTGGCCCACAGCGACTTGTACGCGATGACGACCACCAGGACGCACACGGCGAGCACACCGACGTAGAAGAGCAGGAACGCGAGCGTGTTGGTCACGTTCAGACCCATGCGGAGTCCGCGCGAGTCGTCGAAGAGCGGGTCGAGGGTGGATGCGATCACGATCGTCCAGGCCACCACCATCATCGTCTGCGAGCTGCGCTTCACCCCGACGGCGCCGAAGGGCAGGATGGGCACGATCAGCGCGGTGATCCAGAGGGCGAAGCCGTTGACCACGCCCTCCATGTGCGCCATGCGCCACGCGTCGTAGGTGCCGGGGATTCCCAGGTCGACCTCACCAGGGATGGGCCACAGCTCCGCGTGGCCCGCCATTCCGCCGTCGAGACCGTTCTCGATCAGCCAGAACAGGAACCCGAACCCGACGATGAACCCCCAGAGCAGCACGAGCGAGCCGTGCCCCAGCAGCTTGCGCTGATAGACCGCGACGGCGATGTCCCGTTCGGTCGGCGCTCCCCCCGAAGCGCTCATGCCGCCGGCTCGAGCTCGAACGGCACCGGTATGTCCGGGTGCGACGTGTCGAGCAGCGGCGCCACCGACGGATCGGCGCTCGCATAGCCCGCGATCCAGTCGCGGACCCAGGGCAGGTCCTCCTCACGGCGGGGATCGTGTCCCGGCATCGCGCTGCGGAACATGCCGGGCACGATCGCCTTTGCGAACGCCGCGGTGCGGGCCCACAGCTTCAGGCGCGACCGTGGGTCGCGCCACTTCCCGTCGGCCTTGAGCAGCGCCACGCAGGCCTTGCGGGACCACCAGAACACATGCCACGAGCCGGTGAAGATGCCCAGGGCACGCTGCCAGTAGTGCCCGCGGGCGGCCTGATAGGCGTCGAACGCGACCCGCTTGTGCTCGACCTCCTCGACCATGTGCCACAACGCGAACGAGGCCACGCGGGTGTCGGATCCGGCGAACAGCTTGCGGCGGTCGACGACGAGCCAGTTGGTGACGCCCAGCGTCATGCTCTCGAAGCCGGCGGCGTAGGCCAGCCGGTAGGTGAGCGATCGCTTCTGCCGGAGTCGGTCCCACGACGCCTTCATCTGGTCCTCGACCTCGGACAGCTCGGGATACCCGTTGGCCTTGACGACCTCGTTGTAGCGACGGTGCGTGCGGTAGTGCTGTCCCTCCTGCGCGCAGAAGCCCTTCACCTCCTCGAGCACCTCCGGATCGTCGATCTCGTTGGCCGCTTCGCGAAGGGTGGCGATGAGGAACGGCTCGAGGTACGGCATCGTCATCGACGCGCCGTTGATCATGTGCGACCACTCGCGGTGACCCGCATTCCAGACGGGGTCGAGATCGTCGGGGAACTCGAAGGGGACGCGGCGCACCACGATCTCCCCTTCCTTCGGTATGGCGGTCATGCGGGAACCTCCTTGAGTCCCTCGATGAGAATGGTGACGAGCGGGTCGAGCAGGTCGTCGACCGACCGGCCGACGACGAGGAAGCCGCCGAGCTCGAGCGACACGAGGCCGTGCGCCCCGACCCAGAACGTGTGTGCCGACGTCTCGGGATCGGTCGCCAGGTCGAGCTGACCATCTGCGACGGCGGCTTCGATCACACCCCGGCAGACGCCGAGGGCCTCGACCTTGGCCGCGAGGAGCCGGGGCTCGGCCTCGGGCATGGCCCCCTCGGTCGAGTACAGGAGGGCGTACATCTGCGGCCGGTCGATGCCGGCGCGGACGTACGCGTGGGCCATCGCTCGCAACGCGG
>JBCCFK010000154.1:0-10090 GCA_039029775.1 Actinomycetota bacterium | reverse complement strand
GCGACAACCCGCGCTCGCCGACCAGTGTTTCATAGCCCTTGGGCAGGCCGGCGATGTAGTCGTGTAGCCGCGCCGCCTCGCTCGAGCGGGCGATGTCCTCGTGCTTGGCCCAAGGGTTGCCGTAGGCGACGTTGTTCTCGATCGAGGCGGTGAACAGGAAGGTATCCTGCTGCACCAGCGCTTTTCTCGTTACCAGGCGCGTATCAATACCGAATTTGATGTAACGCCCTGGCTGCGTATTGGGGAAAACATCCAGACAACCTACCGCGCTACCCGGCAGCTGCTTGGAGACGGGAGGCGGTCGCCGAGGCGCTTTCGGATCAGCTCGCGGCGTTCCTGGAGGTCCCGATACGTCAGGCTGTCGACCGTCTCGTCGACCCCGAAGGACGCCTTCACCGCGGTCAGGTCGACCGAGTAGCTCTCCTGTTCGACCCCGATCGCCGCGGCGATCTCGGCACCGTGGGTCTGCGCGAAGTACATCGCCAGGTGGGTGATCTCGCCGAAGAGGTCGACATCGGGCGCGAGGTTGGCGATGGCCGCGTCGAGGAAGACCATGTTCTTCGCGAACAGCATCAGTTCCTTGGGCATCCGGGCGCCGTAGCTGAGCAGCGCCTTGATCACCCGGTTGATCTCGTCGACCAGTTCGTCGCGGCTCAGCGTGGTCGGATCGATCGTCGGGCCGTCGAGCCCGAGGTCGGCGATGACGGCGTCGATGTCGGTGTCCGCGGGCAGTGCACCGAGGTCGCGGATCGCCGCCACCTGGCCCCGGACGTCGTTCATCGTGGAGCTCATCAGCAGCTTCAGGAAGGCGATCCGACGGGGCTCACTCAGTCGGCCGACGATGCCGAAGTCGAGCAGCGCGGTACCGCCGTCCTGGAGGACGAACAGGTTGCCGCCGTGGAGGTCACCGTGGAAGACGCCGTGGATCATGGCGCCCTCGAGGAACCCCACCATGCCGGTGCGGACCCACTTGTGCGTGTCCACGCCGGCGGCGCGGATCCGCTCGACGTCGTCGAAGTCGAACCCCGACAGCCGCTCCATCACGAGCACGCGTCGCGTCACGAGCTCCGGGTGCGGCCGGGGGACCATGAACATGTCCTGCCCCAGCTCCTCGAAGGACTCGGCGACGTCGAGCATGTTCTGCGCCTCGAGGCGGAAGTCGAGCTCTTCGACGATGGTCTGGGCGAACACCTCGACCAGCGCGGGCGGGTTCGCGAGCGCCGCCACGGGGATCCGGCCCACGAGGAACGGGGCCAACCACGACATGACGCTCAAGTCCCGCATCACGAAGCGCGCGACGGTGGGGCGCTGGACCTTCACCACGACCTCGACGGGTCCGCCGTCGGGGCCCTCTCGCAGCACGGCCCGGTGCACCTGGGCGATCGAGGCCGCTGCGAGCGGCTCACGGTCGAACTCGGAGAACACCTCGTCGATCGGCCTGCCGAGATCCTCGGTCACGACCTGCTCGACCGCCTCCCACGACTCGGCGGGGACCTGATCGCGGCACTTGCGGAACTCCGCCACCAGCTCGGGCGGGAAGAGGCCGTCGCCGCTGGAGATGATCTGCCCGAGCTTGATGTACGTCGGGCCGAGTTCTTCTGCAGCCTCGCGGAGGCGCCGGGCGATGCCTGCCCGCGACTCGGCGCGGCCCTTGCGGTGGTCGAGTGCTCGCCAGGCCACGACGGCGCCGCCGATCTCCTTGACCACCTTCACCACGCGCAGCCCGGGCGGGACGCGGCGCGGCCTGGTCATCTCCGGCACCCGTCGCCGGGCGACGGCTCGACGGAAGTCGATCTTGTGCTGCCACGGCAGCTCTTCGTCGGAGAGGATCCACGGCGGCGTCTCGCTGAATGCGCCGACTCGTTCGTCTCGTTGGGCGTCGATCAGGCTCACCCCAAGATGGTCTCAGCCGTCGGCGGTTTTCACGCAGTCACACGGTGGGACTTCGGTCACTCCCCGACGAGTGCGCCCAGGACGGCTTCGGTCAGCTCTGGACGACAGATCAGCAGGTCGGGGAGGTAGCTGTCCTCGTTGTTGTAGGTCAGCGGTGATCCGTCGAGGCGTGTCGCCGAGAGGCCGGCGGCGTGGGCGACCGCGACCGGTGCGCACGAATCCCACTCGTACTGGCCGCCGGTGTGGGCGTAGATGTCGGCCTCGCCCCGGACGACCGCCATCGCCTTCGCTCCGGCGGAGCCCATGTAGATGAGCTCACCGTCGAGAGCCTCGGCGAGCCGCTCCGCAGCGGGTCCGGGTCGGGTGCGACTGCAGATGATGCGGGGGCCGCCCTCGGGCGCCGCCGGCACGACGGCCGGTTCGCCGCTGTGCAGCGTCATGCCCAGCCCCGGCAGCGCGACCGCCCCGGCGGTCGGTGCCCCGGCCTCGACCAGGGCCACGTGGACCGCCCAGTCGGTGCGGGGCGGCTCCCCGAACTCCCGGGTGCCGTCGAGCGGATCGACGATCCAGACCCGTTCGGCAGCGAGGCGCTCGAGGTCGTCCTTGCCCTCCTCGGACAGCACGGCGTCGTCGGGACGGTGCTCGCCGAGGAGCGCCATGAGGAATTCGTGGCTGCGACGATCGCCCTCGTCCTTCATCGTCTTGCCATCGGATCCGGCGAGTTCGGCCCGTACCGCGAGCAACAGTTCACCCGCCTGCGTGGCGAGGTCAGCGGCGAGCGTGTGATCGGCGGGGTTTGCCATGAGCCTGGGGGCTCCTTGTCGTTTAGAGGGAAAACCTGCGCTGGTATCCTCGCATGGGTGAATTACGAGCTGTCGCACCTCGAGACTCTCGAGGCCGAGGCGATCCACGTCATGCGTGAGGTCGCAGCCGAGTTCGAGCGCCCGGTGCTGTTGTGTTCGGGCGGCAAGGACTCTCTGGTGATGGTCCATCTGGCGGTCAAGGCCTTCTGGCCCTGCCGGATTCCGTTCCCGATCATGCACGTCGACACCGGGTTGAACTTCCCCGAGGTCATCGAGTTCCGAGACCGGCTGGCCGAGGATCTGGGCGTCCAGCTCGTCGTCGCGTCGGTCCAGGAGTCGATCGACTCGGGCCGAGTGCAGGAGGAGACGGGCCCCAAGGCGTCCCGCAACCGGCTGCAGACCACGACGCTGCTCGACGCGATCGAGGAGCACCGTTTCGACGCCGTCTTCGGCGGCGGTCGCCGCGACGAGGAGAAGGCCCGAGCCAAGGAGCGCTTCTACTCGTTCCGCGACGACTTCGGTCAGTGGGACCCCAAGGGGCAACGCCCCGAGCTGTGGAACCTCTACAACGGCCGCCACCGGATGGGTGAGCACTTCCGGATCTTCCCGATCTCGAACTGGACCGAACTCGACATCTGGATGTACATCGACGAGGAGAAGATCGCGCTCCCGTCGATCTACTACGCCCACGAGCGAGAGGTGTTCGAGCGGGACGGCATGCTGCTCGCCGCCGAGTTCGCCCCGATGGTCGAGGGCGAGGAGTCGCACACCGCCATGGTCCGGTACCGCACCCTGGGCGACGCCAACATCACGGGTGCCGTCGCGAGCACGGCCGACACGATCGACAAGATCGTCGCCGAGGTCGCGGCCACCCGCCTCACCGAACGAGGCGCCACCCGCGCCGACGATCGGATCTCCGAGGCGGCCATGGAGGATCGCAAGAAAGAGGGCTACTTCTGATGCTCGAGACTTCCGCCGGCTCTTTCGCCGCGAGCCGACCTGAGGACACAGCGGATCGCAAGAAAGAGGGCTACTTCTGATGGAGCTGCTTCGGTTCGCCACAGCGGGCTCGGTCGACGACGGCAAGTCCACGCTCATCGGCCGCCTCTTGTACGACTCGAAGGCGATCTTCGAGGACCAGCTCGAGGCCGTCGAACGCACGTCGCAGCAGATGGGCGCCGACTACACCAACCTGGCGTTGCTCACCGACGGCCTCCGGGCCGAGCGGGAACAGGGCATCACGATCGACGTCGCGTATCGCTATTTCTCGACCCCGCGGCGGAAGTTCATCATCGCCGACACGCCCGGCCACATTCAGTACACGCGGAACATGGTGACGGGCGCGTCGACCGCCGACCTGGCGCTGATCCTCGTCGACGTGCGCAACGGCGTCATCGAGCAGACCCGCCGCCACTCGTTCATCTCGAGCCTGCTCCGCATCCCGCACCTGGTCGTGTGCGTGAACAAGATGGACCTCGTCGACTACGATGAAGAGGCCTTCAACAGGGTCCGCGACGAGTTCAAGTCCTTCGCCAACAAGCTGGACATCACCGACCTGACGGTCATCCCGGTGTCCGCGCTCAAGGGCGACAACATCGTCGAGCGCTCGCCCAACATGCCGTGGTTCGAGGGTTCGTCGCTGCTGCACCACATGGAGGAGCTGCACATCGGCTCCGACCGCAACCTGATCGATGCCAGGTTCCCGGTGCAGTACGTCCTGCGGCCCCAGTCCGACAAGTACCACGACTACCGGGGCTACGCCGGCACCGTGGCCGGCGGGAGCTTCCGGGTCGGCGACGAGGTCGTCGTCCTGCCATCGGGCTTCACCTCGACCGTGACCCACATCGAGACCCACGACGGTGACGTCGAGACCGCGTTCCCGCCGATGTCGGTGGCCATGCGGCTGGCCGACGAGATCGACATCTCGCGCGGCGACATGATCTGCCGTCCGGGCAACCAGCCCCAGGTGGGTCAGGACATCGACGCGATGGTGTGCTGGATGACCGAGCAGTCGGCGCTGACGCCCCGAACGAAGCTGACGATCAAGCACACCACCAACGTGGCCAAGTGCATGATCCAGGGCCTCGACTATCGGCTCGACATCAACACGCTGCACCGCGACGAGGCCGCGACCCAGCTCGATCTCAACGAGATCGGTCGGGTCTCGATGCGGGTCCAGAAGCCGCTGCTCTTCGACGAGTACCGACGCAACCGGTCCACCGGCAGCTTCATCCTCGTCGACGAGAACACCAACAACACGGTGGGCGCCGGCATGATCCTCGGCGCATCGAACTGATGGTCGACGACAACGCGACGATCGTCCGAATCACGGCGCCGGCATGATCCTCGGCGCATCGAGCTGACGGTGTCCGAGGTCGAGGGCGGCGCGGCCCGTCGGAGCCCGAACGTCGTGTGGCATCCGTCCGACCTACCGCGTGGCGACCGGTGGTCGACGCTGGGCGTCGAGGGGATGACCGTGTGGTTCACCGGCCTGTCGGGTTCGGGCAAGTCCACCGTCGCGGCCGGTGTCGAACGGCTGCTGCTCGAGCGCGGGCGACCCGCGTACCTGCTCGACGGTGACAACCTCCGGCACGGCCTCAATGGCGATCTGGGGTTCTCCGCCGACGACCGCGACGAGAACGTGCGGCGGGCCAGCGAGGTGGCGCGGCTGTTCGCCGACGCCGGCGTGGTGTCGTTGGTTCCGCTGATCAGCCCCTACCGGGCCGGTCGCGATCGCGCCCGGGAGCTGCACGCCGCCGCCGACCTCCGGTTCGTCGAGGTCTTCGTGGACACGCCGATCGAGATCTGTGAACAGCGAGACCCCAAGGGGCTCTATGTGAAGGCCCGTGCGGGGGAGATCACCGGTTTCACCGGGATCGACGATCCCTACGAGGCGCCGCAGGCACCAGAGCTGGTTCTGACGCCCGACCAAGGCGACGCCGACCGGCTCGCCGCGCTGGTGCTCGACCACCTGGGCGTCTGATCGGCCCGATCAAGCGTCAGAGCACGGTTGCTCTGACGCTGCGCTTTCAGTCGCCCTTGCGCTTGCGGAGGCGCTTGGAATGCTCCTCCAGACGCTTGCGCTGATCCTTCGTGAGGCTGTCGAGACCCTGCTCCGCCACCTGGTCGAGGAGCGCGTCGATCTCCATGTCCATCAGGGGATCCGGTGACGGCGGGGTCGGGACCGCTGACAGGGTGCCCCGGCCTCGTGAGCGCCGTCGGCGCTGTTGGCGCTGGCGTGGTGCCGGAGCCGACTGGCCCGTCATCGAGGCGGGCAGCGGGATGCGTGGGATCCAGCTGACCTCGTGGGCGTACCCGAGCGACTTGAAGACGACGAGCGCCGTGGCGATGGCCGCGGTCACGAGCACGAACGAGAACTCGTCCCGGTCGCCGATGATCGCCAGGTACCGCAGGCCGACGAAGACGCCGATCATGACAGGGGCCGGGATCCCGAAGAAGAAGCGGGCGGTCGGATACTGGGCCACGAAGGCGATGATCACGCCGAACTGCACCATGTCGATGCCGCCGAATCCGCCGACGAAGCCGCTGGCCACCGCGTCGAAGAACGTCACGGCGAGCGCCGGCACGATGGTGAGGGCCACGACGAACCCCAGATAGTGGCGGCGCCCCATGAGCGCCTCCATCTGGTTGCCGAAGATGTAGAAGAAGACCATCCCGAGCACGGTCCAGAAGCTCGGCTCGGCCACCAGCGGATAGGTGAAGATCCGCCAGACCTCGCCGCCGAGCACGCCCGAATACCCGCCGGCGCCCTCGGTGACCAGCCACAGCCGAAGCGTCAGGTCGTGCGACGGGCCCTCGGCGGCGTACACGAACATCCAGAAGACGTTGATCGCAATGAGGACGACGGTGGTCGTGAACTCGACGTTGCCGAGCACGAACCAGGGCTGGCCACCGCGTCCGAAACCACCGGACGCGAACGGGCTGCTGAACGAATACCGGTCAGGCACGACGTTCAAGGTACAGCGCCGGCACCCCGGTTCGGGCGACAACCCGGCGGTCTCCTGCGAATCTCGCCCGGTCGTTCACCGAGCGTGGCCGGCGTCAGCGCGCCTGGCCCGCTCGGCCGATCGCGACCTCGCGAGCCCGCGCGGCGAGGATGTCGGCGTCGCCGGTGTCGAGCGGCTCGAGGACGGAGTCGTGGCCGCCGTGGTCGAGGGCCCACCGCAGGACGGTGTCGGCCACCCACGGGTTCTTCGGGAGCAACGGGCCGTGGAGGTAGGTGCCGATCACGTGGTTCTGCACGGCGCCCTCCTTCCCGCTCTCACCGTCGTTGCCGTGACCCTGCTCGACCCGCCCGAACCACGTGGCGTCGGCGCCCAGCGACGTCCGGCCGACGTGGTTCTCGTACCCGACGACGCGCTGCATCTCACCGTCCAGCTGCACGAGGAGGACGATGTCGCCGATCATCCGGCGGTCACCGGCCTCGGTGTCCACGTCGAGGATGCCGACGCCCGGCAGTCGCTCGCCCGAGGCATCGGTGTAGCCGACCCCGGCGAGCTGGATGCCGCCGCAGACCCACAGGAACGCGGCGCCGTCCTGCGCCGCGCTCCGCAGGGCATCGGCCTTGGTGTCCGCCAGGTCGTGGGCGACGATGCGCTGATCGCGGTCCTGGCCACCGCCGAGGTAGTAGAGGTCGTGGGCGCCCGGGGTGATCGAGTCACCGTGCGCGACCTCTGTGACCTGGAGCTCGTGGCCTCGCCACGCCAGGCGCTGCGCGAAGACGGCGATGTTGCCGCGATCGGCGTAGATGTTCATCTCGTGGGGATAGAGGTGGCAGAGCCGCACGACGGCCATCAGGCGTCCTCCCAGAACGGCACGACCAGGTTCCTGCGCACGAGTTCGGCGCGGAGATCGAGCATGGCCGTGTAGGTCGGCAACGCGAAGACGGTGTCTCCGGGTCCGGCCGATGCCAGCGCGGCGTCGAGGGCCGCGCCCGGGTCGGGTTCGACGACGATGGCCGACGGGTCGGCACCGCCGTACACGCAGCGGAGGGCGAGGTCGTGAGCCCGATCGCCCGAGACCGTGAGCGAGCTGACGCGGTCGAAGAGCGGCTCGTAGTCCACGTCCCAGATCCAGCTGACGTCCTGGCCGTCCGCGGTCCGATCGTTGAGGAAGATCACCACGTGGAGGTCGGCGGTGTGGGTCAAGGTGGCACGGACGTTCTCGTTGGCGCCGGTGGGGTTCTTGGCCAGCAGCATGACCAGCCGGTTGTCGCCGATGTCGACGTGCTCGCCCCGGCCGAACGCAGCGTCGGTGTCGGCCAGAGCGGCGGGGAGGAGCGCCATGTCGAGCCCGAGAGCGTGCGCCGCGGAGACGGCGGCCGTGGCGTTGTAGGCGTTGTGCAGCCCGGGCAGCGCCACCGATGCGGCGACCGGACCGGACGGTGTGCTGATCTCGATGTCGAAGCCGTCGACACCGCGCACGGTGACTCCGGTGGCCGTCACGGCGGGTGTGGGTCGGGCCAGACCGCAGTTCTCGCAGCGCCAGTGGCCCATGTGGCCGATGCCGATGAGGTCATAGGTCAACGGGTGGTCGCAGCGTGGGCAGTGGGTGGAGTCGGCCGCGTGGGACTGTTCGGCTCGTCCGATCGACGGGTCGTCGACCCCGAACCACACGGTGTTCGGTCGGTCGTGCCCGAGGTGGGCCACCGCGGGATCGTCCGCGTTCAGGACCAGGGTGGTCTCGGGGGACAGGTCGGCGATCATCGTGCGCCAGGTCTCGACGAGGGTCTCGAGCTCGCCGTAGCGGTCCAGCTGATCCCGGAACAGGTTCATCAGCACGATCACTCGGGGCTGCACCTGGTCGACCACCGACGGGAGGGCCGCCTCGTCGACCTCGAACAGGCCGAGCTGGGCGTCGTCGTCCATGTCCAGGAGCGCGGCGGTGACGCCACGCAGGAGATTCGACCCCGCGGTGTTGGCGACGGTCGGCATCCCGGCGGCATCGGTGGCCGATCGAACCAGACGAGCCGTGGTCGTCTTGCCGTTGGTCGCCGAGATGACCACCGATCCAGCCGACAGCGGCGCGGCGAGCTCCTCGGCCGCCCTCGGCCGAAGCTTCAACAGCACGACGCCCGGCAGCGTCGTGCCGCCACCGCGACCCAAGCGCCGGGACAACCAGCCCGACGACCGGGCGACGAGCTGGGCCAAGCGACGCATCCGGCGAGCGTAGCGACGGGCTCTCCCGGTGGGGTGGTGGGGCCCGGCCTGGGTCGATCGTCACCCCGCCGGGCGCTTGCGGCCGGGTGACCCTGCCCAGCGATCGGGTCACGCCTCATGTCGCTCGGGCGGGTGCCGATGGGTGTGCATGGCGACACCGACCAAGACCTCCGCAGCCACGAAGACGTGGACCAGCCGAGCCGTCAGCCGTCTCGTCGAACCGGGCAACTGGGCCGAATGCGCCCTCTGCGAGGAGATCGTCAAGTTCCGTGCGCGTGAGCGTCGGACCCAGGTGATCTGCAACGTCTACGTCGACAACAAGTGGGACCGCGTGGAGCACTACCACCCGGACTGCTACAAGGCTGCCGACGAGCCCTACGGCGAACCTGCTGACTGACGCTCCCTCAACCCGCAATCGCAGCGTCGCCCTTCGGGCTCCTGCCAGGAACCGGCACGGTTCCCCTCCGCGGCTGCGGCCGGCAAGGCTCACCGAGTTGCCTGGCGCAACTCGCCCTCGACGTCGAGCAGCTAATCGATCCCTCGTCGCTTGGCCCGTAGCAGTGCTGGGCTGTCAGGATTCCCCGCATGGGTGAGGACGGGTTTCTCAATCGTGCCTACGACGAGGGCGACAGCGCACAGACGCATCAGCTCTACGCCGAGTGGGCCGACAGCTACGACGGCGAGCTGATCGATCACGGGTACGCGACCCCCGCCCGCGTGGCCGAGGCGGTGAAAGCGCTCGGCGTCGACCCGGGGGCGAAGATCGTCGATCTCGGGTGTGGGACGGGCCTGTCGGGGTCTGCGCTGCAGGCCGCCGGCTACACCGCCATCGACGGCTGCGACTACTCCGGCGAGATGCTCGACGTCGCGGAGGCCACCGGTGCCTACGACGTCCTCGACGAGGTCGACCTGAACGCCGCACCCATTCCCTACGGCACCGACATCTACGACGTCGCGACCATCGTGGGTGTCTTCGGCTTCGGGCACGTCGAACCAGGGGCGCTCGACGAGGCGATCCGCGTCGTCCGCCCCGGCGGGCACATCGTGATCGGCGTGAACGAGAAGTTCTACGCGGGGAGCGACCTGGCGGCTCGCATCGATCGCACCGAGGCCTCGGGTGCCGTTGCCGACGTCGTCGCCGAGCTCGGCGGCCCCATCCCCGGTTACGGAGTGGGTGGCGGGGTCATCTCGATGCAGGTGACCAGAGAGACCATC
>JBCCFK010000153.1:0-10131 GCA_039029775.1 Actinomycetota bacterium | reverse complement strand
GATGAATCAGGCCGAAGCTGCAGCCGCAGCCGAGGAGAAGGCCGCGGCACCGGCTGCCGGCGGCAAGCGGGACAACCTCGCGGCGATCCGCGGCATGGACCCGTACACGGCCCAGCGTCTGAACGAGCGTGGCATCACATCGTTCGAGGCCGTCGCGGCACTCTCCGACGACGAGGTCGCGGCCATCGAGGAAGAGTTCGGCATCCCGGGCAACTTCGGCCGCTTCAGCTGGCGCTACCAGGCCGAGCAACTCGCCGCCGAGTGACCCTCGAGACCACCGGCACGCAGCAGAGGCGCTCCTTGCAGGGAGCGCTTCTGGCCGTTTCGGGCCACCCGGGAACCGGCGGCCAATGCGGTGCGTCACACTCGTGTGCGGATGTCTCGCGTACTGGTGATCCTGGCTCTGGCGACGTCGGCGCTGATCGCGGTCGGCACCGCACCGGCTGTCGCTTGCAGCTGCGAGTCGCGCCCGGTCGGCGACGCGCTCCCCCACGCCGACGGGGCGTTCATCGGCACCCTCGTCAGTCGGGGCGAGGCCCAGCCGAACGACCAGGGGTTGATCAACACCGGCGAGGACGTCGACTTCGTCTTCGAGGTCGAGACGTGGGTGAAGGGCGACCTGGAACCCGGGGCGTACGTCGTCAGGAGCCCGTCCGACGGATCGTCGTGTGGCTACGAGCTCTCGGTCGGGTCGACCGCCGCGATCCTCGTCTACGAACACGAGGGCCAGGCACACGGCGGCCTCTGCGACACCTACTCAGCTGCATCGCTGCGAGCCCACGTCGAACCCGGGCCGATTTCGACCGAGCCGGGCCGCTACATCACCCAAAGACCGGCGACGATCCTGGATGAGCAGGGCCAGGTGGTCTCGATCCGCGAGCTCCCACCGGGCGAGAGTCGGGGCGGGATGAAGGCCTGCGGTGGACGACTCGTCGCCGAGACGGGCCACGACGAGGTGGTCGTCACCGACATCAGCACCTGGGACGTGGTGGAGCGTCTGCCGTTCCGTCGGTTCACCCGAGAGCTCCACTGCGACGGTGACCGGATCGTCGCGGTTGCGGGGCCGAGCGGCGAGCGTCGCGTCTGGGACGTGCGCACGCGCGAGGCGCTGACCGGCCAATTGAGTCGCGGCGGCCATGCCGACCTCCAAGGTGGTCTTCTCGCGTACTCAGTGATCGCTGATGACGAGCATCCGGCAGGTGTTCGGGTGCTGGATCTCCGCACGGGCGTCGACACCTTCCTCCACGCCGTCGAGCCGTACTCCTCCGAGCTGACGCCGGCCGTGCTCCGGGGCGTGCAGCTCAGCCCGGACGGCACCCGAGTGGTGTTCTCGGTGCTGTCGGGGGAGGGCCGGGCCGAGGTCGCCGAGGTCTTCGTTTACACGCTCGACGGCGATCTCGTTGCGGATGATCTCGTCTTCGACGACGGCGGCAGGACCTTCTGGCTGTCCGACGACGAGCTCTTGTTTCGGACCGGCAAAGGCCATGCCTTGGTCCTGCAGGCGTCGGACCTCGAGGTGCTCGCAGACCTCGGGCTCGGCTACCAGTGGCTCTCGGCGGCCGACGGCGTTCTCTACGGCATGTCTGCGCAGCAGATCCAGACCGTCGAGCGTGACGGCTCGATCGCGCTGCTCGGCGAGATCTCGGCGGGTGGTGCGCTGCAGCGGCTCCCGGAGCCGGTGCCTGTGATCAACCCAGGTGTCGCGACGAGCACGCCACGCGACCTCCCGATCTCGTCGCCGTCGATCGAGGCCGTGTACCGAGATGGCGGCACCCCGCCCCGTACGACATCGGGGTCCAGCGAGCCGCCGAGCGACGCGGTCCAGGAACTGACGGGAAGCGACGTGGTGAGGCTCCCTGGCGAGCCAGCCGACTCGGGCTCCGGGTCGGACACCATCATCGTCGTGCTCGTCCTGGGTTCCGCTTTGGTAGCGGGCGCCATCGCCCTGGTCGTGACACCAAGGCGACGTCGGTCGGCGGGCGCGGGCTGACGTGCGCACAGTGCGAGCCGCCTTGGTGCTCATTGCGACGCTGGTCGGCGCGACCGTCGCGTCCTCGCATGCTGTCGCACAGGACAATCCGTGGTCGGGGTGTGGGTGGCTGACCGAGGAGCGCGAGATCACGTCGGACGGGGCGGTGATAGCGACGTTCCTGGGTGAGACACCCGCATCCCCCGATGTGATCGACCTGGGTGGCCTCGGACCGTTGGAACCCGGCGAGCCCGTGGCGTGGACGTTCGAAGTGTCTCGCGCGCTGAAGGGCTCGCTCGACTCGGAC
Source organism: Actinomycetota bacterium (assembly GCA_039029775.1). Taxonomy (GTDB): domain Bacteria; phylum Actinomycetota; class Acidimicrobiia; order Acidimicrobiales; family UBA8592; genus JBCCFK01. The sequence goes on along the minus strand of JBCCFK010000153.1, from coordinate 7,855 downwards.
CACCTGACCGTCGTTCCATTGCCGTTGCGGGCAGACACCATGACGTTTGCGGTGCGAGAAACGGTGGCCCTCGGTGCAGAGGTCGCGGTCTTCTTCGATGTCGTCGACGGCACACCGATCCTGTGCGGCCTCGACAGCGCGGCGCTCGTTCAGACAATCCTCGAACCCCTTCCGATCTCGAACGAGCCCGCGTTCTACGTCGCGAACGGGCTCGGCGAACCGTCGATCGGCCACCTGCTCGACAGCGAGTTCCGCCTCGTGGCGTCGCACCCGAACCTGGGCGGCGAGACGCGAGTCTGCAACCTCAAGACACTGCTCCGGCTCGACCGCGGACGGATCGGTGTGGTCAGCCTCCACGGGCTCGACGTCGTCAGCTCGATCGACGTCGGACACGGGCCGGGCGACGCGACCTGCTCGCCGGACGGGAGCGTCGTGTCCCGAGGCCGTGGTGAGGTCGCCCAGATCGTGACCGACCACCGGACCGGCGTGGAGCTGTTCGAAGGCCCGGTGTCGCACGGCAGCCTGCTCGCCACCGACGATCACGTGTTCGTCAACGCCCGACCTCGGCTCGGCAATGAGAAGGCGCTGTACATGATCGACCGAGCGACGGGCGAACGTCGCCTCTTGTTGGCTGCCGAGAGCGAAGAGCCCGGCGGCAGCGTGCTGATCCGCGAGCAAGCACTGGACGCGAACGGCCGGCTCGCGGTGGTCATGACGTCGGAGCCGTCCGGGGTCGAACGCACGGACGTGTTCGTCTTCGACGCCGCAACGGGCGAGCAGCTCGCACACACGACGAGGGACGTGAAGTACCGGAGGGTCGCTTGGGTGGCCGACGATCAGCTCGTGCTGTCGAAGCTGTTCAACGGTCCGGCCGAGCTGATCTCGTACCCCGACATGGCCACGGTGGACGAGGGCCGCGGCGGCAACTGGATCGGACCACCGCCCCACGGGTCGGTCGTGCCGGCGAGCTCACCGGACTCCCTCGCCGGCCTCCAGGTGAGCACCGCGAGATTCGAGTCGCTCCAGTACCCGGGCAGCGTCACGTGGGTCCGACAGTTGGCTGCCGGGATCTCGCCCGCCGGACCCGGCGTGGCGACCGACGAGGCGGTGCCGCTCCCGATCCCCGGTTCGACCGACGACATCGCAGCCCGATGGCTCAAGGCCCCGAGCGGCGAGCTCGGGCCTGCCACGGCACATGGCAACGACCGCGGCGCACCGACAACCGTGCTCGATGCCCCCGAGCCGGCACCAACCGTCGCGGACCCGGAACCGACACCGTCGGACACGCCGGTCGACATCGCACCTGAGGACGACGAACGAGAGCAGGTCGCCGCTGGCCCGGCTGCGTCGGATCCGGGGTCCGGGTCGGGCCCGATCGTCCTCGTGCTGGGCCTGGGTGCAGCGCTGGTCGGCGGCGCGGCTTTCGCCGGGTACCGACGTTGGGCGCGATGATCGCGGGGTGAAGTCCTTGGGGCCACGTCTGCTCGTCGGCCTGGCCGTGACAGTGGCGGCAGCGATGACGATCGTCGCGGGAGCGCCTGCTGCATCGGCCCAGGAGTGCGCCTGCCGCGAGGCCTTTGTCGGCGACGCGATCGCCGCGGCCGATGGTGTCTTCATCGGGACCATCACCGAGCTCGACTACGGCCACGACGACGTCGTGACCACAGCGAACCCGCCGGAGCGGACCACCTACGAGATCGACACGTGGATCAAGGGGAGCCCGGACATCTCGACCATCGACGTCCACCGGGGCGATTGCGACGGATGGACGATGGTGGGCGACGAGGTCGCCGTGGCGTTCGACGTAGACGGCGACGGACAGGCCGTCCACACGTGTCTCATGCCGCCGGCGTCGGTGGTCCAGGCGTATGCGCAACCCGAGGCCACCGGTGTCGGGCCTGCTGTGTACCTCGCCACGTCTCCGTTCGCTCCCCCGTTGCTGCTGGACGCCAACGCACAAGTCGTCGCCAGTGACCCCGACACCGACAACCGGCGGATCGAAGCCGCAGCGGGATGCGGTGACGGGACCGTTGCGTACCTGCAGGACCGTGAGGTCGTGATCGTCGACGCCGACTTCACCGAGGTCGAGAGTCTGCAGTTCCGGCGTGTCACCGACGAGCTGTTCTGCCCCGAGCCTGGCGTCGTGCTCGCCATCGCTGGCCCCGCGCAGGAACGGCAGGTCTACGACGTCCGCAGCCGCGAGCCGATCACCAGCCAGCTCACCTTCGGCAGCCCGGCCGACGCCGTCGGCGACCTGGTCGCCGGCGCGATGGAACCACCTGGGGCCGCGAACGCAACCGTTCGGGTCGTGAGCCGGACCTCGGGGGTGGAGCGGACACTGATCGATCCCGCGCTCCTCGTCGACGAACGGCCCGTCGCCGTCGCGAGCGTGCGACTGAGCCCCACCGCCGACCGCGTGGCGTTCACGGTCACCAGGGGACCGGAGGACACGCAGCAGGCGACGGTCATGATCGCCGACACCGCCGGCGGCTCGATCCTCGCGCTGGCAGAGATCGGTAACCGACGCGCCCACGTCCGCTGGCTCTCGAGCGACCGGCTCCTGGTCCAGACCACGACGGGCAGCTCGACAGTGCACGACGCGGCCACGCTCGCCGTCGAACGCGAGCTCGACGCTCGCTGGGTCCAGCACCTCGACGGTGACGTCCTCAGTGGCCTAGGCGACAGTCACCGTGGGACGCCGGGCGTGGGGACGGCACTGACTCGACTCACGCTGCCGGACGGAGCCCCGACGGTCGCCGGCGAGCTCCCGTTCCAGGTGCAGGCGTTCCGCCTCCCGGTCGAGACGCGGTCGGCGGCAACCGGCACGGCCTTCGTCGAGGCGCCCGGGGTCCCCCTGCCGAGCGAACCGCTGGACTCCCTGGTGCCGGTGATCGAGGGCCGCAGGCTGCGCTTCGTCAGCGCCGAGGAGCTGCCGACGCCCACCCCGACCGCGACTGACGACGACACCACCGAGGCCGCAAGCGCGGCGCCTCCCATTTCGGCGGTCGACGGTGAGGACGCGGGAATCCTGCGATGGGCCGTGATCGCGGGAGCGGTCGGTCTCGGCGGCGTCCTCCTCGTCCTCGCCCGCCGGCCCCAGCCACACCGCTGACTCCGAACGCGCCGGAGCGCACGTCACAGGACGTGCGCTCGACGGCGACCCGGCTCGACCGTCAGCCGAGGTTGTAGAGCGCGGCTGTCAGGATCTCGTCGCCTTCGAGCTCGATGGCGCTGAAGAAGACATCGCCCTCGTCGCCGAGGCCGACCATGGCGCAGCCGTCGCCTTCGTCGCCGTGAATGCTCTCGCCGAGGAACAGCACACCCTCCTCGTCGCCGACGACATAGCCGAGGCAGAGCGGGATCCACTCGTCGGTCTCGGCGTCGGTCAACAGCCAGAGACTGCCGAAGTGGGGCCAACGGTCGTTGACCCCGAAGGCGAAGATCCACTCGTCCTCCACGCGCTGACCGTTGATGCGGGCGTCGGCGGAGAAGACGGCCAGGTGGTCGTGGGGTGCGTCGGCCTCGACCTCGACGGACTCGGTGGCGGTGTCGGACAGGGAGGGTGCATCGTCGCTCTCCGCCAGTGCCGCAGGGGCGGCCATCCCGGCGAACGCGGTGGCGGCCAGCGCGATGCCGGCGATGAACTTGCGGGGTGCGAACATGGGGGGTCCTCGATCATTTGGGAGTGGGTTCATCCCCGATGTCGAGACGAGGACCGCACGCGGTTCACGCGTGGGGCGACCGGCCCGGGCGGCAGGCCGCTCCAGGTGGCGCCGGGCACCCTCCCAGAAGGGGGACGGTCAGGCGGCCTGTGCGGCGCGCCGGCGCTTGAGCAGGACGTAGCCCGCGATGGCGACGACGCCGACGACGGCCCACCCCGCCGGCGGGATGTCACCAAGGCCACGCACGGCGTCGTCGCCCCACACCGCCATGGCGACCGTGCCCGGGATCAGGCCGACGACAGTCCCTGCGAGGAACGCAGGCACCGAAACCCTGCTGACGCCCAGAACCCAGTCCGCCGGTGGCGCGTAGCCGGTGACGACGCGGAGGAACACGGTCGAGATGAAGCCGTGCTCGGAGAGCCGGCTCTCCCACGCCCGCATCCGATCCGGCAGTCGGGCCCGCACCCAGTCCTGCGCGATCCAGCGGGCGAGAACGAACCCCACCGTGCTGGCCACCAGACCCCCGGCGAGGGTGTAGAGGGTGACCTCCCACCACGGCCAGACGAAGGTCGCCGGGATGATCAGCACCGCGCCCGGCAGGCTCAGCGGCTGCAGCGCGACGAACGCCAGGATGAAGACGATCGGACCCCACGGGCCCGACTCGGTCAGGAACTCCTCGACCCGGTCCTGATCGCGTAGCGCGTCGAACCCACCCAGTGCGAGCACGACGACGACCGTCGCCACGATGGCGGCGACGACGCCGAGCTTGAGTGCCGTGGAGCGGGACATGACCCGCTCATCATCCCACCGGGCCAGGCCCCGCCGGTAAAGGGCTCAGTCGAAGTTCTCCCAGTAGCGGCTGGGGCGGGGGCCCTGTTGGTGCTGGTACTTGGAGCCGATGGCGTCGGACCCGTAGGGATTGTCCGCGGGGGTGGTCATCTGCTGGAAGCTGATCTGGCCGATCTTCATGCCCGGGTAGAGCGTGATGGGGAGATTGGCGACGTTGGACAGCTCGAGTGTGAGCTGGCCGTCCCAACCGGCGTCGACGAAGCCGGCCGTCGAGTGGATGAGCAGACCGAGCCGACCGAGGCTGCTCTTGCCCTCGAGCCGGGCGACGAGGTCCTGGGGCACGACGACGCGCTCCAGCGTTGTGCCCAACACGAACTCGCCGGGGTGGAGGATGAACGCCTCGTCGGCGCCGATCTCGACCAGCTCGGTGAGCTCCTCGAGGTTCTCCTTCACGTCGATCAGACCCAGCGTGTGGTTGCGGAACACGCGGAAGTGCCGGTCGATGCGGAGGTCGACCGAACTCGGCTGGATCGCGTTCTCGCCCATGGGGTCGATGACGATCCGGCCGGCGGCCAACTGCTCCTTGATGCTGCGGTCGGAGAGGATCACGGCGGGCACACTACAGGGCGCCACCGGCACGCAACACGCTCTGTCTGTGCCGCCGCGGCGGGTCAGCTCGCGAGCCGAGGAATCGCTCGCCGTCAGCCGGACTCCACCCGGCGCGCCAGCCGGTCGAGGCGGAGCTTCCACTCACCCTGCACCCGGTCGAGCCAGGATCCGACGGCGTCGAGCGCGCCCAGCTCCGCCCGGAACACGGTCTCGCGGCCGCGACGCTCGGAGACGGCGAGGCCGACGTCGGCCAGCAGGTTCAGGTGCTTGGCCACGGCCTGTCGGGAGATGCCGATTTCATCGGCGAGCAGCGTCGCGGTGGCGGGACCGTCGCCGCTCAACCGCTCGAGTATCGACCGTCGAGTCGGGTCGCCGAGCACGGCGAAGACGTCGTTCATCTCGCGGCCACCGAGCCGCTGGCGCGGACGCCGACCAACGACGCTCGCCACGCCCAGTCCACGAACGCCGGCGCCGGGGTCGTCGAGCCCGCGGTGGCCATGCGGCCGATCGCAGCGGGCACCCCGACGATGGAGCGCTCGACCACCCGCACGAGCGTGCCGGCCCGAGTCGGCACCAAAGTGATGGTGACCTGGCTGCGGTCCTGGTGGTCGTCCTCGGGCCACCACGTGAAGGCGAAGCGTCGCGCGGGGTCCACCTCGTCGACGTGACCCCGCCGGGGCCTGTCGGTGACGACGTCGGGCGTGGCGATCTCGCCGCCGGGGACCGGGTCGACCTCGGTGCCCTCACCCAACCAGTCGTCGAGGCCGTCGTCGGAGGTCAGCGCCTCCCAGATCTCCTCGGGCGTGGCCTCGATCAGGACTTCGTGTTCGGCATCGGTCTGGACGTCCGCCATGGCTTCACCATACACGCAACCTGCTGGTTGCGTTTACTTGGCCGGCTCGCCATACTGCAACCCATTGGTTGCGCGTTATCCGACCGCGACCCACAGACCCAGGAGCGTGCCCGTGTACAACCACCTCGTCCCGACCGTCCTCGAGCAGACCAGCAGAGGCGAACGCATCTTCGACCTGTACTCCCGCCTCCTCGCCAACCGGATCGTCTTCCTCGGCACCGAGATCGACGACACCTCGGCGAACCTCGTCATCGGCCAGCTCCTGCACCTGGAGTCGCAGGACGGCGAGAAGGACATCCAGCTCTACATCAACTCCCCGGGTGGATCGGTCACCGCCGGCTTCGGCATCTACGACACCATGCAGTACGTCAGCCCCGACGTGTCCACCATCTGCGTCGGCCAGGCGGCGTCGTGGGCCGCGGTGTTGCTGGCCGCCGGCGCCCCCGGCAAGCGACTCACGCTGCCCAACTCGCGCGTCCTCATCCACCAGCCCCACGGCGGCGCGCAGGGTCAGCAGACCGACCTGGAGATCCAGATGGACGAGATGCGCCATGCCCGTCGCCGAATCGAGGAACTCCTGGCCCTCCACACCGGCCAACCGGTCGAGCGGGTCGCCGCCGACATCGAGCGCGACTACATCGTCCGCGGCGAGCATGCCGTCGAGTACGGACTCGTCGACACGGTGATCACCGAGCGGTCCTCGGTCGACCTGGGCGTCGCAGCGGGGTACGTGTCCGCCTGACCCCGGCGACGACACGCGCGGCAGGGCTACCCTCCTCCGCCGTGCCTGTCGACCATCTCACCCACTACGCCGAGACCCGCGGCGACCACACCGCCATCGTCGACGATCGCCCCGGTGTCGACGTTCGGTCGATGGACTTCGCGGCGTTCAACGACGAGATCAACCGCCTCGCCAATGCGCTGTCGAGCCTGGGCCTGGCACCCGGGGAGCACGTGGCCTGGTGGGGCCAGAACTCGCTCGAGGCGATGGCGTCGATCCATGCGTGCCGCAAGGCGGGCGCCACGTCCGTCCCGATCCCGTACCGCTCGACTCCCGACGAAGCGCACTACCTGCTCGAGAACGCCGAAGTGGCGGCGGTGGTCGTCGAATCCGCCTACGCGCCGCTCCTCGCCGAGCTCGCCCCGCGGCTCCCGGCACTGCGCCACGTCATCGTGTTCGGCGGCGACGTCGCGGCCGGCCAGATGGGCTGGCGGGAGGTGTGCGTCGACGAGCGCACGCCTGCGACCGAGGGCACGGTCCAGGAGACCCGGACGATGATCTACACGTCCGGGACGACGGGGCTGCCGAAGGGCGCCGTCCGGCTGACCGGAGGCGCCGTGGGCGCACCGCCGCCGCTGATGTCGCACCTCGGCTGGCCAGACATGGAACGCCTGTGGTTCCTGACCACGGGCCCGCTCTACCACTCGGGCCCCTCGGGCTTCGCCCTGCGCGCTCAGGCGCTCGGAGGCACCGTCGTCACCCAACACAGCTTCGACGCCGAGGACTGGCTGCGTCTCGTCGACGCCCATGACGTGACGGCGACCTTCTCGGCACCGACGCCGATCCGCCGCATCTGCGCGCTGCCCGACGAGGTGAAGGCCCGCTACGACGTGTCCTCGCTCGAGAGCACGGTCGCGAACGCGGCACCATGGACGATGACGCTCAAGCGCGCCTACCTGCGCGACTTCCGCGAGGACTCGTTGTGGGAGGTCTACGGCTCGACGGAGCTGTCCGTCGTCACTGCGCTGGCGCCCGCGGACCAGCTGCGCAAGCCCGGGTCGTGTGGCCAGGCCGCTCCCGGCGTCGAGGTGAAGCTGTTCGACGACGCCGGCACCGAGGTGATCGACCCCGGCGTTCCGGGCGAGCTGTATGCGCGGTCGGCCGCGCTGTTCGAGACGTACCACAACGCTCATGACCGCTATCTGGACGACCATCGCGATG
>JBCCFK010000152.1:0-10156 GCA_039029775.1 Actinomycetota bacterium | reverse complement strand
CGGACGACATGCGCGCCTGGGGCAACGAGATCGAGTTCCACGGTCCGGTGTCCGAGTACGTTTTCGGTGAGGCCCTTGGCATCGCCAATGCCGGCGCCGAGTGTGCTTCGGCCGAGGACGACCAGGATGTGCGCATCGTCCAGGTCGTCGACCGGCGGGTCGATCGGCATCGGCTCGAGCAGCGACCGGTCGATGTCCAGGAGGTCGGCGACCTCCCGGGCGTTCGCTTCGTAGTCCTCGAGGTGATACACGACGAACGGCAAACTGTTGGTGTCGCGGTTCACGTTGGCGGGAAAGGCGTTGTAGCCCCGCTGGGCGATCAGGATGTCCGTCGCCGTGGCCGCTCGCCCGGGAATGTCGGTCCCGTTCGCCACGAGCACGCGAACACCCGCTTGTTCGAGCAGGTCGGGATCGGGCGTGGGCGACGGTGTGGGTGTGGCGCTCGGCGTGGGGGTCGGCGTCGCGAACGGATCGACCGTCGGTTCCGGCGTGGGCGTGAGCGTCGGCGTCGGCGTCGGGCCCGCGGACTGCTCGTCGTCGGCGCGCTCGAACCCGAGTCCCAGGACCAGCAGGCCGACGACCAGCGCCGTCGCCACCAGGGCCACTGCCCCCAGGGTTTGCTCACGATCGTTCATGACGGCCCAACGGTAGTGACAGCGAGACTGTCAGCGGTGCCGCTCGGGACGAATTCGCTCAGGGATAGACGTCGGGTTGATCGAGCGGGATGTTCAACCACTCGACGAGCTGTCGCACCTCGGCATAGGCCTCGAGGCGCGCCTCGTCGGTGTCGAGTTCCTCGGCGCGTGCGAACGGTTCGCGGAGCCGCCTCGTCATCCGCGGCCCGAGCTCGAGGAGCCCGCCCGAGCCCTCGGTGGCCCACTTCGCGAGCACGTAGTGCACGAGCGCACCGACCGGCACGTCGATCGAGTCGCTCAGATTCGACAGCGTGGACAGCGGGTCGAGATGCGCGTACGCCGCGATGTCGGCCTTGAAGTTCGCGTCGCGGTCGTCGTCGTCCCAGGGGCCCGTCCAGGCCGAGAGCTCGATGGTGGCCATGGATGTCATCTCCCGTCGGTGGCCTGCGCCACTGGCCCGATCCGGTCACTAGAGTCTCCCGGGATGGACGGAGCCACTGCAGCGGATCGTCATGCTAGGTGGCTGCTGCTGCTGTCCGACACCAAGGCCGAGGCGCCGTGGACGGGCGAGGGGGCCGACCTGGTGCTCTGGCTCGAGGTGCTCGAACACCACGGAGCGGTCGATCCGTCGTGGTGTGAGGTCGCCCTCTATCGCACGACCGGTACCGGCGGACGGCCCGAGGCCGGGCCAGGTCGGTGGACGGTGCGGGCCGACGCGATGCCCCTGCCGCCCGGCACGTCACCCACGCCGACCGAGTGGCCGGAGAACCGGTTCCTCGTCCAGCTCTGCCAGGTCCCCGATCCCGATCTCGTCAACGAGTGGATGAGCGAGGCCCGCAAGGCGACCCTGGACGTCCCGCTCCGTCGTGAGCTCTGGGCCGAGGTCGACACCGTCCGGCCCGAGGCCGCTGACCGTGAGTGGGGCGAGATCCACGTGACCCGTGTCCAGGACCGCTTCGCGCTGGACCGGATCTTCACCAATGAGACGTGGCTCGAGGGTCAGGGACTGCTGGACAAGGTCGTCGGCGCCTCCTACCGCATGGTGTGTCGGCCGCTCGTCGACAACACCACTGCAGGCCGCCCGCTCGACGGCGTCTGAGGCGGCTCGCCCCCATCCCGAGGGCGATGGTGAGTCGGCCTGTAGGCGGGATTCTGTCCGGGAGTCCGTCGCCGGGGTCTCCCTGGATGACCATCCATCTGTGCGGTCCACCTGGGGACTGCCCCCTCTCGGGGGCGGGACGGTCGACCCGTGTCCCACGCTTGACCTTGCTCCGGGTGGGGGTTGCCGAGCCGCCGGGGTCACCCCCGACGCTGGTGCGCTCTTACCGCACCGTTTCACCCTTGCCTGTGCCGCACCGGAGTGCGGCCATCGGCGGTCTGTTCTCTGTTGCCCGATCCGACAGGTCGCCCCGTCCTGACTCGCGCCAGCACCCTGACCGTTGGAGTCCCGACCTTCCTCGATGCCGTCGCCGAAGCGGGGCATCGCGGCCATCCGGCCAACTCACCATCGATCATCCAGTGTGACGGCCGGCGGCCGCCGGCACAACGTCGCCCGTCGTCAGGCCCAGGTCAGCGAGGCTGCGACCCACCCGTCCGCCTCGCTGCGCTCCAGCACCTTGGGCGAGCCGAGGGCGACCAGCAGGGCGGGCAGCTGCACCGACGAGAAGCCGCTGATGACGAGGGTGCCGTTGTCGGTCACCCGGCGGAGATCGGCGGCCAGCATCTCGATGGTGGCGGCGTGGAGGTTGGCCAGGACCAGGTCGCCCACGGCGCGGAGCTCGGACAGGGGCTTGGTCGAGGCGAGGAGCCGGCTGTCGACGCGGTTGCGGCGGGCGTTGGCCACCGTGGTCTCGATGGCCGCGGGGTCGACATCGATCGCGTTGACGGTGGCGCCGCGGGCGGCGGCCACGATGCCGAGCACACCGGACCCCGACCCCACGTCGATGACGCGCTTGCCGTCGAGGTCGTGGGGCAGCATGCCGAGGATGAGCACGGTGGTGGCGTGGCGGCCGACTCCCGCGCCGGGGCCCGGGTCGATGGTGACGACGGACGGGTAGCGGCTGCGATCGAACCGGGACCAGGGAAAGCAGACGCAGCTGTCGTCGGGGAGTCGGACGGGAGCGGTGTGGCGATCCCACGCCCACATGGCGCCGGGGGAGGCGGGCCCGACGACCGCGGACTCGCCGGCCGCCCGCAGTTCGCGCACGACATCGGTGGCGACGGACGTCTCGGCGAACCAGGCGATGATCACACTGACGTCGGCGTCCTGGGTGTCGGTCGTGACGGTGTGGGCTCCCAGGGTGCGGAGTCGCGACGCGATGCCGGGACCGTCGTCGGGATCAACCGCCACCAACACGCTGGACACGGCGAGCGAGGCTAGCAGTCGCCCCCCGGGGCGGACCCCCGCATCGGGATTCAACTGGTGTGATCGGCGCACTCCGGCGGATACTTGGGCCATGACGCTCGATGACCACGGCGGTTGGCCCTCGGTCCTCGGCGCGCTGAGCGAGGGCGAGGACATCTCCTCCGATGCGGCCGAGGCGGTTCTGGCGACGGTGCTGGCCGGTGAGGCCACCGACGCCCAGCTGTCGGCGTTCCTCGTCGCGCTCCGGCAGAAGGGTGAGACCGTCGAGGAGATGAGTGGGCTCGTGCGGGCGATGCGGGCTGCAGCGGTCCCGTTGAAGGTCCCGGATCACACGGTCGACCTGGTCGGCGCAGGCGGGTCGCAGCTCGGTCGCGAGGCCGCGCTCAATGTCTCCACCATGGCCTCGTTCGTCGCAGCGGGCGCGGGCGCGGCGGTGTGCAAGCACGGCAACCGGAAGGCCTCGTCCACCTCGGGCTCCTTCGACGTGCTCGAAGCGCTCGACGTGCGCATCGAGTTGGCTCCCGAGGGGGTCGAACGGTGCGTGGCCGAGATCGGGATCGGCTTCGCGTTCGCTCGGACGTTCCACCCGGCGATGCGGTTCGCCGGTCCGGTCCGGGCACAGCTGGGGATTCCCACGGTGTTCAACATCCTCGGCCCGCTGTCGCACCCTGGGCAGCTGACCCGCCAGGTGGTGGGCGTGCCGAGCATCGAGACCGGACGTCGCATGGCCGAGGTCCTGGCCGCGACCGGCAGCACCCGGGCGATGGTGGTGACCGGCGACGGTGGCCTGGACGAACTCAGCGTGACGGGTGAGAACACGATCCACGAGATCCGCGGCGACGAGGTCACCACGGTGACGTTGAAACCTCGTGATCTGGGTCTGGCCGAGTCGGATCCGACCAGCCTCCACGGCGGCGACGCTGCGGCGAACGCCGCGATCGCGCACAGGATCTTCGGCGGCGAGGTCGGTCCCCAGCGCGACATCGTCGTGCTCAACGCCGCCGCCGGCCTGGTGACATCGGGGGTGTCCCCGGACATGGTCGACGGCTGCGAGCGCGCCGCGGCGTCGATCGACTCAGGGGCGGCCGCCGCGAAGCTGGCGGCGCTGGTGGAGCTGACGGCCGAGCTGGGCGACTGAGCGGGCCGAAACTGTCACACCCCGTCCGTACGGTGCACCCATGGACGGAACGAGCACATCGATCGAGGTCGACTGCGGAACCTGCGTCATGCGCGACACCGACGCATGCGACGACTGCCTGGTCACCTACATCTGCGACCGCGAACCCGGCGATGCCGTCATCATCACCATCGACGAGCTCCGGGCGATGCGGACGCTCAACGAGGCCGGCCTGGTACCCGGCCTCCGCCACCGGAGCCAAACCGGCTGAGACGCCCACTCGCGCTGCGCCATGATGGATCCGATGGCTCGGCAACCGCTGGCGTTCGACACCTATCTCGGTCACCTGGTCGCCGAGGCGGCCCGCTTCGACGCGGCCATCGCGTCCGCGCCTCCCGACGTGCGCGTTCCCGCCTGCCCCGACTGGGATCGTGGCGAGCTCCGTGATCACCAGGCGGGCGTGTTGGCGTTCTGGCGTCGGCAGCTGGCCGACGACGCGTCCCCGCAGACCGGCCCCGTCGCCGACGGGGTCGAGCAGGACGCCGCCCGATCGGTCGAGGCCCTGGCAGCCGACATGGCGGCGAGGCTGACGGCGCTCGGCCCGGACCGCCCGTGTTGGAACTGGTCCGGCGAACGCCAGGTCAGCGGCTGGGTGGCTCGCCGGATGGCCCAGGAGATCTCGGTTCACCGCGTGGATGCGGAGTCGATCGCCGGGCCCGCCGCGCCGATCGCCGACGAGATGGCCGCCGACGGCATCGACGAACTGCTCGACGTGTTCGTCGACGCGCGACCGGGCATGCCGGTGGCGGGCGGTGTGGTCACCGAACTCTTCGACGAGCAGCGGCGTGCTGTGCTCACGCCGGAGGGAGCGGTTCGGACCGAGGCCGAACCGACGGCGCGGCTCACCGGCACGGCCTCCGACGTCCTGCTGGCGTTGTGGGGACGCACCAACGATGCGTCGTGGACGGGCGACGACCGGGCCGCACCGATCTGGGCCGATCTCGCGGAGTTCGAGTGAGTCCCGATGTGCAGCTGTGGGCGCAGCTGCAGCGGGTCGGGGAGGAGGTCGGGCTCGACGCACTGGGGGTCGCCGGAGCCGAGGTCTTCGAGTCGACGCTCGCCGACCTCAGAAGCCGCAAGGATCAGGGACTCCATGCGGACATGCAGTTCACCTATCGCAACCCCGAGCGGTCCACCGACCCCACGAGGCACCTCCCCGACGCCCGGAGTCTGGTCGTCGGCGCGCTGTCCTACCTCCGTGACCCGGATGGGGCCGAGCTCGAGGGACCCGCAGGGCGCGTCGCCCGCTACGTCTGGGAGGACCACTACCGGGACCTCCGCAGCAAGCTCGGCGTGGTGGCGGGGGTCCTGGCCGACGCGGGATGGCGGACTCGGATCCTCGTCGACGACAACGCGCTGGTCGACCGCGAGGCGGCCCATCGCGCCGGCCTCGGCTGGTACGGGAAGAACGCCAACCTGTTGCTGCCCGGTCGCGGGAGTTGGTTCGTCCTCGGGAGCGTCCTCACCGACGCCCCCCTGCCGCCCGCCACGCCGATGCAGGACGGCTGTGGCACCTGCACCCGGTGCCTGACGAGCTGCCCCACCGACGCGATCGTCGCCCCGGGAACGATCGACGCCAACCGGTGCCTGGCGTGGCTGGTCCAGGCCAAGGGCACATTCCCAGCCGAGTATCGCGAGGCGCTGGGCGATCGGATCTACGGCTGCGACGACTGCCAGGAGGTCTGCCCGCCCAATCGCCGCCAGGCCCGTCAGGTCGTCCACCTCTCGTCACCGGCGCGCCGGCCCTGGGTGCCGTTGCTCGAGATCCTGGCAGCGGACGACCAGACGCTCCTCGACCGCTATGGGGTCTGGTACATCCCGGGACGCGAGGCCAGGTATCTGCGACGCAACGCGATCCTCGCCTTGGCCAACACCGCCGACGGCACGGACGTCGCCGTCCGTGATGCCGTCCGGGTCGCCTTGGATTCCGAGGATGGCATGCTCCGGGCCCACGCCGTCTGGGCCGCGAAGCGCCTGGGGTGCGGGGATCTCCTGGCCGCCGTCGCGGGGGACTCCGAGCCCGACGTCGTGGCCGAGTTGGCCCGGGATGTGTCGCCCGCCGGTTGATCGGGCACGATGGCTGCCTGATGCGCCACCTGCTGGTCACCAACGACTACCCGCCGAAGTTCGGTGGCATCCAGAACTACCTCTGGGAGCTCTACCGGCGGCTCCCCGCCGACGAGTTCAGCGTGCTCACGCGTCGCCATCCGGGCTGGCAGGACTGGGATTCGTCGCAGGGACACCGGATCGTCCGCGTCCCGCAACCAGTTCTGACACCCGAGCCCTGGCTGCTGCGACAGGTCCGGGCCGAGGCGGAGCGGGTCGAGGCCGACATCGTGATGTTCGACCCCGCGTTCCTGGTCGGACCGCTCGGCCCCAGGCTCGACATTCCGTACGGGCTGATCGTGCACGGCGCCGAGATGACGATTCCCGGTCGCCTGCCGCTCACGGGCAGGGTCATGGGCGACGTGTTGCGCAAGGCCGCTCTCGTCGTCACGGCCGGCGAGTACTCGACCGCGGAGTCCGAGCACGCGGCCGGACGTTCGCTGCCCGTGGTGGTCGTCCCACCGGGGGTCGACACCGAGCGGTTCCGGCCGCTGGACCCCGCTTCTCGGGCGGCCGCTCGGCGCACGTTCGGGCTCGAGGAGGACGCGCTCGTCGTGTTGACGCTCAGCCGGCTCGTTCCCCGCAAGGGGATGGACGTGCTCATCCGCGCGGCGGCGACGCTCCAGTACGAGTTCCCATCGCTGGTCGTGCTGGTGGCCGGTGGCGGCAGAGATCGCGCTCGGCTCGAGCGCGTGGCCCGCGCCACCTCCGCACCCGTGCGATTCCTGGATCGGGTACCGGAAGCGGACATCGCCACGCTCTACGGCCTCAGCGACGTGTTCGCGATGTTGTGTCGGGTCCGGCTCGGGGGTCTGGAGCAGGAGGGCTTCGGCATCGTCTTCCTCGAGGCCGCGTCGGCCGGGGTGCCCCAGCTCGCGGGCCGGAGCGGGGGATCTGCCGAGGCCGTGACCGACGGCGAGACCGGCTTCGTCGTCGACGACCCCGACGATCCCGATGCGGTCGCCCACTGGTTGCGCCGGCTGCTCGAGGACGAGCGACTGAGGGAGATGATGGGGGAGGCGTCGCGACGACGCGCGGTCGAGGAGTTCCGCTACGACCTGCTCGCCGACCGGCTCCACCGGGCGATGGCCGACGCGATCGGCGCTTGACGACGGGTTTCGGGGCTCCGGGTGGCATCATCGACCACGATGTTCGAACGCCTGCCCGAGCCCGGCCGGGGCATGATCGCCGCCTCGTGGATCGGTACCGCCGTCTTCACGATCACGGCTGTGCTCTCCGCCGTGACCAGCACCATGCGCGCGGTGGGAGTCGTCGTCGCGTTGGTGTTGTTCGGATTCGGGTGCGTCGTGTTCCTCAAGGCCTTCTTCGAGGCGGTCGAGCGCAGCCGCACCGAGGAGATCGCGGTCTCGAACCTGTACTTCCTGTCCGGATCGGCGCCGAAGGCGGTCCGGTGGCATCTGCTGGGCAGCACGGTCGTCCAGACGGTGGTGGCGTTCGCCACAGCTTCCGCGCGTCCGTTCACGGCAGTCGCCTTCGGTATCCTCGTACCCATGTACGGTCTCGGGATGGCCGGCCTCTGGGCCGCTCGCCATGGCGAGTTCCCGGACCGGCGAAAACTCCGACCGAAGAAGGTCAGGTGACCCATGACCGATCATGCGACCCAGCGGGCCATCATCGAGGCCACGCCCGAAGAGTGCTTCGCCGTGGCGGCTGACTTCGCCCGCTATCCCGAGTGGGCCAGCGACATCAAGCACGCCGCCGTGCAGACCACCGACGACGAGGGCCGTGGCGGCGACGTGACGTTCCGCGCCGCGGCGATGGGCCGCTCCACCACGTACACATTGCGCTACTACTACGGCTCGAATCCGCTGCGGATCGCGTGGAAGCAGCTCGAGGGCGACATCACGCGCAAGCTGGACGGCGAGTACGAATTCCTGCCGACCGACGAGACCGGCACCCAGACCGAGGTCGTGTACCACCTCGAGGCCGACCTGGTGGTGCCGATCCCCGGGTTCGTCAAGCGCCGTGCCGAGACCCGCATCATCCGCACCGCGCTCGAGGACCTTCGCCGACGGGTCGAGGCCACGGTCAGCTCGTGACCGCCGACGGCGGCGCCACGGCGCCCGTTCACGTCGGCTTCGACATCGGCGGCACCAACGTCCGCGGTGTGCCGCTGCGCGCCGACGACACCGTCGGCGACACGGTGAAGATGCGGCGACCGGAGGACCCGGGCGACCTGGTCGAGACCGTGGCCACCCTGGTCGACCAGATCGCGCAGGCCGAGGGCGCCGAGGTCATCGGCGTCGGGGTCGGCTGTGCGGGAATCGTCGACACCGAGGGCGTCGTGCGGACCTCGCCCAACATCCCGTCGCTCGTTCAGTTCCCGCTGAAGTCGCAGCTCGACGAGCGTCTCGGCCTCGACACCGTCGTCGACAACGACGCCACCACCGCCACCTGGGCCGAGGCCCGGCTGGGCTCCGCCCGTGGGGCGGCCGACGTCGCCTTCGTGGCCCTGGGGACCGGGATCGGGACGGGCTTCGTGTTGGACTCGCGCCTGCATCGGGGCACCGCCGGCTTCGCGGGCGAGTCCGGGCACATGACGATCGTCCACGACGGCCTGCCCTGTGTCTGCGGTCGTCGGGGGTGCTGGGAGCGCTATGCGTCGGGCACCGCCTTCAACCGGTTGAGCCGCGAGGCCGCCGCCGCAGGGCGGGCCGACTCCGTCCTGGCGCTCGCGGGCGGCGACGTCGACGACGTGACCAGTGAACACACCGCCCAGCTCGTCGCCGAGGGCGACCACGAGGCACTGCAGATCCTGGCCGAGATCGGCTACTGGACCGCGGTCGGGCTCGCCAACCTGGTCAACATCCTCGATCCGTCGGTGATTGTGATCGGTGGCGGCCTGGCCGACATCGGCGACCCGCTGGTCGAGGCCATCAGGGATGCGTATCCCAAGGTGATGATCGATCACGACCTCCGCGACCCCGTCGCCATCGAGCGCTCGATGTTCGGCGGACGCAGCGGGGCGATCGGCGCCGCGGTGCTCTCCGCCGACATCGAACCCTGATCGGGAACTCCACAGAGCTCGCGACGAGCGCCGATAACATCGCCGGATGGAGTTCCGACGGATCACCAATCTGCCGCCATACGTCTTCACGATCATCAACGACCTGAAGGTCGAGGGACGACGCAACGGCGACGACATCATCGACTTCGGCTTCGGCAACCCGGACCTGCCGTCGCCCGACATCGCGGTCGAGAAGCTCGCCGAGGCGGCACACAACGCACGGAACCACCGGTACTCGGCGTCGAAGGGCATCCCGAAGCTTCGCGAGGCGATCTGCAACCTCTACGAGCGCCGCTTCGGCGTCAC
Source organism: Actinomycetota bacterium (assembly GCA_039029775.1). Classification (GTDB taxonomy): domain Bacteria; phylum Actinomycetota; class Acidimicrobiia; order Acidimicrobiales; family UBA8592; genus JBCCFK01. The sequence goes on along the minus strand of JBCCFK010000152.1, from coordinate 539 downwards.
GCTCGATCCCGAGACCGAGGCGATCAACACCATCGGCGCCAAGGAGGGGCTGTCCCACCTGATGTGGACGCTGGCCCAGCCCGGCGACGCGGTCCTCGTGCCCTCGCCGTCGTACCCGATCCACCTCTACTCGCCGCTGTTCGCCGGAGCCGAGGTTCGCGAGATCCCGCTGTCGACCGGCAGCGATTTCTTCACCGCCATGCGCGAGCGCTGGGAGTACAGCTGGCCGAAGCCGCGGGTCATCCTGCTGTCGTTCCCGCACAACCCGACGACGATGTGCGTCGATCTCGACTTCATGGCTCAGGTCGTCGACTTCGCCAAGGAGAAGGACGTGCTCTTGGTGCACGACTTCGCCTATGCCGATCTGGGGTTCGACGGTTACTCACCCCCGTCGATCCTCCAGGTGGACGGGGCCAAGGACGTCGCGGTCGAGCTGTACTCGATGACCAAGTCGTTCTCGATGGCCGGCTGGCGTGTGGCCTTCATGCTCGGGAACAAGGACGTGATCGCCGCGCTGGCCAAGCTGAAGTCGTACCTGG
>JBCCFK010000151.1:0-10275 GCA_039029775.1 Actinomycetota bacterium | reverse complement strand
CGGAGCCCGTCGTACACATCTCGCTGTACGAAGCCGACGCCTTCGCCCGGTGGGCCGGTGCCCGTCTGCCCACCGAGTTCGAGTGGGAGCACGCCGCCGCGACGATCGAGGTGCGCGGCAACTTCGCCGACTCGGGGCGCTTCCATCCCGAGCCGCCGAGCGGCGGGTCGCTGTCCCAGCTGTTCGGCGACGTGTGGGAGTGGACCTCGAGCGCCTACCTCCCATATCCCGGCTTCCAGCCCGCCGAGGGCGCGGTCGGTGAGTACAACGGCAAGTTCATGATCAACCAGAACGTGCTGCGAGGTGGATGCTGCGCCACACCGGCAGGTCACACCCGGGCGACGTATCGCAACTTCTTCCCCGCCCACACGCGCTGGATGTTCTCCGGCCTCCGACTCGCGAAGGACGTCTGATGCCCGCACCCGAACCCACCATCGACGTCCACCTCGATCCCGACTGGATGGATCGGGCGCTCCGCGCCGACGTCCTCGCCGGCCTGACCTCGTCGCCGAAGGAACTGCCTCCCAAGTGGTTCTACGACGACGTCGGCAGCGAGCTCTTCGACAAGATCACCCGCCTGGTCGAGTACTACCCGACCGAGGCCGAACGCGAGATCCTCCGCGAACGGGCGTCCCGCATCGTCGCGCTGTCCGGCGCCGACACCTTCGTCGAGCTCGGCTCGGGCACGTCGGACAAGACCCGCGTCCTGCTCGAGGCGTTCGCCGCCACCGGCCAGCTGCGACGCTTCGTGCCCTTCGACGTCAGCGAGGGCACGCTGCGAGATGCCGCAGCGATGATCGCCGCCACCTGGCCCCGCCTCGAGGTGCACGGTGTGGTCGGCGACTTCGACCACCACCTCGCCGAGATCCCGGGCGAGGGTCGCCAACTCACCGCGTTCCTGGGGGGCACGATCGGCAACTACAAGACCGAGGCCCGCGCCCGATTCCTCGCCTCGCTGGCCGACCGGATGTCGCCCGGCGACGCGCTCCTGCTCGGAACGGATCTGGTGAAGGAGACCGAGCGGCTCGAGCTGGCCTACGACGACCCGGCGGGGGTCACCGCGGCGTTCAACAAGAACGTGCTGGCGGTCATCAACCGTGAACTCGACGCCGACTTCGACCTCGACGCGTTCGAGCACGTCGCCACCTTCGACCCCGACCACGAGTGGATGGACCTTCGCCTCCGCAGCCTCGCCGCACAGTCCGTCCACATCGCCGAACTCGATCTGGTGGTCGACTTCGGCGCCGGCGAGGAGATGCGGACCGAGGTCAGCGCGAAGTTCCGCCCCGAACGCATCGAGGCCGAACTCGAAGCCGCCGGCCTGACCCTCGTCGAGCTCTGGACCGACCAGGCAGGCGACTACGCTCTCTCGTTGGGCCGGCGGTAATCCGCCGGCCGGTGTCGACGGACCGATCCCTCGCCGCGGTGCGCGGCTGCGCCGGCGCGGGGTCGGCGTCCGTCGACATGTCCGAGGCCCGTGCCTTCCCGTCCGCGCCGTGGGGGGGGCGCCCGACGACGGCTCCGCGCCAGCGAAGCTGCGTTGCGCGGCGAGGGACGGTCGGGCGACACAGCACGTCGGATTATCGACGTGCCGAGAACAGAGTTCAGACGGGTCCCGCACCCGCGCCGGCGCGGGACCCGTCCGAGGGTTGGAGCTGAAGGGGGTCAGCTCCGGGTTTCGTCCCCGTCGGTGAGGTCGATGTCGGGGCGGGATTCACCGACGGGGAGATAGAGGTCGAGCATGCGGGACACCAGGTCGGTGTCGAACGCCGGCTCGACGGCGAGGAGGGCGGCGGCTGCGTCGTGGCGCGAGCGCTTCGTGGCCTCGAACTCGGCCAGCGCGGTGGCGATGCCCAGCAGGTGCGCCGGGTCGTCCGCCATGGGCAGCTCGTTGCTGCGATGGCGGGCCAGGATGTCCTCGACACGGGCGAGACGTGGGATCTGGGCGACGATCTCGACGGTGAAGCCGGGCACGCAGCCGACCAGCAGGTCCTCGCTGACCGCGAGGTTGTCGCCGTGCAGGACCCGCGAGGACAGCTCGGCCCCGAGGGCCGCGGTACCGAGGTAGCACAGGCGGGCGGCGACCCGCAGCTCCCAGGCGTCGTCTCGGTCTTCGGCATCGAGGTACCGCTCGATCAGGTCCATCACCCGCTTGGTCAGCGAGTAGGCGGTGGGGTTGGCGATCGCCAGGGTCTCCATGAGGGCAGCCGCGCTGCCTTCGAGGATCTCGGCGCCGCTCGTCGAGTCGCCGACGATCTCGGCGTGCTGGGCGACGGCCAGGTCGACCTGGTGGACCAGATCGTCCGGTGCGATCGGCTTGGTGAGGAAGGACGTGATGTGGGCCCGGTTCACCGCTTCGATCGAGGCGGGCACCGTCGCGTTGCCCGTGAGGAGGATGCGAGGCGTCTCGGGTGCCTCGGCATAGGCGCGTTCGAGGAACTCGATGCCGTCGACGCCGGGCATGGTGAGGTCACAGACGATCGTGGCGAACGGCCCGTCGTCCTCCAGCGCCACCAGGGCGCGGTACGGGTTGCTCTCGGCCTGCACCTCGTAGCGACCCTTGAGGATTCGCGTGAGGCTGCGCAGCAGCAGCTCGTCGTCGTCGACGATCAGCAGCTTCGGGCGTCCGCCCGGCTCGATCGTCGGGCCGTCCGTGTATTCGAGATCGAACGAATCGACCAGGTCGTACATCGCCATCGTGGTGTCCCTTCTCCGGGTCAGCTCGCCAGTGGAATCTCCGCGGCCGCCACAGTGGCGCGGAGGTCGATGACCGGGATCGGGAGGCTCACGCTGACCCGCAGGCCTCGTCCGGTCGGGTTGGTGTCGATTGTCAGAGCGCCGCCACAGCGCTCGATCTTGCGGCGGGCGATCGCGAGCCCGGCGCCGATGGTGTCGTGATCGGTCCGCCGGTGCAGTCGCTGGAAGAGTCGGACCGCTCGGGCCGTCTCGTCCGGCGTCATGCCGGGGCCCTCGTCCTCGACGACGATCGTGAGATCGTCGTCGGAGAGCTCGGACCGGATCGCGACGTGGGCGCGGCCGTCGTCGGCTGTCCCGAAGCGGGCCGCGTTGACGAGCAGCTCGGCCAGAACGTCGCGCAGGACGACCGGGTAGGTCGCCACCCTGTGGTGGAGGTCCGAGGTGATCTCGCTCGGGAGCGTGGATCGGCTCGCCTCGGTCTGGTGGAGCACGTCGTCGATCAGGTCTGGCAGGGCGACCTCGGCCGGCTGGGGCTCGAGCTCATCGACCCGGATGTAGTCGCACAGTGCGGCGAGCATCGATCGGGCACGCAGCGCACCACCCTCGACATGGCCGAGGTCTTCCCAGAAGCGATGCTCGACGTCCTGCGGGGCGCGCTCGGCGATCAGCTGGGCGAATCCGAGAATCTCACGGATCGGTTCGCCGATGTCGTGCGACACGGCGAAGACGAGTTCCGGGACAGTTTCGTGCGAGGTGAACACACCCGATCCTTCCGAGATCGTGAGCGACGAGCTGTCCCGGCCTCATTCGCTCTCCGGCTCCCGTTCGGGAACCGGCAGTGACTTGTCACTGGGTCTATCGACCCGGGTCGGAGGAACTTGAGTCGAAATCCTCATGCGGACCGGCCGGCAACCAGATCGTGACGGCGGTGCCGCGGCCCGGAGTGCTGTCCATCGTCACCCGACCCTCGTGCTGGGTCATGATCTCCCTGACGAGCGACAGCCCCTGGCCGGTGCCGCGGCCTGCTGGTTTGGTCGTGAAGAAGGGCTCCATCGCCCGGTCGAGGGTGGCGGCGTCCATGCCCACACCGTTGTCCGAGACCGTGAGCGTCACCCACTCGTCGAGGGCGGCGGTGGTGATCTCGACGACGCCGGGGCGTTCGGCGTCCTCGATCGCCTGCACGGCGTTGACCAGCAGGTTCAGCACGACCTGCTGGATCAGGCCGAGCCCGAACAGGCAGCGAGGGGTGTCGTCCCGCCGGACCTCGAAGCGCACACCGGCGGGTGCCTGCCCACGGGCCACCGCGAGCGGGAAGTCCAGGACGTCGTCGATGTTCTGGAGCCGCATGTCGGAGCTCGCCCGGTGCGCCAGGGTGTTCATGCCGCGGACGATGTCGGAGATCCGACTGATGCCGTCGACGACCTCCTCCATGCTCTCGCCCAGGTCGGCCAGGTCCTCGTCGGGCAGTCGCTCGCCCTCGACGAGGCGGCCGACCGCGGTCCGGATCCAGTCCATCGATGTCGTGAGGTACTGGAGCGGGCTGCGGATCTCGTGTGCGAGACCGCCTGCGAGCCGACCCAGCTCGGCGAGCTTCTGGTCGTGCGCCTCACGCAACATCGCGGAGGACTCGGCCGTGATGTCGTTGGCCATCATCAACACGATGGGTGTGCCGGCCTCGTCCATCGTCAGTTGGGAGACCTGCAACGTGGTGAGGCGCGTCGAGCCGTCGGCGCGCATCAGGAGCGCGTCCCGCCCCCATGGCAGCCCCGTCTCGAAGACCTCGGCGATGGCGGCCACGACGTCGGGTCCGTCGATGGCGCCGAAGAGGTCGTCGACGCGACGGCCCCGCAGTTCGTCGGCCGTGCGGCCCACCAGGTTGCCCATGGCGCGGTTGGCCAGCAGGACCTGTGCGTCGCCGGCGATCTGCATCATGCCCGTCAGCGACTGATCGAAGATGGCGCTGTTGGAGCTGGCGAGGCGCTGGTTGCGCTCGGCGAGCTCGGCCGTCAGGGCCCGCAGCTCGGCTTGTGCGGTCTTGCGCTCGATGGCGTGGCGCACAGCCCGACCGAGGTCCTGCGGCTGGATGTTGTCCTTGACCAGATAGTCCTGTGCGCCGAGGCGCACCGCCTCGACGCCGCCGGACTCCTCCTGGAATCCGGTCAGCACGATGACCGGCATGTCCGGGGCCGCCTCCGCGAGGCCTCGGACCGAGCTCAGGCCCTCGCTGTCGGGCAGCGTCAGGTCGAGGATCGTGCAGTCCGCGTCGGCGATCCGATCGCGGCCCTCCGCGTAGGTCGGGACCCACTCGACGTCGAAGTCCGCGTCGGGCCCGGCCTCGAGCTGGGCTTTGAACAGCGCGGCATCCGAGGGGCTGTCCTCGACCAGCAACACCCGCACCTGCGCCATCCGAAAACGCTAACCGGCGGCTCATCGCGGACCGGCGATGCAGGGCTCGCGCGCCGAACGGCGATAAGTGGCGGGAGCCGCGCGTTGGACCTATGGTGCCCCGGAGTCCGACCCGCCCGCTGGGTCGGTGCATCGAGAGAGGGGGATGCAGCGTGGCATTGCTCGTTGTCGACGGCATCAGTGTGCGCTTCGGTGGTATCACCGCGCTCAGTGACCTGTCGTTCGAGATCGAAGAGGGACAGATCCTCGGTCTGATCGGTCCCAACGGTGCCGGCAAGACGACGTTGTTCAACGTCGTGAGCCGGATCTACGACCCGACCGAGGGGACGGTGACCTTCGACGGGGAGAACCTGTTGAACCACGCCCCGCACGAGATCTCGCAGCTCGGCGTCTACCGCACGTTCCAGAACCTGGCCCTGTGGCCGAACATGAGCGTGATCGAGAACGTGATGACGGGTGCCCACACCCGCAGCCGGCAGAACTTCTTCTCGGCCATGGCTCGTGTCGGCCTCAAGAAGGAGGAGACGCAGCTGACCGAGGAGGCCTACGACGTCCTCGACCAGCTGGGCCTGGCCGACGTCGCCTTCAGGCAGTGCGCCGGCCTCCCGTACGGCACGATGAAGCGCATCGAGCTCGCTCGGGCGCTGGTCGGCCGACCGAAGCTGTTGATGCTCGACGAGCCCGCCACCGGCCTGACCCACGCCGAGGTCGGCGAGCTGTCCGGTGTCATCAGGGACATCCGTGATCAGTTCGACCTCACCGTGCTGCTGGTCGAGCACCACATGGGCATGGTCATGAGCATCTCCGAACACGTCGTCGTGCTCGACTTCGGCTCCAAGATCGCCGAGGGAACCCCTGCCGAGGTGCAGGAGGACCCCGAGGTCATCCGCGCCTACCTGGGGACTTCGTCATGACCAACCGAGTACTTGAAGTCAATGGCCTCGAGGCCGGCTACGGCCTGATCCAGGTCCTCCACGGCATCGACTTCCACGTCGACGAGGGCGAGGCGGTAGTGATTCTCGGCGCCAACGGCGCCGGCAAGACGACGACCCTCCGTGCCATCTGCGGCATGATCCAGACCTCCGGGTCGGTGAAGCTCAACGGCGAGGAGATCATCGGGGCCAAGAGCGCCGACATCGTGCGCCGCGGGGTCGCCCACGTGCCCCAGGGCCGGGGGACGTTCCCGGAACTGAGCGTCGAGGACAACCTCGAAGTCGGGGCCTACACCCGCACCGACGGCGAGGTCGAGGCGGACATGGAGCGGTGGTACGAGACCTACCCCGTCCTGTACCAGCGTCGGACGCAGACCGCCGGCTCGCTCTCGGGCGGCGAGCAGCAGATGCTCGCCGTTGCGCGGGCCCTGATGTCGAGGCCCAGCCTGCTGTTGCTGGACGAGCCCTCGCTCGGGCTCGCGCCGCTGATCGTCGAGGACCTCTTCGAACGATTCGCTGCGCTCAACAAGGAGCAGGGAACCACGCTGCTCGTGGTCGAGCAGAACGCCCAGCTGGCGCTGGGCATCGCCGATCGCGGCTACGTGTTGGCCTCGGGCGCGATCGACGTCCAGGGCCCCGCTGACGAACTGATCAACGACGACGCCATCCGGCGCGCCTACCTGGGTGTCTGAGGGGGACTGACCATGGAACTGTTCCTGCAACGACTCTTCGACGCCGTCTCCAACGGCTCGACCTATGCACTGGTCGCCGTGGCGCTCGTGCTCATCTTCAAGGCCACCACACTCATCAACTTCGCCCAGGGCGAGATGGGCATGCTGGGAGCGTTCTTCGCCCTGCAGCTCTGGCTCTGGGGCGTTCCGATGTGGATCGCCCTGGTGCTGGCCATGATCCTCTCGGCGATCCTGGCCGCCGGGATCGAGCGCGTGTTGATCCGACCGTTCGACCCAGCCGACCATCTGCCGCTGGTGATCATCACCTTGGGGTTGTTCCTGGTGATCAACGCCGTGGCGGCCATCGTCTGGCGATTCGACCCGCGGTCGTTCCCGAACCTGTTCGGCGACGGCAACGCGATCTCGATCGGCGGGGCCAACCTGGGCTGGTACACCGTCGGCACGATCATCACCGTCGTCGGGGTGCTCGTCCTGCTCCAGCTGCTGTTGACCCGGACCAAGATCGGCCTGGCGTTTCGCGCCGTGTCGTCCAACCTGGAGTCGAGCGAACTGGTCGGCATCCGCGTCGGCCCCACCCTGCAGTTCGGCTGGGCGCTGGCCGCGGCGGTCGGCACGCTGGCCGCGGCGGTGTTCGTCGCCAACCCGGTCCGCCAGTTGGAGCCCTCGATCATGCTCCGTGTGCTGATCTTCGCCGCCGCCGCTGCGGCCCTCGGCGGCCTGGACAGCCTCTGGGGCGCCGTCGTGGGAGGCCTCTCCATCGGCCTCGTGCAGTCCGTGATCGTGCAGTACCTGAACCAGTGGTTCAGCTTCCCGACCACGATGAGTCTGGCCGCGGCCGTCGTCGTGCTGATGGTGGTGTTGCTCGTGAAACCCGCCGGCCTGTTCGGCACAGCCGCCGTCGAGAGAGTCTGAGGAGGTCGACATGAACGCACGTTGGACCATCCTCGCCGGCTCGCCGCAGCACCGGACCTACAAGCTCGTCACCTGGACGCTCTTCGCACTGTTCGTCTTCCTGGTGGCCTTCGCCTATGTGGACGTCGGCTCGATCTCGATCGGCGACAACACCTACAACATCAGTCTGATCCGCCTGAACAAGGCCGTCGCGTTCGCGGTGGCGATCCTCGGGCTCCAGGTCGTGGTCGGCTACACGGGCCAGCTGGCGCTCGGTCAGTCGTTCTTCTTCGGCATGGGGGCGTACATCGCCGCCTGGCTCGTCGCGGACAAGGACTGGCCCGTTCTGCTGACCCTGCTGATCGTGATCCCCGCCTGCTTCCTGGTCGGCGTGATCCTGGGTCTGCCGGCGCTGCGGATCAAGGGCCTCTACCTGGCGCTGGTCACCCTGGGCATGGCTCAGGTGTTCCCATCACTGGTGAAACTGGAGAGTCTGCAGGACTACACGAACGGGTCCGGCGGCAAGATCGCCGACATCGGCCTCGAGCCGCCCGGGTGGATTCCCTTCGACGGCATCGCCGAGTTCCTGCAGGGCATCCCGTTACTCGGCGGCTACTTCGGTGATGGGCCCATACCCGAGAAACAGGAAGAGCGGCTCTGGAAGTTCTTCCTCTTCATGCTCGTCGCGGGCATCTGCTTCTGGCTGGTGGCCAACCTGATCAAGAGCCGACCGGGTCGAGCCATGCGAGCCGTCCGGGACAACGAGACCGGCGCAGCCGTGTCGGGCATCGACCTCGCCCAGACCAAGACGCTCGCCTTCGGCGTGGCCTCGGCGCTCGGCGGCGTCGGCGGCGTGATCTACGTCGCCGAGCTCGGCATCGCATCGCCCGACGACTTCACCCAGCTCGTGGCCATCAACTTCATCGTCGGCCTGGTGGTCGGCGGTGTCGGCACCCTCTCCGGCGCCGCGGTCGGCGGCCTGATCATCGCGATCGTCCCGGACTGGGCGTCGGGCACACAGAGCGTCGCGTTCATTCCCGAACGATGGCTGCAGGGCCCGACCGGCTCGGTCGTGCTCGGCATCCTGCTGATCATTCTCACGTTCTTCCTGGCCGGCGGCGTCGTTGCAGGCGCCCGGAGGTTGAAGGCACGGATCGTCCAGATCGTGCCGCAGCCACCGTCGGGGGGCTCGCGCCCGCCGGTCAGCACTGCGGTCGCGGACGACGCGGCCGATTCGACCGACAGCTCCACCGTCGAGGTGGGGTGACCGGCCCGCTGCGGCTGATCGCCGTAGTGTGGTTCCCGCTAACAGAAGCCCGGGAGGGGATTTCAGACCATGAGTAAGCGACTGTTGCGACTGCTGGCAGTTTTGCTGGCTTTCACACTGGTCGCCCCCGCAGGCGGCGGCGACGACGATGACGAGAGCAGCGGCTCGGCGAGCGCAAGCGAGCCGGCTGCTTCCGGTTCCGCGAGCGCGAGTGCCAGCGAGCCGGCATCCGAAGACGACGGCGGCGAGATGGCCGAAGGAGTCGTGGAGTTCGCGGCCGGTACCTCGGTCGACATCGCCGAATGTCCCGAGGACTGGAGCGACACCACCGGTGTCGACGGCGACGAGATCCGCATCGGATGGACCGGTCCCCAGTCGGGTCAGCTCGCTGCCTTTGGCGCCATCGGCGACGGCATGCAGATGTACTTCGACTACATCAACGAGACCGACCCGATCGACGGCAAGGAGATCGTGCTGATCACCCGCGACGACGCCTATGAGTCGGGTCGCGCGGTGGCCAACGTCGAGGAGATGCTCGAGACCGAGGACATCTTCATGTTCGCCCACACGATCGGCACACCGATCAACCTGGCGGTCCGTCCGATCACCGACGAGGCCTGCGTCCCGCAGATCTTCAACTCGTCGGGCTTCCCCTTCTGGGGTGACCCGGCCAACTTCCCGTGGACCGTCGGCAACATCCTGAACTACGTCACCGAGACGCAGATCTGGTGCCAGGCCATCGTGGACGAGTTCGGTCAGGGTGCGACCGTCGCTGCCCTCATCATGGACAACGACTTCGGCAAGACCTACCAGAACGAGCTGCAGAACTGCGCCGCCGCCGGCCAGATCGACCTCGTTGCTGAGGCCAACCACGACCCGGCAGCGCCCGACGTCACCAACGAGATGACCACGCTCATCGGCAGCGGTGCTGACGTGTTCATCGCCGGTACGACGGCGGCGTTCTGCCCGCAGGCCGTGGGCACCGTCGCCGCGTCGGATTACCGTCCGCGGTTCTACATGTCCTACACCTGCAACAACCTCGCCAGCTTCTTCACTCCGGTGCAGGACGCGGCCGGCCTGCTGGCCGCTGAGGGCGCCGGTGTGCGCATGGCGAACCAGACCAAGATCTGTGGCGACCCCACGTTCGCCGAAGATCCGGCCATCTTGCTGATGGAAGAGATCCTCGACACCTACGGAGGCGTCACCTGCGCCGACGGTTCGTTCTCGACCGGCATCATCTATGGCGAGATGGTCGTCACCGCCCTGCGTGAGGCCGTCGCCGCGGGTCCGCTGACCCGTACCGACTTCATGTCGGCGCTGTGGAACATCAGCACGACCAGCCCTTACCAGCTGGGCGGCACGCTGGCGCTCGACGGCGTCAACGACGCCT
>JBCCFK010000150.1:0-10316 GCA_039029775.1 Actinomycetota bacterium | reverse complement strand
GGCGATGTCGATCAGGTAGATCATGGCGCCGGACATGTAGAGCGCCGACCCCGCGCCGGCGACGAATCGCCAGACCAGCAGGGTCCAGATGTCGTCGGCGAAGCCGGATCCGAACATCCCGATCGAGGTGACGATCGGTCCGCCGACGAGCAGGATCCGCCGGCCGAACCGGTCGGCGACGATGCCGGCCGGGACGTTCACGATGAGGCGGGCCAGCGCGAAGACCGTGAGGGTGAGGCCGACCATCGTGGCGCTTACGCCGAAGTCCTTGGCGTACAGCGGCAGCACCGGAGAGACGACTCCTTGCCCTGCCATCACCAGGAATGTGGAACCGCACAGGACGATCAGTTCCTCGCTGTCGCGGAGGCGGCGGAGGACTGCGGTCACCGAGCCTTGCTAGCACGGCCGCGACGGCGGCGAGGGCGTCGTCAGCTCAGACGGTCGGTGATGAACGACAGCAGCGACTCGGTGAGCACGGCTTCGTGATCGGCGAAGAGATTGGTGCCGTGGGCACGCCCGCCGAGGATCTGGAGTTGTGAGACCGGGGCCACCTCGGCGAGCGCGACGGCGGTGTCGGCGTAGGGCTGGTCGCCCTCGGCGGTGACGATCAGGAGTGGCTCCCCGACGTCTGCGGCGACGTCCAGAGCCGGAAGCGTGCCGAAGGTTTCGGGAGCCGACAGCGACACGACACCGGCGAGGTCCGCCCGCGCCGCCACGTTGATGGCGGCGGTGCCTCCCATCGACGCGCCGGCGACCACCACACGGTCGGCGCCGCGGCTGACGAGGAGGTCGACCGCAGCGAGCAGGTCGACGTCGAGCGAGGTGTCTCGAGCTCCGGTGGAGCCGCCGTAGCCGCGGAAGTCGAAGGCCAGGACGTGCAGCCCTTCGGCCGCCGCGGTCCGGGCGAACGCGTCCCAGGTGGAGCGGTCGCGGCTGCGCATGTGGGCGAGGACGAGGCCCCGTGGGCCGCTGCCGTAGACGGTGGCCTCGAGCTGCTCGCCGTCCCCGGTGGTGAACCGCACGATCTCGGTCCCGACGTCAGCGGCGGAGTCGGGCGCCGCAGCGCTCGCCTCCGGGTCCGGCTCGGTCGTGGCGCTCGCGGTGGGCTCGGTAGCCGCCTCGGAGGTCGGGGTCGGCTCGCCGAGGACGACATCGGCCGCGGTGGCCGTGGGCTGGGAAGCCGCGTCCGTGGGCTCGGCGTCGTCGCCGGAACAGGCGGCGGCGAGCAGGGACAGGACGGCGCCGACCGCCAGCAGCGATCGGCGCCTCCGGTTCGTGGTCACTCGGCGTCGGTCTCCTCGAGCTCCTCCAGCCGGAGCGAGGCCGAGTTCATGCAGAACCGCTCGCCGGTGGGGGCGGGGCCGTCGGGGAACACGTGGCCCAGATGGGCGCCACAGCTCGCGCACAGCGCCTCGATGCGGACCATGCCGTAGCTGCGGTCCTCGTGGCGCGTGACCTTGCCGTCGTCCATCGCCTGGTAGAAGCTCGGCCAGCCGCTGCCCGAGTCGTACTTCGTGTCGCTGGTGAACAGCTCCTCGTCGCACACGACGCAGTGGTAGGTGCCGGGGGTCTTGGTGTCCCAGTAGCAACCGGTGAACGCACGCTCGGTCCCGGCCTGCTGGGTGACCTGGTACTGCTCGGGCGTCAGGCGCTCGCGCAGCTCGGCCTCGTCGAAGGTCTTCTCTGGCATTGGTCGGGGTCTCCTCTTTCGGAACAACACAAGTATGCAACCGTGGGACGGCTCTGGAAGTTCCCGAGCCGGGACGAATCGCGGCGTGGCAGGATCTGGCCATGACCGCGAGCGAACGGGTGGCCGACCACTACGGCGGCGAGGGGCTGGTCGAGCGGCTCCTCGCGGACCTGGCGGCGGCCGGCCACGACATCGATCCGCTCGATCCGGACGTCCTCGCGGGCGCCGACGAGTTCCACATGGGCGGCCGGACGTTGACCGACACGGTCCTGCACGGCCTCGGCGATCCCGGCGGAGCCTTGCTGGACGTGGGATGCGGGATCGGTGGGCCGGCGCGGGTGATGGCGAGGCGGTTCGAGGTCCCGGTGGTCGGTCTGGACCTGACACCGGAGTTCGTCGACGCCGCAGAGGAACTGACCCGGAGGACGGGCCTGGCCGATTCGGTGTCGTTCGAGCTGGGGTCGGCCTTGGACATGCCGTTCCCCGACGACCGGTTCGCCGGGGCGGTGATGTTCCACGTCGGGATGAACATCGAGGACAAGCACGCGCTGTTCGCCGAGGTCGCTCGGGTGCTCGGGCAGGGGGCGACCTTCGTGGTCTACGACATCATGCGCCTGGGCGACGGCGAGTTCGGGTTTCCGGTGCCGTGGGCCACGGACCCCTCGACGAGCTTCGTGGCCACGCCGGACGAGTACGCCGATGCGCTCCGCTCGGCCGGCTTCGAACCCGACCAGCCCGTGGTGAGGACCCAGGAGGCCATGGCCGCGATGGCGGATCAGCGGCAGATGCCGGTGTTCCTCAGCCACCTGATGGGGGACCGCATCGCGGGCATGATCGCAAACCTCGGTCCGGCGGCCGCCCAGGGCGTCCTGGCCCCGACCCAGATCACGGCGCACCTCTGACGAGCGGCTCGGGAGCCTCCGGCGCAGCCGGGTTGGGTGGTCGGGTCGGCGCCTCCGGCGCGGCTGGTTCGGGGTGGTGGAGTGCGCGAGGGATCGAGCGAACGGCTCGGCGCCTCCGGCGCGGCTGGTTCGGGGTGGTGGAGTGAGCGAGGGATCGAGCGAACGGCTCGGCGCCTCCGGCGCAGCCTGTCGGAACAAGCGTTCCGACAGGAAATGTGAGGGAAATGATTGATCGAACAGTTGTTCGCAATTACGCTGATGTCATTCGTTGTCACACCCCCTTCGTAGGGTCGTGATGGCTTCCCCCAAAGCGAGAGATGCAGCCGGGCACCCGGCCCGGATCTCCCGCCGGAAGTCGACACCGATGACAGACCGGCCCCCGAGACCCGGGTGGGCGGCCCGAAACCCCAAGCGAGGTTGAAGTGGAGCGAGACAAGGCACTGGAGATGGCTCTGGGTCAGATCCAGAAGCAGTTCGGCGAGGGCGCCGTCATGAAGATGGGCGAGAAGGGGACGATGGCCATCGAGTCGATTCCCACCGGTGCCCTGGCACTGGACCTCGCACTGGGAATCGGCGGCCTGCCCCGCGGTCGCATCACGGAGATCTACGGACCGGAGTCGTCGGGCAAGTCGACGCTGGCCACCCACGTGGTCGCCGAGGCGCAGCGCAACGGCGGTATCTGCGCCTACATCGACGCCGAGCACGCCATGGATCCGGTGTACGCCCGGGCGATCGGTGTGGACGTCGACGAACTGTTGATCTCCCAGCCCGACACCGGTGAGCAGGCGCTCGAGATCGCCGACACCCTGGTGCGCTCGGGTGCCATCGACGTGGTCGTGATCGACTCGGTGGCGGCGCTGACGCCCCGTGCCGAGATCGAGGGCGAGATGGGTGACACCCACGTGGGTCTCCAGGCTCGTCTCATGTCGCAGGCGCTGCGCAAGCTGACCGGTCACCTGAACAAGTCCAAGACCATCTGCATCTTCATCAACCAGCTGCGCGAGAAGATCGGCGTGATGTTCGGCTCGCCCGAGACCACCCCGGGTGGTCGGGCGCTGAAGTTCTACTCCTCGGTCCGTCTGGACATCCGCCGCATCGAGTCCCTGAAGCAGGGCGTCGAGGTCGTCGGCAACCGGACCCGGGTCAAGGTCGTCAAGAACAAGTGCGCCCCGCCGTTCCGCCAGGCCGAGTTCGACATCATGTACGGCAAGGGTGTCAGCCGCGAGGGTTCGCTGATCGACATCGGTGTGGACATGGACATCGTGTCCAAGTCGGGTGCCTGGTACACCTACGACGGCGAGCAATTGGGGCAGGGCAAGGAGAACGCCAAGACGTTCCTGTCCGAGAACCCCGAGATCATGATGGACATCGAGAACCGGATCTGGGCCGAGGTGAAGCCGCCCGAGGACGAGGTCGACCTCACCGACGAGGAGGAGGACGAGGAGTTCTCCGAGCTCGACGACGAGCCCATCAGCATCGAGGAGTGATCCTCCGGGCTTCGGCCTGCTGATCGATCGTGCACCGGCGCCCTGCGGGGCGCCGGTGGCGCGTCAGGGCCCCGGATCGCGTGGTGGCACGCGCCGTTCCACCGCGACCAGGCCGAGCGCAGCGGCGGCGAGGAGCGCACCGGCGGCGATGCCGAGCGCCTCGACCGAACCGTTCTCGACGAAGGCGGCACCGAACAGCGGGCCGAAGACCCGGCCCGCCGCCATGACCGACTGGGCGTCACCGGCGCGGTCGGCCGGGTTGGCGGACCGCTCGGCGAGCAGCTTGAACACGCCCGGAACCCCCGCCCAGAAGAAGAAGCCCCAGACCGACAGTGCGATCCAGAAGATCGGGGCATTGTCGACCGTGGTGGTGATCACCGCAGCGGTGGCCGTCCCCATCAGCCACAGCCCGGCCAGCGGCCGACGACCCCGGTAGCGGGCGGCCGGGATCCCCAGTGCCGCGTTGGCGCTGAATGCGAACGACAGGATCACCGGGTCGATGCCCAACGTGTCTTCGCCGAGTGCGGCGAGGAACACGAAGACCGCCGATCCGGCGAAGGTGATCACGCTGAGGCACAGCAGGATCACGCGGGTGACCGGGATGGCCCGACTGCGCTGGAATCGTCGGGGCGCGTTCGATCCCATCTCCACCCCGGGTGGCCGCAAGAGCAGCGGGAGCAGGCCGACGCCGGCGAGGGTTCCGTAGACGGCGGAGGTGCCGGCGGCCTCGGCGAGCAGCGAGGCGAGGGGGGCTCCGGCGATACCGACGACCGGGCCGACGACGGCGACATCGCCCATCCGGTCGTCGTCGCCGAAGACCTCCTGCCAGCCGAGCCAGGCCAGGATCGCGATCGCGACCCCTGCGACCAGCCGGAGGCCCAGGAGTGCGCTGTACCACGGCACGAGCGCACTGGCGCCGTTGGCCACGGCGGCGAGCGCGATCGCCGCGATGAAGAGCGGACGCGACGGGTCGAAGAACCGGCCGACGATCCAGGAGGCCAGCACGAAGCCGGCGAGCTGGGCGGTGGAGATCAGCGAGGCGGCGCCGAGGCTGACGTCGAAGTCCTGGGCAGTCGCCGGAATGAGGAATGGGGTCGCGGTGAACACGAGCGACGAGAACGCAGCGGCCGCGAGCAGGTCGGCTCGGGTCTTCGGTCTGAGAAGCGTGACCACCTGAACCGGACTGAGCACCGGGCCACGGTAGTGGTGCGCCGCAGCAGGTGGCCGATGGTTCCCGGTGCCGGTCGGGCCGGGGAGGGACGGGCTGGCGCGCCTCAGTATCCTGGTGGCCTCATGGCGAAGCGGTACGTGGTGCAGACATTCGGCTGCCAGATGAACGAACACGACTCGGAGCGGATCGCCGGCCTCCTCGAGGCCGACGGGATGGACCGCGCCGACAGCGTCGAGGACGCCGACGTCATCGTCTTGAACACGTGCTGCATCCGGGAGAACGCAGACAACAAGCTGTACGGCCAGCTCGGGCACCTGAAGCGTCTGAAGGACGAGAACCCCGACCTGCAGATCGCCGTGGGCGGATGCCTCGCCCAGAAGGACCGCGACCTGATCCAGGACCGTGCCGGTCACGTCGACGTGGTGTTCGGCACCCACAACGTCGGTCGCGCAGCCGAACTGCTGGCCGAGGCCCGCGAGCACGGCCCGGTCATCGAGATCCTCGAAGCGGTCGCCGCCGAGGATGCGGCCGACTTCCCCTCGGCGCTGCCCGCGCGCCGTGAGAGCGACCACGCCGCCTGGCTGACCATCCAGATCGGGTGCGACAACTCCTGTGCGTTCTGCATCGTGCCGTCGGTCCGAGGACCGGAGATGAGCCGCCACTTCGGTGATCTGCTCGCCGAGGCCGAGCAGGTGGCTGCCGACGGCGTCAGCGAGATCACGCTGCTGGGTCAGAACGTCAACAGCTACGGACGAGATCTCACGTTGGCCCTGCGGACCGTCGATCCCGACGCTGGCGACGCAGCCGTCGTGGGGGAGCGGTGGACCGCCGAGGAGCGCCGCCGGGCGCGCCCGCTCTTCGCCGACCTGCTCCGCGATGTCGGGGCCATCGACGGCATCCGCCGGGTTCGCTACACCAGCCCCCATCCGAAGGACATCCGAGCCGACGTGATGCACGCGATGGCCGAGACCCCGGCGGTGTGTGAGCACCTGCATCTGCCGCTCCAGTCGGGGTCCGACCGGATCCTGTCGGCGATGCATCGCGGCTACACGGCCGAGCGCTATCTCGAGCGGCTGGCCGAGGCTCGCAGCATCGTGCCGGACCTGGCCGTCACCACCGACATCATCGTGGGCTTCCCCGGCGAGACCGACGAGGACTTCGAGCGCACGCTCGAGGTGGCCGCCGAAGCCGAGTACGACGGCGCCTACACCTTCGTCTTCTCCCCCCGAGAAGGGACCGAGGCCGCCGAGATGGTCGACCGGTTCTGCGATCCGGACGTGGTGACCGAGCGGTACGAGCGTCTCCGGGCGGTGATCCAGCGTTCGGGTGCTCGCAAGCACGACGCCCGCGTCGGCCGCACCGAGGAGGTGGTCGTCGAGGGTCCCAGCAAGCGTGATCCGGCGGTGACGACGGTCCGGACCCGCCAGAACAAGCTGGTGCACTTCCCGACCGAATCACCCATCCGCGTCGGGACCTATGCGACGGTCCGGGTGACGGGCGCGCGCACGCACTACCTGCTCGGCGAGCTCGACTCGATCGTGGCCGGACCGCGCCACCGCACCCGGATCCCCGTGGTGGCCGGTTGAGCGACAACCCCACGACCCCGATCCTCGCGATCGTGGGCGTGACCGCCGGCGGGAAGTCCGCGCTGGCGATGGAGGTCGCCCGGTCCGACAGCCGGGTGGAGCTCGTCTCGGTCGACAGCATGCAGGTGTACCGGGGGATGGACATCGGTACCGCGAAGCCGAGCGCCGCCGAGGTGGCCGAGGTCCGCCACCACATGATCGACGTGGCCGACCCGTGGGACGACTACACGGTGAGCGAGTTCCAGGCCGGTGCCCGAGCCGCCATCGCCGAGATCGAGGGACGCGGGGGCGTGCCGGTTCTCGTGGGCGGCACGGGGCTGCACCTGCGGTCGGTCATCGATGATCTCGACATCCCCGGGCAGTTCCCCGACGTGGCGGCGGCGCTGCAGCACGAGGCGACCGCGGACCTCCACGCCCGGCTGTCGGATCTCGACCCCGAAGCGGCCGCCCGGATGGAGCCGAGCAACCGCCGGCGGGTCGTTCGGGCCCTGGAGGTCACCGTCGGGAGCGGCCGGCCCTTCTCCAGCTACGGACCCGGTCTCGACTCCTATCCGGCGACTCGATTCCGCCTCATCGGTCCCCGGTGGGAGCGCCCGGCCATCGATGCCAGGATCGAGCGCCGCTACGAGATCCAGATGCACCAGGGCTTTCTGGCCGAGGTGCGACGACTGGCGAGCCACGAGCGGGGCTTGAGCCGGACCGCTTCCCAGGCGCTGGGCTATCGCCAGCTCCTCGACCACGTGCGCGGGGAGGGATCCCTGGAGGACGCGCTCGAGCGGGCGATCATCGCCACGCGGCAATTCGCGAGACGCCAAGAGCGTTGGTTTCGCCGAGACCCCCGCATCACCTGGATCGACGTGACCGAGAACCCGATGGAGGCATCGCCTGCCGTGATGGGAGAATACGAAACGTGCAGTTGAGCAAACACCACGGCTTGGGCAACGACTTCCTGGTCGCCCTCACCGACGAGGTCCCGGACCTCGGCGCTCATCTGGCGCGCGCCTGGTGTCACCGCACGCACGGCATCGGGGCCGACGGTCTCATCTTCGGCACACCCGTCGACGACGCCGACCTCCGGATGACGCTGTTCAACTCCGACGGCAGCCGCGCCGAGATCAGTGGCAATGGCATCCGTTGCCTGGCACAGGCCGCGTTCACCAAGGTCGGTGGGAACGAGCTGACCATCGTGACCGACGGTGGCACGCGGCGTCTGGAGCTGATCGCGGCCGCCGGCAACGAGGCTCAGATCGGCGTGGAGATGGGTGATGTCACGCTCGACTCGGACACGGTCGATCTCGACCTCGTCCGCCGCCCGTCCTACGAGGTTCAGCGGGCGATGACCGGGTCGGTGGGCAACCCGCACGTCGTCATCGAGGTCGACTCGCTCGCCGACATCGATCCGGCCATCGACGGCCCCGCGATCGAGGCGTCATGGAAGCCCGAGGGGATCAACGTCCACTTCCTCGCCCAGACCGGCCCCGAGACGATCCGCCTGGTGCACTGGGAGCGTGGCGCCGGGGTGACCGAAGCCTGCGGCAGCGGCGCGACCGTGTCCGCGACGGTCGCCAATCAGTGGGGCCTCGTCCCCGGCGCGGTGCACGTCGACATGCCGGGGGGCGCAGCCGACGTCGTCGTCGGGTCGCCCGCGCGCCTGCTCGGCCCCGCGGTTCACGTCGCCGACATCACCATCGCAGAGGCGGTCTGACATGGGCGACGAGCGCACACCCGTCGAGTCCCATCGCGGCGCATTCGGCGAGTACGGCGGCGAAGAGCGCGGCCTCATCGATCGGACCTTCCGCGAGCGCATCGTGCTCGTGGGCATGATCCGCGACGGCCAGGACGACGAGGACGTCGACGAGGCCCTCGACGAACTGTCACTGCTGGTCGACACCGCCGGCGCCGACGAGGTCGCCCGGGTCACGCAGCGGCGGCACGCCCCCGACCCGGCCACGTTCGTCGGCCAGGGCAAGGCCGAGGAGATCTACGCCCTGGCCGAAGCCACCGACGCCGACACCGTGGTCTTCGACGACGAGCTCACGCCGGCGCAGCAGTTCAACCTCGAGCGGATCCTCAAGCGCTCGGCCCTGGACCGCACTGCGGTGATTCTCGACATCTTCGCCCAGAATGCGTCGACCCCCGAGGGAAAGGCTCAGGTCGAGCTCGCCCAGCTGCGCTATCGGCTGCCTCGGCTGCGCGGCGCCGGCAAACGGCTGTCGCAGCAGGGTGGCGGCATCGGCACACGAGGTCCAGGTGAGACCCAGCTCGAGGTCGACCGCCGACGCCTCGTGCGACGGGTTCACAAGCTCGAGGAGCAGCTGCGCAACGTCGGCCGCCACCGCCAGAACCAGTCCAAGCAACGCCGGCGCTCGGCCAATCAGGCCGTCGCCATCGTCGGATACACCAACGCCGGCAAGTCGACGTTGCTCAACCGGCTCACCGACGCCGGTGTCCTGGCCGAGGATCGGCTCTTCGCCACCCTGGACGCGATCACCCGCCGCCTGCAGCTGCCGGGCGGTGAGGCGGTCTTCATGACCGACACGGTCGGCTTCGTCCGCAAGCTCCCACACCAGCTGGTCGAGGCGTTCAAGACCACGCTCGACGTGGTGATCCAGGCCGACCTGCTCGTCCACGTCGTCGACGCGAGCTCGGCCGACCCCGAGGGGCAGATCGCTGCGGTCCGCGAGGTCATCGCCGAGATCGGTGGTGGTGACGTGCCCGAACTGCTCGTCTTCAACAAGAGCGATCTGGCCGACCCGTCCCGGCTGCTCGCAGACCACCAGGGTTCGGTCGCCGTGTCGGCTCACACCGGCGACGGTGTGGAAGGGATGCTGCTCACCATCGGTGATCGCCTGCGGTCCAGCGCCGACGTGGTCGAGCTCCTGGTGCCGTTCGAACGGGGCGACGTTCTGGCCCAGGTCCACCGCGAGGGGCAGGTCCTGTCCGAGGAGGCCAGCGAGGGTGGGATGACCATCAGAGCCCGGCTCGACGAGTACGCCGCGTCCCGCCTCGCGGAATACGCCGTCGCCGAGGTGGAGCGATGAGCTTCGAGCTGCCGCCGTACCCCTACGACCGGCTCGACCCGCTGAAGGCCGTGGCCGCGGGCCACGACGGCGGCATCGTCGATCTGTCGATCGGCACGCCGTTCGACCCCCCACCGGCCGCCGTCATCGAGGCCCTGGCCTCCTCCAGTGCCGAACGGGGCTACCCACCGAGCATCGGGACGGCTGCGTTCCGGGAGGCTGCGGCGGGCTGGCTCGATCGTCGCCTCGGCGTGTCGGTCGATCCCGCCGTGGAGCTCGCGGCCTGCATCGGGACCAAGGAGTTCGTGGCCTCCACGCCGCGGTATCTCAAGCTGCGCGCCCCCGAGCGGGACACCGTCCTCTACCCGGCGGTCAGCTATCCCAGCTACGCGATGGGTGCCGACCTGGCCGGTTGCCGAGCGGTGGCCGTGCCCGTGGATGACCAGTGGCGGCTCGATCT
>JBCCFK010000149.1:0-10337 GCA_039029775.1 Actinomycetota bacterium | reverse complement strand
TGATAATTATGGACAACCCCTTATCTAATAACGATTTTGTGTTTGTTGTGTAATTTATTAGTTTACTTTTATTATTTAAAAATTGAACGACCATACCGCTATACGAGCACGCGCTCGCGTTCGAGCTCGAACCTGACCGGGTCGGTGTAGACGTCTGCCACCATGGTCGAGGGTCCGATCGGCGGAATCAGCGGATCGACTTCCGGGCCGAGGCGAACCGGCACCTCGCCGCGGGTGGGAACGTGGACCATCTCGCCACCTCCTTCTTGCCTTCTTGCGTCTTGCGCCGTGGCTCTCCGAGCGAGCGACGTTTTCGAACGAGTGTTATTTCTAACAGTCGTGATATCTTGCGTCAATGCCACGGATCGTCGATGTCGACGTTCGCCGAGACGAGCTGGCGCAGGCCGCCGCCCGGGTGATCGCACGCTCGGGCATCGGCGGAGCGTCCATGCGCGAGGTCGCCGCCGAGGCCGGCTGGACCACGGGCACGCTCGTCCACTACTTCGCCAACAAGCACGAACTCCTGCGCTTCACCCTCGAGGCCTCGCTCGACCGGCGGCGATCCCGGCGGGTCGACGCCGAGACCGCCGGACCCGAGGTCGCCCTCCGCGACGCGCTGGCCGGCGCACTGCCGATCGACGAGGAGTCGCGTCTGCACTGGCTGGTCACGATCGCCTTCTGCTCGCAGGCCGCCAGCGACGGCGACCTCGCCCTGATCCAGCGGGACGCCTATCGCGAGTTCAGAACTCACGTGGCGGTCCTGGCGGCCGCATCGGGCCGCGTCGACGCCGATGCCTCGGAGCGCGAGGCCGAGCGGCTCATCGCGCAGGCGGACGGCATCGCGCTCCAGGCGCTCTTCGACCCTGCGTCGTGGCCACCCGAGCGCCAAGTGAGCGCCCTGGACGCGGCGTTGACGAGCTGAGCCGGCTCGGCTCAGGTGTCGTGAACGCTCGACGGTACGCTGCGCACGCATGACCGACCATGCGAGCGCGGACGAGGTCGCCGACGGATTCAGCTGGGGGCGGGTGGCGCGGCTGTTCTTCCCCCATCGTCGGCGCGTCATCGGGATCACCACGCTGGTGTTGTTCAGCGCCGCGATCGGGATCGTCAACCCCCTCCTGATCCAGCGCATCTTCGACCAGGGCCTGTTCCCCGAGGACGGGTCGGGCGTCGACCTCGGACTCGTGGTGACCCTCTCGGTGGTGATGCTCGTCATCACGTTGGGGTCGACCGCGCTCGGCGTTCTCCAGACCGTCGTCACCAACCGTCTGGGCCAAGACGTCCTGCGCGACCTCCGCGACCGCCTCTACAGCCACCTGCACTCGCTGTCGCTGTCGTTCTACTCCTCGTCCCGGACCGGTGACCTCCAGAGCCGGATCACCAATGACGTCGGCGGCGTGCAGGCGGCCGTCACGTCGACGCTGTCCAACGTGTTGTCGAACGCGGTGACGTTCGCGAGCGCGATCGTGGCGATGCTCCTGCTCTCGGTGCCGCTCACGCTCCTCTCGCTCGTCATGGTCCCGTTCTTCGTCATCGCGACCAGGATCGTGGGCCGCAAGCGGGAGGCGTTCACCGCAGAGACACAAGCGGCCACGGCCGAGATGACCGTGGTCACCCAGGAGACGCTGTCGGTCTCCGGCATCACCCTCGCCAAGCTGTTCGGCCAACAGGACCGCGAGATCGGTCGCTTCAGCGAGGCCAACCAGCGTCTCGCCGACATCGCCGTCCGCCAGCAGGTCATCGGCCAGTCGTTCTTCACCGTCGTCCAGGCGTTCCTGGGCGCCAGCCCGATTCTGGTGTACCTGGTCGCAGGCATCGTGCTCGACGGCGGCGGGTCGAGCATCACCGCCGGCACGATCGTGGCGTTCACGACGCTGCAGTCCCGGCTGTTCTTCCCGGTCGCGCGGCTGCTCGAGACCACCGTCGAGCTCCAATCCTCCAGAGCGCTCTTCCGCAGGATCTTCTCGTATCTCGACGCGGAGTCCGACGTGATCGAGGCCGCCGACCCGGTCGAGGTCGCACGCGACGGGATCCGCGGCGAACTGATCCTCGACGACGTCCACTTCAGGTACGACCAGACGAGCGACCCCGAGACCGCGGACGCGCTCGACGGCATCTCGATGGTCGCTCGCCCGGGCCAGCTCGTCGCCCTCGTCGGCCCGTCCGGCTCGGGCAAGTCGACGGTGCTGTCGCTGGTGGCCCGCCTGTACGACCCCACGACGGGCGCGGTCCGTCTCGACGGCACCGACCTGCGCGACCTGTCGTTCGCATCGCTGGCCACGGCACTCGGGTTCGTGACCCAGGAGAGCTACCTGTTCGCCGACACGCTCGGGAACAACATCGCCTACGGCAAGCCGGACGCCTCGGAGGCCGAGATCGAGAAGGCTGCCCGGGCAGCGGCGATCCACGACCGGATCATGGAGTTCGAGGACGGCTACGACACCCTGGTCGGCGAGCGCGGCTTCCGGCTGTCGGGCGGCGAGCGCCAACGGATCGCGATCGCACGCGTGCTCCTGCACGACCCCAAGGTCCTGGTGCTCGACGAAGCCACCTCGGCACTCGACACCGCCTCGGAGCGCCGCATCCAGGCGTCCCTGAGCGAGCTTCTCGCCGGTCGGACCACCATCGCCGTCGCGCACCGACTGTCCACGATCCGCGCCGCCGACGTGATCCACGTGGTCGACCACGGTCGCATCGTCGAGTCGGGCTCACACGACGAGCTGATCGCCCTCGGCGGCGCCTACGCGGATCTGCACCGCGAGCAGTTCGGCGACGGCGACATCGAGACGCGGTGCGACGACGGCACGGTCTACGCCGACGGCCGCTGTGAGTACTTCGCGGGACTCAGCGCCGAACGGAAGGCGGAGCTGATCGCCGCCCGCGACAACTGGAGCTGACGCCCGCTCAGTTCCGGACGAGCCTGAAGACGGGGATCACTCGCCCGTGCTCGGTGGCGCTCTTCTCGTAGTCGTTGAAGTTGTCCATCAGGGCGGCCTGCGCGTCGAAGAGGCGCTTGCGCTCGTCACCCTCGGTCAGCTGGGCGGTGGCCTCCCACTTGTCGGTCCCGATCTCGACGGTGACCTGCGGGTTCGCGACGAGGTTGTGGTACCAGTTCGGGTGCTCGGGCGCACCACCCTTGGACGCGATCACGATCACGTCGTCGCCGTCGGTCGAGTACACGAGTGGCGAGCACAGCTCGCGCCCGCTCTTGGCTCCCGTCATGGTGAGCAGGATCACCGGCGCGCCCTCGAGCCACCCGGAGCACTTGCCTCCGTTGGCCCGAAACTCCTCGATCACACCTTTGTTCATCTCCAGGATCTCGCTCATGTCCGGTCCTCTCCGTCGATCTCGGGGCCGGGCGCGTCCCGGCTCGTCGGACCCTACTCGCCCGTCGGCGCCAATGATGGCGGGGCCCGTCGAGCACGACTGCGACGTCACTCGCGCATCGATCCGGCGGCATCCAGTGGGGAAGGGGTCGAGCGAGAGGGGGCGTCGGTCGGCTCGACGTGCCGCGCGGATTCGATGTCCGGCCGTTGGATCGTCAGTCGGCGGCCGGGTCGATGACCTTGAACTGACCCATCATGCCGAGGTCTTCGTGATCGAGGAGGTGGCAGTGGAACATGTAGGGGATGACCGGGTTGGTGTAGGTGTCGAACCTGGCGGCGATCACGACTTCGCGGCTGCCATTCACCCAGACCGAGTCTTCCCACCCGGCGTCTTCGGGCGGTGGTGGCTCGCCGTTGATCGACAGGATCTGGAACTGGGTCTGGTGGACGTGGAACACGTGCTGACCGTTCTCGACGGTGAGGCGCCACCGCTCGGTCGCGCCGAAGCGCACGGTCTCGTTCACCACACCCATGTCCATGCGTTGGCCGTTGATGCCCCAGCCGTCACCCACCTCTTCCATGACGAACGTCCGATCGACGGTGATCTCGGCCTCGGGGATTCGGTCGATCTCGGCGAGCTGGCTCGGCATCGATGTCGACCCCGGGCCGGGTCGTCCGTTGGGGCGAAGCTCCAGAACCCTTTCGAATGCGGTGTCCATCAGATTGACCGGTCGGTCTCCGATCTCCACCACCACCTCCGCTCGGTCACCGGGGGCGAGGATCAGCTCCTCCAGGACGACAGGCGCCTCGAGGTAGCCGCCATCGGAGGCGATCTTCACCAACGTGGAGCCATCCACGGACAGCCGGTAGATGCGGGCCTGACTGCCGTTGAGCAACCGGAGCCGCACGAGGCCGGTCGGAACATCGATGTACGGGTCGATCGTGCCGTTGACGGTCAAGGTCTCCATCAGGTTGCCTCGACCCGCCGGGTTGATGCTGAAGTCCAACTGGTTGTCCGGCGTGAAGTTCCGGTCCTGCAAGACCACCGGGATGTCGTCGACGCCATAGGTCGTCGGCAGACCCGCGGCGAGCGGGTTGTCGTCGCGGACGATCAACAGACCGGCAGCGCCGTTGTAGACCTGCTCCGCCGTCAGGTCCATCCGGTGAGGGTGGTACCACAAGGTCGCAGCGGGTTGGATCACCTCGAACGCGGCGGACCACGTCTCCCCTGGTCGGATCGTGCTGTGCGGGCCGCCGTCCGCGGCAGCGGGTACATCTCCGCCGTGCCAGTGCGTTGTCGTCACCTCGTCGAGCTCGTTGACCACGTCGATGGCGACCGACTCGCCTTCCCAGACTTCGAGCGTCGGGCCGAGAATGCTGGCGTCGTTGTACGCGTATGTCGCCGTCTCGGCGCCGTCGAAGAACCGGTGCGAGCTCGGACCGATGGAGAGATCGAACCGGCGGACGCCGTCACCGACGGTCCCCGACATCAGCGGCGGCACCATCAGCGGCCGAGTCGAGGGCGCGTCGACCGAGATCTGGCGGGCGGGGTCTTCGAACTCGAACGCCGGGATGACGACGAAGACCACGGTGGCGAACACGACGAGCAACCCGAGCGCAATGGCAGCCCCACGGCGCAACCACCGACGACGAGTGGCAGGGGTCGCCGGTCGTGTCGGCTTCAGCGTCATCCCCGGACGCTAGGTCACGGCGCGCACCCCGGGCGACGGGCATCCCGACACTGATCGATCCCGGGATCGACACCGCGGACGCACGCTTCGCGGGTGCTGGTCGATGCTCGCGTCGGCGCGCTGGCGACACCGGCCAATTCGTCGATTGACGCTGCCATGAGCCATGGGCCAGGGTCCCTCCGCGGCTGTCCGCGGCCACGGTGAGGCCGCGGATTCCCACGGGCCGGTGACCCCCGCGAAGTAGTCTGGCGGTGTCCGAGTCCCATCGTGAGCGTGCCCGGTTGGGAACGCCACGAGCGATCCATACCATGCAGAGATGGTCTGGGTCGGGCACGGGCGCCGGCGGTCGACTGCGAGGACACGAATGAAGACAGGACCCCGGGCGGGTCGTCCAGACAACGGCGTTGCCTTGATCGTGGACAATCCGAAGCGCGACCTCGCGGGCATCGCATTGCTCGGCCATGAACTGGTCCAGCGAGGCCTCGACCCGCATCTGGTACCGATGAACATCCAGGTGGCCGAGGTCACGGCACTGCCGGTCTCCAGTGTCCTCATCAACTACCTCCGGCCCAACAACGAAGCGCTCGTCGGGGGGCTGATCGCGGCAGGGATGCCTGTCGCCATCTGCGATACGGAAGGCGCCGTCTACCGCGATGCCGAACGGCTCGTGGCCAAGATGTCGAGGAGTGACGAGATCCGCGGCGCGGTCGCCGCGTACTGCGCCTGGGGGGAGTTCGCCGCCGACTACCTGACCGAGAACGGCTACCACCGGGCCGATCAGGTGGAGCTGACCGGTTCACCCCGGTTCGACTTCTACTCCTCGGATTGGCGTGACGTCACTCGCAGGGTCCACGAGACCCCGCTCACCGGGGACCGGCCGGTGGTCATGCTCTGCGGCAGCTTCCCCTTCGCGAACTCCGCCTTCGGCGAACCGGCCATGGAGATCGAGCGCAGGATCGCGGTCACCGGGCTCGACCGGGCCAAGGTCGACGAGGAGTACGCCGCCGACTGCGCCGCGCTCGCGTCGCTGGTGGCACTCGCCAACCGGCTCGCGAGCGAATTCCCCGAGGTCGACTTCGTCTACCGGCCCCACCCCTTCGAACGGGTGGAGGCCTACGACGAGCTGCTCGAGCCACTCGACAATCTCAGCGTTCACGCGTCGGGCACCGTTGACGGTTGGCTGCTCAACGTGGACTTCGTGATCGTCCCCGCGGACTGCACGATCGGAATCGAAGCCGCCATGGCCGGCGTCCCGGCGGTGATCCCGACGTGGCTCGGCAGCGAAGAGGCACCGTCGGTCACCGCGGCCACCAGGTCGGTCGAGACCGATACCGAGCTCCTCGAGGCGCTTCGCGCCGCGATCGAGATGCGCGACGACCCGATGGCTCGCGCCGCGTTCGCGCCCTCGGATGCCAAGGACGTGGTGCACCGGTATTTCGGTCCCATCGACGGCGAGAGCCACCAGCGGGTCGCCGACGTGGTCCAGAGCCGGCTCCTCGGCGGACCGGCGCCGTCGCGACGGGCGCTCCGATCGATCCACTACCGACAGGGTGATGCCAACGTGTCGCGCCAGGCCCGCGCGCTGTACGCCGTCAGGATGGCGCTGCGTCTGCCCGCGTTCTGGTCGTTCCGGCGATTCAGTGCCCCGACGTCGCTGAGCTGGGACCGGAACGTGAAGGTCTTCGGTGCGCCCGATGTCAACCACATCCTGGACGCGATCAACGACGCCCGCCCCGAGCTCACCCCCGTCCGGGCCCTGCCGGTCGAACAGGACCGGTACGACTTCGGATACCGCCAGGGTCGATCACTTCGCCTGGTCGCTTCCGGCTGACCTGATCAGGCGGTCAGGGTCAGGACGTCGTTGGCGTCGAATCTCGGGATGCGGAGGACGTCGGAGCCGGCGCTCCACTGTCCCGGTTTGGTCGTGTAGGCCGCGCCACATCCCAAGTCGGCGAGCAGGCGGTGGCTCCGGTCGTCGTAGTCGCCGTACGGGTAGCAGAACGACCACGGAGCGGACGTCCCGACGAGCGATCGCACCATGGTGGCGCTCTGCTCGATCTCGACGGCCAGACTGGCGTCGTCGAGATCGCTGACTCGAACGTGGGTGGCGCCGTGACCACCGACGCCGTGGCCGGCCTCGATCATCTCGCGGAGTTCGGCTCGGTTGCAGTACAGCTCGGCGGCCAGCGTGGGTTCGTCGACGGGCACGAAAGCCTCGAACAGCTCGTCCAGGAGGCGGTGTCGAAGCAGGTCAGGCAGCCCGCCCTGCAGGAGCCGCTTCACCAGCATGGTGTCGGCGGTGTCGAACCGAGATGGCTCGTGGTAGCGCGCTCTCAGCTCGTGCTGGGGCGGGACGTCCGGGTGGTCGGCTCTGTGGTGCTCGACCAGCGCAAGTACCCGTGCGGCGAGGTCGGTGCGGTCGTCGGTCGTGCCGAGGATGTGTTGGAGCTTGTGGACATCCAGGAGCCGTTCTTGGGAACCGAGGGTGGCATTGGACGCGAAGAAGAGGCCGCGGGTGCCGGCGTCCTCCAGCATGGGGGCCGCGGCGCGATGGTGGTCGATGAGTCCATCGTCGAAGGTCAGCAGGAACCGGACCCGATCGAACTCGAGCTCGCCTGTGAGGAGCGCCGCCAGCTCGTCTGGGGTGATCAGGTCGCCCACCGCAGCCAGGTGGTCGAGGTGCTGCGCGAACGTGACCTCGTCCACCGCGGGGATCAGCGGGAACAGCGTGTCGCCGGGGTTCCGGACGTAGTGGTAGGTGATCACGCCCAACCAGCCCTGCGACATCGCCATCCTCCGCCCCGACGCTCGTGTGGCGCTGGGACCCTACCAGTTGGCTCCCTGGTCGGGCCGGTGCCCGCGGGGCAGTCCACCGCGCCCACCCTGGGCTCGTGTCGGTGCACCATGGCATGGCTGGATCCGGCCGGATACAGGCGGTGGGTGGAGTTGCTGGCGCATCCTTGGACTGGCCACACTTGACCCGGCGAGAGGGCTCCATGCAACCAACCACTGACCACGCGCAAGTCCGACATCACTGCATCATCAGCGGCACTGGTCGCGCCGGCACCAGCTTTCTCGTTGCCCTTCTCACCAGATGCGGTGTCGACACCGGGTTCGGCGAGGAACGACTGGCACTGAACAACCGGGCGCGCGCCGGGCTCGAGGACGACGTTCGCAGAGACACCGCTTCGTACCTGGTGAAGTCGCCCTGGTTCTGTGACTACGCAGACGAGGTCTACGCCCGGCCGGACATCGTCATCGATCACGTGTTCGTACCGATGCGCAACCTCGAACACGCGGCGCTCAGCAGGGCGCGCGTCAGCGCCGAGGCGAAGCCGGAGCTGGCGCTCCGCACCCGATTGAAGCTGTGGGCCCGTCGCCGCGGGCCGGTGGTGCCCGGCGGACTGCTCTACGCCCGGTCCGCCGAACAGCAGGAAGTGGTGCTCCTGCGCCAGCTGTACCGACTGCTGTTGAGCTCCTCGCAGGTCGATGTCCCTGTCACCCTGCTGCACTTCCCGACGCTGGCCGAGGACCCGGAGTACCTGTTCGGCAAGCTGGCGCCCCTGCTCGACGGTGTCGACTACGAGGACTTCGTTCGCGTCTTCGAGCAGACCGTGCGGCCCGACCTGATCACCGACTTCTCGAGCGGATGATCGCGCTGACGGGTGCCGTCGAGGCCGGCCTGACGCCGCGCGTTCCCGCGGCTCTCGTCGACTCCGTCGGTGGGCGGAGCGCGATGGCATGAGGCTCGTCCTCGCGTCGTACCGACTGCTCGACCGACGTGGCCGCCTGGTGTGGCTGGCGGCCATTCCCCTGACGGTCGGGATCGCCCTGCTTGAAGGCTTCGCAATGGCCTTCCTGTTCCCTGTCATCCAAGTCATCGCAGACGGTGACGTCTCGGATGCTCCGGAGGACCTGGGCTGGGTCGGCGACTTGACCGGTGCGACGGACCCGTCCGCGATCCTCGGCTGGGCGGTGGGGATCGTCGCATCACTGTTCCTGCTCCGATCCGCGCTGGGCGCCGCCTTCTCGTGGTGGCACCTGGGTGTCATGAACCGCGCAGAGGCCCGCCTCGCTGTCCGGCTGTTCGAGCGCTACGTCCGCGCGCCGGTGACGCTGCACCGCAGAGTGAACTCCGCAGAGACGATCCGGTCCCAGGAATCGTCGGTCAACGGTGTCGTTCGCGCCGTGCTCATCCCGGCGACGCTCGTCGTGGCCGATCTCGCGGTCCTGGTGACGATCGGTGTCGTCCTGCTGCTCGCCGATCCGTTCGTCTCCGTGGTGACGGGCGCATACCTGCTGCTCGCATCGATTGGTTTCGTGGCTGCGCTGTCCGGCCGGGCCCGCCGATTGGGCCGCGGGAGCGAGGCTCTGAACGAGGCCGGAATGCGGCTGATCCACGAGGCGCTCGACGGGGTCAAGACCATCCAGGCGATCGGAGCGGAGGATCATCTGACCAGCGGGTACCGGCGGGTCGCGGACGACCAGCAGCGGGTGCGCCAGGCCACATCCTTCCTCGCCGTGCTGCCCCGCTACTACCTCGAGATCACCCTCGTGCTGACAGGGGTCATCGTCGCTGCGGTCAGCAGTGCGACGCTCGGGGGCGACGAGGCGCTCGCCTACGTGTCGCTCCTCGTGGCAGCGTCACTGCGGTCACTCGCCCCCGCCGGGCGGGTGGTCACCAGCTTGAACACGATGCGAACCGGTGATGCGGCGGTGGCGAACGTCTACGAAGCATTGGACGAGCTCGACCGGGCGGAACTGGCGCGCCGTTCCGACCATGAGCTCGCGCCCATCGAGGACGCGGGCCTGGTGCTCGAAGGTGTGGGTCACGTCTACGAGGACGGCCGACGCGCGCTGGATGGCATCGACCTCCACATCGCCCACGGGCAGTCGGTGGGGATCGTCGGTCCGAGCGGCAGCGGCAAGAGCACGCTGGCGGCGATACTCAGCAGCCTGCTCGTCCCCAGCGAGGGCGGCGTCTGGATCGACGGCATCCCCCTCAGCGGGGCTGCCGTGGAGCGGTACCGCAGCCGCGTCGCCTACGTGCCCCAAACCGCCTATCTCACCGAGGAATCGCTCCGTCGCAACGTGGCCTTCGGGGTCGAGGCCTCCGGGATCGACGACGATCGGGTCGTCGCCGCGCTCCACGATGCTGGGCTGCGCGAGGTGCTCGACCAGCTACCCGATGGCCTCGACTCGTGCTTCGGTGAGAACGGTGCCCGGCTCTCCGGGGGGCAGCGGCAACGAATCTCGATCGCGCGAGCGCTGTACCGGGACCCGGAGGTGCTGGTCCTCGACGAGCCGACCTCCTCGGTCG
>JBCCFK010000148.1:0-10351 GCA_039029775.1 Actinomycetota bacterium | reverse complement strand
GCCGAGGCCGACGCCGCCTCGGCCGCGGTGTTCCTCTCGGGGACCGACGAGGACCGCGAGCAACGGCGGCTCTACGAGGTGGCGCTCGAGCGATCGACCGCACAGCTCGAGGAGGTGAGCCGCCTGGTCGGTGACGACGACGCCGACCACGACACGATCAAGGCCATCGCCGCCGACCTGACCACCTACGCCGGCCAGGTCGAAGCCGCCCGACTGGCCAACGTCGAGGCCATCGACGGGGCCACCGGCCGCCTCACCGACGCCATCGCCACCGTCCAGGACGGTGTGGTCCCCCAGGTCCAACGCATCACCACCGCCGCTCAGGAACAACTCGACGACGACGTCCGGTCGGGACGAATCCTGACCGTCATCGCCCTCTTGGCGCTCCTCGTCGCCGGGGCGACCCTGGTCTTCGCCCAGATCTGGCTCAGCCGGAGAACCAACCGCATCCTCAACCTGCCACTCGTCGGAGCGACGGCGCTCGTCGCGATCGCACTGCTGTGGCTGCTGGTCGGCTGGGTTCGCCAGCAGTCGGACCTCTCGACCGCGCAGGACGACGGGTACGACTCGATCGCGCTGACCGCCGACATCCAGACGACGGCGTTTCGATACAAGACGCTCGAGAGCCTTGGCGTCCTGGCCGTCGGCGACGCGGCCGAACAGGATCAGCTGGCGGACGTGCTCGCCTCGTCCGAGGTCGACGAGGGTGCCGTCGCCGCGGCGAGGTCCGGCTCCGCCGAGGGCGACGGGCTGTTGTTCGACGCCGCCCGGGCGGCCGACAAGGTCCGGGAACTCGCCGCGACCGGCGAGATGCTCGTCCGCTGGCAGACCTACGTCGACACCAGTCTGGAGATCCGCCGCGGGGCCGACGCCGGCGACCGCGACGCCGCGGTCGCGGCAGCGATCGGACCGGGCAACGCGGACTTCAACGGGTTCAACACCTCGGTCGAGAGCGTGCTGTCGGACAACCGGACCCAGTTCGCCGACGGCCTGGCGAACGCCGACGACCGCCTGAGGCTCCTGGTCCCGGGCATGATCCTGCTCCCGCTGCTGGCAGCGCTGCTCGCGCTCTGGGGCTGGCAGCTCCGCATCACGGAGTACCGACGATGAGTCCGACCCGCGCCGGTCACCGGTCGCTGTTGCACCGCCGCGACGTCCTCGCGGGGGCGGGAGCGCTCGGCCTGCTGTCGCTCGCCGGGTGCGCCTCGCGCGAGCTCGGCGCCTCGCCGGACCTCGGAGGCGGCGAGAACCTGTCGGTCCTCAACTGGGAGCTCTACATCGACCCCGACGAGGACGGCACCGCCGGCACGATCAGTCGGATGCGGGACGAGCTGGGCCTCAGCGTGGCCTACGACGAGTCCTACGAGGACAACATCGCGGCGTGGAACGACCTGATCGTTCCGACCCTGGGCTCAGGCGGTTCCCTCCCCTACGACATCATCACGCCCACGTTCTGGTTGGCGGCGCGCATGGTGGAGCGGGACTGGGCCGAGCAGGTCCCGATCGAGATCATCCCCAACCACGTCAACATCGACCCGGCCTACCTGACCCAGCCCTGGGATCGGGGCGCCCGGTTCCACATGCCCTGGCAGGCCGGCATCACCGGCATCGCCTATGACCCTGCGCTCACCGGCCGTCCGATCACATCGATCGCCGACCTCCTCGACCCGGCGTTCGCCGGCCGGGTCGGCATCATCGGGGAGATGCGTGAGACGGTCCCGTTCGGGATGCTGCTCAACGGCGACGATCCCTCCCGCCCGACCGAGGCGTCCGCTTCGGCCGGGCTGCAGGTGTTCGAAGAGGCGCGAGCGTCCGGTCAGATCTCCCAGGTCACCTTCGGCGAGTTCGCCGACGGCCTGTCATCGGGCGAGCTCTGGGTGGCGATGGCGTGGTCCGGCGACTCGGTCATCCTCCAGGCCGACCGGCCCGACATCGAGTTCGTGATCCCCGACGAAGGCGCCGTGCGCTGGTTCGACACCATGGTCATCCCCCGAGGCGCGGACAACGTCGCGGCCGCGGGGGCATGGATGAACTACGTCTACGACCCCGCCAACGCCGCTCGCATCACCGCCTGGGTCCAGTACATCAGCCCGGTCCTCGGCGTCCGAGAGGAGCTGCTCGCGCTGGGCGGCGATGCCGCCGAGCTGGCCGGGAACCCGATCCTGTTCCCCGACGACGAGACGCGGCGCCGCCTCTTCACGTGGGGCGGACTTCCGGTCGACGTCGAGGACCGCCTCGACGACCGCTTCAACGCCCTCTTCTGACGAGCCCCCCGCTGAGGCACCATGCACCACCACACCCCCGAGATCGACGAGTTGGCGGACAAGATCTTCCGGTTCGCCAAGGAGCGCATCGAGCTCGACCCGATCCCGCTGGGCGAGGCCCGGACCGAGGCCGAGCTCCAGGAGGCCTGCGGCGAGACGATCACCCCGGCGGGCATCGGCGGCGACGAAGCCCTGCGCCTGTTCATCGATGTCTTGCACGAGGCGTCGTTGTCGGTCGACTACACCCGATACCTCTCGTTCGTCCCGGCGGCACCGACCGAGACCTCGGTCCTGTTCGATCTCGTCGTCGGCGCGTGCTCGATCTACGGCGGTTCGTGGATCGAAGGGGCCGGGGCGGTCTTCGCCGAGAACCAGGCGTTGACCTGGCTGACCGACATCGCGGGCATGCCTGCGTCGACCGGCGGTGTCTTCGTCCCCGGCGGCACCGTCGGCAACCTCTCGGCGATGGTCGCCGCCCGCGGACAAGCGCTCGAACGCAACGGGGGCGAGCGTCCCGACCGCTGGGTCTTCCTGGCCTCATCGCAATCCCACTCCTCGGTGAAGGCGAACGCGGCGGTCATGGATGCCGAGATCGCGCTCGTCCCGGTCGGCGACGACCTGCGGATGCACGGCGACGCCGTCGCGGCGGCCCTCGACGAGCATGGGTCCGCTGTGGCCGGCGTGGTCGCCACCAGTGGCACCACCAATCTGGGCCTGATCGACGACCTCCGCAGCGTCGGCGAGGTCTGCCGCGCCCGGAACGTCTGGCTCCACGTCGACGGCGCCTACGGCGGCGCTGCCCTCGCAGCCCCGTCCGCCCGACCGCTCTTCGACGGCCTCGAACTCGCCGACTCCTTCATCGTCGACCCGCACAAGTGGCTGTTCGCCCCGTTCGACTGCTGTGCCCTCCTCTACCGCGATCCCGACGCGGCTCGAGACGTCCACGCCCAGCACGCCGGATACCTGGCATTCCTCGACGAGTGGGGCGACTGGAATCCGTCGGACTTCGCCATCCACCTGACTCGCCGGGTGCGGGGACTCCCGTTCTGGTTCTCACTGGCCACTCACGGCACCGACGCCTACGCCGCCGCCGTCCAGACCACGCTCGACATCGCGGCCGATGCCGCGGCACGGATCGAGGCCGCTCCCCACCTCGAGCTGGTGCATGAGCCCTCGCTGTCGGTCGTCGCCTTTCGTCGCGTCGGCTGGGGCGCCGACGATTACACCGCCTGGTCGGTGGCCACGATGGAGGACGGGACCGCGTTCGTCGTGCCCAGCCGACATCGAGGCGAGCCGATCTTCCGGTTCTGCTTCGTCAACCCGCGCACCACTGCCGACGACGTGGCGACGATCATCGCCGCGATGGCGTGACGGTGTGATGCCAGCCTCACCCCAGCAGAGCGCCTCACTCGCGTTCTATGGTGTCCGGAAGCGGCTCAAGGGGTGAACGCAGCCACGGCGCCATGGATGACGATCGGTACTGTCCCTACTTCCATCACACCGTCGAGCTGCTCGGCCGCCGGTGGAGCGGCGTCATCCTGAAGGTGCTCGCCGCATCGGGGCCGATGCGTTTCCGCGACATCCGCGATCGCGTTCCGGGTCTGTCGGACCGCCTGCTCACGAGTCGCCTCGGCGAGCTCGAGACCGAGGGCATCGTGGCTCGCTGCGAACACGACGGGGTCTCCTGCTACGGGCTCACGCCGAAGGGCCAGGGGCTCGAACCGGTGCTGGACGCCGTCGCCGTCGTCTCACGGGACTGGGCCCGGGCCGAGGCGCCTGCACCTCGACCCGGGCGAATCCGCGCGAGCTGACACCCGGCCGGGGCCTCAGGCGGCCTCGAGCGCGAGGTCCAGGACGTCGCGCACGTCGGTGACCAGGTGGATGGTCAGGTCCTCGCGAACGGCGTCCGGCACGTCGTCGAGGTCGACGCCGTTGCGGGCGGGGAGGATGACCTCGGTCAACCCGGCGCGGTGTGCTGCGAGCAGCTTCTGCTTCACCCCGCCGATCGGCAGGACCTTGCCCTGCAGAGTCACCTCACCCGTCATGCCGACCTCGGGGCGCACGCGGCGGCCCGAGAGCAGGCTCGCGAGCGCCGTGGTCATGGTGATGCCCGCCGACGGTCCGTCCTTGGGGACGGCGCCTGCCGGGAAGTGCACGTGGAACCGCCGCTCGACGTCGCCGAGACCGAGCACCGCCGCGTGGCTGCGAAGGAACGATCGAGCGATCTCGCCCGACTCCTTCATCACGTCACCCAGTTGACCGGTGAGCGTGAGACCGGGCTCGCCGTCCATGGCAGTGGCCTCGACGAACAACACGTCGCCTCCGGCGCCGGTCACCGCCAGGCCGGTCGCCACACCCGGCACCGATGTCCGGTCCTCGAGCTCCTCGCGGGGAATGGGCTTCCCCAGCTGGTCCTCCAGATCGTCGTCGGTGACCGCGACGGGGCCGTCCACACCGGAGGCCAGCTTGGTGGCGGCCTTGCGCAGCAGCGTCGAGAGCTTCCGCTCGAGCCCGCGCACCCCGGCCTCGCGAGTCCAGTCGGCGGCGACCCGGGCGATCAGCTCGTCGGGGATGACGACCTCGTCGTCGGTCAGGCCCATCGTGGCCCGCAACCTCGGGAGGATGTGTCGCTGGGCGATCACGGTCTTCTCGTCGTCGGTGTAGCCGTCGACCTCGATCACCTCCACCCGGTCGAGCAACGGCCCGGGGATCGTGTCGAGCCGATTGGCCGTCGCGATGAAGACGACGTCGGAGAGGTCGAGTTCGAACTCGAGGTAGTGGTCCCGGAAGCTGTGATTCTGCGCCGGGTCGAGCACCTCGAGCAGGGCGGAGCTGGGGTCACCGCGCCAATCGGCGCCCAGCTTGTCGATCTCGTCGAGGAGGATGACCGGGTTCATCGCGCCGGCCTCGCTGAGGGCACGGACGAGCCGGCCCGGCCTGGAGCCGACGTAGGTCCTGCGATGACCTCGGATCTCGGCCTCGTCCCGGACGCCGCCCAACGCCATGCGGACGAACGACCGCCCCAGCGCCGCGGCGATCGACTCGCCGAGGCTGGTCTTGCCGACGCCGGGAGGACCGACGAGGGTCAGGATCGCCGCGGACCGTCGACCGGCCGGCGGCTCTGCGCCGCGTTCGCTCTGCAGCTTGCGGACGGCGAGGTGTTCGACGATCCGCTCCTTCACGTCGTCGAGGCCGCTGTGGTCCGCGTCGAGGGTCTCACGCGCTCCGACGAGGTCGTGGTTGTCCTCGGACCGCTCGCTCCACGGGATGTCGAAGACGGTGTCGAGCCAGGTCCGGATCCAGGATCCCTCCTGGCTCTGTTCGCCCACACGCTCGAACCGGTCGAGCTCACGCTCGATCGCCTCCCTGGTCGCCTCGCTCAGGTCGTCGGCGATCCCGGCCAGTCGCTCTCGGTACTCGCCGATCACATCGGCCTGTCCTTCACCCAGCTCGTCCTGGATGGCGGCCAGCTGGCGGCGCAGCAGGACCTCGCGCTGGTCCTTCTCGAGTGAGTTCGCGACCTCCTCCTGGATCCGGCGGGTGACGTCCAGCTCTTCGAGCGCGGTCTCGGCCCACCCGATCGCCAGCTCGAGCCGGTCGTCCACGTCAACCGTCTCCAGCAGCTCGACGCGCTGGTCGAGGGACAGTTCGGGCCAGTATGCGATGGTGTCGGCCAGCGCCGACGGGTCGTCACCGTCGGGCAGCACGGCGGAGATCCGACCGCCGCCCAACCGCTCCAGGAGCCTGGTGGCGACGTCGCGGTAGCGCTCGGCGAGCTCGGCGGTGCGGTCGGATCGCTCGATGGCGAGCGGGGTCGCCTCGACCCACAGCGTCGCGCCGGTCCCGATGACGCCGACGCCGATCGCCGCGCGGTCGGTGGCCCGGATCGTCAGGGCGGGGAGCCCGTTGCGCAACGTCCCCCGGTTCTCGATCCGCGCGATCGCGCCGATGCCGACGTAGCGGTTCTCGATCCGCGGCACGAGCACGATCAGGTCATCGGTCGCCGCTGCGGCAGCCGCCTGGGACTCCTCGCTCTCGAGCGCGACGGTCACGACCATCTCGGGGTACACGACGCCACCAGGGACGGGCATGAGTGGCAGGGTCCGGACGTTGGAGAGGGCTCCGTCGGTCTCGTTCGGGTCTGCGTCGAGTGCGTCCGCATCGGTGGGCTCGGGTGTGGTGTGGGTGTCGGCCATCTGGCGTTCCTCACGATCTTGCGGCGAAACAGCATGCTTGCCGCCGTTGGGATTACATGATTACATCTCAACAGGGAAACAGGCTCCCGCATTCCCGACGCCGATCCAGGAGGACCCCATGGCCGCCGACCCGCCGCAGCTGACCGCAGACGACGCCACGGCGTGGTTCACCTCCCAGGTCCCCGACGCGTGGTTCTCCGACATCCGCGTCCTCGTCGATCGTGACGAGATCATGGTGGTCGGCACGCTGATCACCGACGGTGAGGACGCCTCGAGCGAGGACGGCGCCCGAGAGGAGCGCGAACTGGGCCACATCGAGTGGTTCCGGGAGGAGACACGCGATGCCCGCGTGAAGATCGCCTCACGCGCCGAGGCGAAGTTCGGCCGCAAGGTCTCCTGGGCCACCGGATGTGGTGAGACCCAAGCCGCCTTCACCCACCTGTCGGTCCCGGTCATGACGAGGCTTCGCATCGGCGAACGGCAGATCCTCGACACGCTCGTCTCGGCGGGCGTCGCCCGGAGCCGGTCCGACGCGCTGGGCTGGTGCGTCCGGCTCGTGTCCCAACACGAGGGCGACTGGCTCGCCGAACTCCGCGACGCGATCGCCGCCGTCGACCGGGTCCGCTCCCAGGGCCCCGGCTGACACGCCCACGGGCGGCGGCCCACCTGCGGGGCTAGCGTCCCGGCGTGACCGAGGCCGAGGCCGAACTCGACTCCGCGCGCGGATGGGTCGTCACCGCGGCCGCGGTGGCGTCTACGTTCGCGACCTTCGGCGTGGCCTACAGCTTCGGCGCGTTCTTCGACGCGATGAGCGAGGAGTTCGACGTCGGTTCGGGCCAGACCGCGTTCTTCTTCTCCCTCACGATCAGCCTCTCATTCGTGCTGGGCCTGTTCACCGGCCGGTGGGCGGATCGGGTGGGGCCGCGCCCGGTCCTGCTGGCCGCCGCCGCATCGTTGGTGGGTGGCCTCCTGGCCACCGCGGCCGTTCAGAACATATGGCTCGGCTACCTCACCTACGGCGTCGGTGTCGGGTTCGCGGTGGCCTGCGGCTACGTGCCGATGGTCAGCGTCGTCGGCAGCTGGTTCGTCCGACGCCGCGCGGCTGCGCTGGGGGTGGCGGTGGCAGGCATCGGCCTCGGCACGCTCGTGGGCTCGCCGGTTGCCGCGGCGCTCATCGACGCCACGTCCTGGCGCACCACCTACGTCATCTTCGGCGTCGCCGGCGGGACCCTGCTCCTGGCGGCCGCCTCGGTCGCCGAACGCGGCCCGGCTGCCCAACCCACCGACAAGCCCCGGTCGCTGCGCGAACTGATGCGGCGGCGCGACTTCGCGATCCTCTACGTCGCCAGCCTCTTCGGCACGTTCGGACTCTTCGTGCCGTTCGTCTTCCTCGCCGACTACGCGGAGGGCGAGGGCATCGGATCGGTCCCCGCCGCCACGCTGGTCGGGGTCATCGGAGGTGCGAGCGTCATCGGCCGCCTCGGACTGGGCAGCCTTGCCGACCGCCTGGACCTCAACAGGCTGTACATCGGATCGTTCGTCGTGATGGCGGCCAGCCACTTCGTCTGGCTCGGCGCCGGAGATCGATACTGGCAACTGGTGCTGTACGCGGCGGTGCTCGGCCTGGGATACGGCGGCTTCATCGCGTTGTCACCCGCGGTCGCCGCCCAACGATTCGGGCTGACCGGACTCGGCGGCGTCCTCGGAACGCTCTACACGTCGGCCGCGGTCGGGAGCCTGGGAGGCCCGCCGCTGGCAGGGGTGCTGATCGACGGACCGGGGTACTCGACCGCCATCACGTTCGCGGGCCTGATGACCGTCGCGGCCACGATCGTCCTGGTCCCGTTGATCCGACTGGACCCGGCGGCCTAGCCCGCGGCCACAACCGATCGCCCGCATGCGAGTCTGTGGCGCCGCGCCGCCAGGGAGATCCCCCAGCCCGCCTCAAGGGCCGGTCCCGGCGACCGAAAAGAAGACGAAACAGTTTCTCCTTCGCTCTCCTTCCGTCTCCTTCCTTCTCCTTCCGCCACTCCCCCGAGCCCGACGTTGCCCTCCATTCACGCCAACGGTGTCACCCTCGAATACGAGACCCACGGTGACGGCGAACCGCTCCTGTTGATCACCGGCCTCGCCGGTCAGTTGATCGACTGGGAGCTGGGGTTCGTCAGACTGCTCGAGGAGCAGGGCTTCCGGGTCATCCGATTCGACAACCGGGACTCCGGCCTGAGCACCAAGTTCTCCGAGACCACGGTCCGCAACCGGGACCTCCTCTCGGGCATCCTGTCGCGCCGGCAGGCGCCGGCCCCCTACGTCATCGAGGACATGGCCGCAGACGCGTCGGCGCTCCTCGACGGACTGGGCATCGGATCCGCCCACATCGTCGGAGCCTCCATGGGCGGCATGATCGCCCAGGCGATGGCCATCGCCGAGCCGTCGCGTGTCCGGAGCCTGACCTCGATCATGTCGCACACGGGCGA
Organism: Actinomycetota bacterium; assembly: GCA_039029775.1. Classification (GTDB taxonomy): domain Bacteria; phylum Actinomycetota; class Acidimicrobiia; order Acidimicrobiales; family UBA8592; genus JBCCFK01. The sequence continues at coordinate 1,414 of JBCCFK010000148.1, read as the reverse complement.
CCGGCGGAACGGCCGCGTGAGCGCCCGCCTGATGCTGCGCCTGCCCTTCCTCGGTCGGACGAACGAGCGCAATGCCATCGACAAGGGCGTGCAGCTGGCGCAGGCGCTGAGCGGCGACCGTTTCGACCCGCACGAAGCTCGTCGGCGCGTCATGGAGGCGGTCGAACGCAGCTGGGACCCCGCGGCAGGTGAACGGCAGTCACTGGCGTTGTTCGCCAGCCGCGACCGGACGCCGCTGTTGCGGCGCCTCAACGTGCCCGCGCTCGTCATCCACGGTCGTCGAGATCCGCTGGTCCTGCCCTCCGGGGGGCGAGCCACGGCCAGGGCCATCCCCGACGCCGAACTGCTGGAGTTCCCCGAGATGGGTCACGAACTCCCCGAACACCGGTGGACCGACATCGCGCAGGCGATCCGTCGCAACGCCGAGCGCGTCGTCCGGCCCGCGCTCGTCGGCTGAGGACCCGGCCGCGTCGTGGCACGGCGATCGGGCAGCTGATTCACTCTCTGCGTGACCGAACCGCTCAACCTGGCCACGACCCTTCGCGCCGGCTACGCCTCCGCGTCCGATCTCCCGGCCCTGGTCCCGCCGTCGGGCGACCCCTGGACCTACGCCGATCTGGACTCCCGAGCAGCGGAGTTCGCCGGTGCGTTGGACGAGTTGGGCATCGCGGCCGGACAGCGGCTGATCACCACGGCCGGAAAGTCGCACGACGCCATCGCGCTGTACCTCGCGTGCCTCGCACGCGGCATCGTCTACATCCCGCTGAATCCGGCCTTCACCGGTGACGAGCGCCGCTTCTTCGTCGACGACGCCCGACCCGCCCTCATGGTCACCGACGCCGGCGACGAGCCGACGGCCGGGACCCGCACCGAGACGCTCGACGGTGCGGGCGGCGGGACCCTCGCCGAAGCCGCGGCGGTAGCGCGACCCTCCCGCGAGGTCGTCGACACCGACGCGAGCGATCTCGCCGCGATGCTGTACACGTCGGGGACCACGGGCCGACCGAAGGGAGCGATGCTCACGCACCGGGGCCTGACGCGCAACGCGCAGGCGCTGCACGAGATCTGGGGGTTCGGCCCCGACGACGTCCTGGTCCACGGACTCCCCGTCTTCCACGTCCACGGGCTCTTCGTGGCGCTCCACTGCGCATTCCTCAGCGGCTGTGAGATCCGATTCCTCCCGCGGTTCTCCGTCGACGCGGTGCTGAAGGCGTTGCCGGGTGCATCGGTCTTGATGGGCGTCCCGACTCACTATGGCCGGTTGCTGGACGACCCGAGCTTCGGGGTCGACACCTGCGCGTCGATGCGGCTCTTCACCTCGGGGTCCGCGCCGATGACCGAGTCGATGCATCATCGCTTCACCCGACGAACCGGACACCACATCCTCCAAATTGCGCCCATGCCCAGAGAAACT
>JBCCFK010000147.1:0-10386 GCA_039029775.1 Actinomycetota bacterium | reverse complement strand
GTCGGGATCCAGACCAGCAGCACGTGCAGGCCCGTCGGGATCCCGACCATGGCGTAGAACACCCATTTGTCGCGCCCTTTGAACTGTGGCGCCTTCTTGCGGCTGCGCGCCTTCGGCGCTGCGCCCGGCGGCGCCTCGACCGTGGTCATCGCACTCCCCCCTTGTGGTCCCCGACAATCGTGCCCAACGCATCTTGTCACCACCGGCGGGCACGGTGCCGGGGTGTCGGAGCCGCGGCGCGGGCCGCCGGCATCCGAGGTCGGAAATGAGAAACCGGCGGCGACCCGGAGGTCGCCGCCGGTCTCACACGTTCAGCTCGATCAGCCGCCCAGGATGACCTGGGCCTGCTCCTGCATGTCGGCGAGGATGCTGTCGATGTCGCCCGGGTTGGCGAGGAAGTCGGCGATCCGGGGACCGGCGACGTTCGACGCGAACTCGGGGCTGGTGTCACGGTCGAGGAACTGGGTCACCGTCGGCGCGGCGGCCACGGCGTCGAGCACCTTGTTCTGCAGCGGGCTGTAGATGCTGGTGTCGAGGTCGGTCGACGGAGCGACGACCGACGGATCCTCGCGGAGGTAGGCCTCCTGCGCGGCACCGGTACCGAAGTGGTACAGCAGCTCCTTGGCGGCGGACTCGTTGCTCGGGTTCCGAGCCATCATCCAGCCGTCGATCGGGGCCTCCACGGTGCCCGTGCCGAACTCGGGGTTCAGCTCGGGGAAGGTGAAGAAGTCCAGATCGGACGTGTCGCCGTCGGGGAACTGCGAGCCGATGAAGGTGCCGATCGTCATCAGACCGGCTTCCTTGTTCACGACGGCCGCAGCGGCCTCTTCCCAGGTGCGCCCGTTGGGGTTCTCCTGGTGGATCGGCAGCAGGCTCTCCCACGTGGTGAACACGTTCCGGACCCGCTCGTCCTCCCAGCTCTCGTTGCCGGCCATCAGGTCGACGTGGAACTGGTAGCCGTTGAGGCGGAAGTTGAGCTGGTCGAAGGTGCCCATCGCCGGCCAGAAGCCGTCGTTGGCGAACGCGAACGGGGTGACACCCACGTCCTGCATGTCCGAGGCGAGGCTCTGGAGACCGTCCAGGTCGCTCGGGGCGCTCCAGCCGTACTCGTCGAAGAGGCTCGGGCGGTAGTAGATGCCCCAGATGTAGTAGCTCCACGGCACGAAGTACTGGTTGCCGTCGTTGCCGGTGGACGCGGTCTTGAAGCCCTCGCCGAGGAGGTCGTTCAGGCCGCCGTCCCAGACGTCGGTGATGTCGCCCAGCAGGTCCTGCTCGGCGAAGAACCGCATGCGGAAGCCGGCGAACCACGGGATGACGTCGTCGGGGTTCTGGAGATACGTGGTGATGTTCTCCTGGAACGTGTTGTGATCGACCTCGTTGATCGACACGTCGATGTCACCGTTGGGCAGCGCCGCGACGGCCGCGGCGAGGCCGTCCTGGGGCAGCGCGTTCGAGTAGTTGGAGCCGAGGCTCAGGTCGCCACTTGCGGAGCCGAGTTCGAAGGCACCGCTCGAGTCGTCGTCGTCGCCGCACGCAGCCAGCAGAGCCGGACCACCGACGGCGAGTGCGCCGGCGGCAGCGGATCCCTTGAGCATCGAGCGACGGCTCAGCGAGTAGCCGTGCGTCGACGGGCTCGGCGACTTCGGCAGGATCAGGTCGGACATTTCAGAGTTCCCCTCCAGGTCTACGGTCCGATTGCGACTGCACCGACTGCGGAAGCACCACAGTCGAACGCGTCCGGTCACAATCGAACACGAGCTTTGTCGGCAGCACGTTAGTCGTCAAGTGTTTGATTGCCTCGTCATGTGGAGGATTCTTGCGACACTTCGAACATCGATATGTTCGAATTTGTTTGACTTTCCCGGCCCGGCGCAGCACGCTCGACATCACAGGACCGGACCACCCGAGGAGCGACGTCACCGTGCTCGCGCGCCAACGCCACGACATGATCGTCGACGCCGTGACGCGGGAGGGTTCGGTGCGCGTCAGAGAGCTGGCCCACGAGCTCGACGTCTCCGAGATGACCGTGCGTCGCGACCTCGACCGACTCGCCGAGCGCGGGCTGATCGAGAAGGTCCACGGCGGGGCCACGCGCATCGGGAACCTCAGCTCGTTCGAGCCCGGGTTCGCGGCCAAGCAGCGCCGGCACCGCGAGGAGAAGGACGCGATCGCCCACGCGGCGCTGGAGCTGGTCCAGCCCGGCTCGGCCGTGGCGCTCACCGCCGGGACGACCACCTGGGCCTTCGCGAAGCGTCTGCGGGCGGTCGGCGAGCTCACGGTCATCACCAATGCCCCCTCCATCGCGCAGGCCCTCTACGCGGATGCCTCCGCCGGCATCACCGTGGTGTCGACCGGCGGAATCCGAACGCCGTCGGACGCGCTCGTCGGCCCGGTGGCCACCGGAGCGCTCTCCAGCCTGCACGTCGACACCCTGTTCATGGGGGTCCACGGGATGGACGAACAGCTCGGCTACTCGACGCCGAACCTGGCGGAGGCCGAGATGAACCAGGCGTTCATCCGGGCGTCGCGTCAGGTGGTCGTCCTGGCCGACCACACGAAGTGGGGCACCAGGGGCCTCGCCCAGATCGCACCGCTGGACGCCGCCCAGACCGTGATCTCGGACCGTCGCCTCCCCCAGGTCGCCCGCGATCGATTCGACGAGATCGACACCCGCCTCGTCCTCTGCTGACGCCGCGCGCGACCACCCGGTTGATCGTTTGGTACCGAACGATTAGGTTCGCACCATGGCCGAGCTCAAGGGGTTCATGTACCCGCGCACACCGACCGGCGCCGCCGGGATCCTGCCCGGACCGCCGTGGCACTACTCCGGCGAGATGCTCACGGTCGAGTTCAGGACCGACCCGGCGAACGTGGCGGAGCTCCTGCCCGCCCCCCTCGAGCCCGCCGACGACGACCCCGGTGCGGTCGCGATCATCTGGGCGGAGTGGCAGAGCTGCAGCGACAGCTTCGAGGAGCTCCTGGACCCGGCACGTGCGCAGTACAAGGAGGTGTTCGTCGTCGTCCGCTGCAAGTACCAGGGCGAGACCTACTCCCGCGCCGCCTACATCTGGGTCGACAAGGACTTCGCGATGGCCCGCGGCCACGTCCAGGGCTACCCGAAGAAGATGTCCGAGATCTGGATGACCCGTCCCGTGACGATCGGCAGGGCCGGCCCGCGGCTCGAGCCGGGCGGTCGCTTCGGCGCCACCCTCTCGACCTGGGGTCGTCGCATCGCAGACGCCCGGTTCACGATCACCGGGACCGCCGACTCGGCGGGCTTCGTCAACGGGCACCCGATGGTGCACAGCCGCCAGATGCCCGCGATCGAGATGGACGGGCGCGACTCGCTCGACGAGCTGGTCACCATGCGTGGCTTCGACGTCGAGCTGGGCCCGGTGTACGCCGGCGAGGCGGAGCTCGACATCCACGACAACCCGACCGAGGAGCTGCACCGGATGCAGCCGATCGAGGTCATCGGTGGCTACTACCGCCAGGTCGGCAACTCCATGGCGGGCGGCACGACCCTGTGGGCCGCCCACAACCCCATGGCCGCAGGCGGAGGCCCGAGCGGCCCGGCCGCGGAGCCGCCCGAAGCGGAGAACGTCGCCGCAGGCGGAGGCCCGAGCGGCCCGGCCGCGGAGCCGCCCGAAGCGGAGAACGTGGCCGGAGGCGAGCCTGCAGACGGGGGCTCGGCATGAGCACCTACGTCGACGACTACCTGCCCGACCTCGGCCCCGACGACGCGGACATCACGTCCCACGACGCCTACACCTCGGGCGTGCCACACGCGACCTTCCGGCGCCTCCGCGACGAGGACCCGGTGCACTGGACCCCCGAGAAGGACGCCTCCGGGTTCTGGTCGATCCTGCGCTACCAGGACGCGCTGCAGGTCAGCCGCGATGTCGACGCCTTCACCTCCGAGGCCGGGATACGCCTCGAGGAGATGGACCCCGAGGAGAACGCGGCCCGCAAGACGATGATGGAGATGGACCCGCCAGAGCACACGCGCTACCGGCGGCTCGTCAGCAAGGGGTTCACCCGCCGCACGGTCGAGAGCTACGAGGAACCGATCCGAGCCCTGGCCGCCGAGGTCGTGGAGCGAGCGCTGCAGCAGGACGAGTTCGACTTCGTGCATCACATCGCCGAAGAGCTGCCGATGCGGATGCTCGGCGAGCTGCTCGGCACCGACGACGAACACGGCCGTCAGCTCGTGGCCTGGGGCGATGCGCTCCTCGGCAACACCGATCCGGACTTCACCGACTATCCGGTGGACCTGGTCGACACCGACGAGTTCCGCATGGTTCCGTTCCGCTCCCCCGCGGCCATCGAGATCTTCAAGTTCGCGCAGGAGCAGGTCGGCGACCGGCGGACGTGCCCGCGCGACGACATCATCAGCCAGCTGCTGGCGCCGGCGGTCGACGGCGTTCCCCTGACCGACCACGAGTTCAACAACTTCTTCACCCTGCTCGTCGCCGCGGGCAACGACACCACCCGCTACACGATGACCCACGGCATGTGGACGATGATGAACCACCCGCGGCTCTGGCAGACCCTGCGGGATCATCCCGAGCTCATGCCGACGGCCGTCGAGGAGGTGCTGCGCACGAGCTCGGTGACGATGCACTTCCGGCGGACCGCCACCCGCGACCTCGAGTTCGGCGGCAAGCAGATCAAGGCCGGCGACAAGGTCGTGATGTGGTTCAACTCGGCCAACCACGACGACGACGGGTTCGAGAACCCGTTCCGATTCGATCTCGCCCGCGAGAAGAACGACCACATGGCGTTCGGCCGCAACGGCCCCCATCTGTGCCTGGGTGCCTGGCTCGCCCGCATGGAGGTCCGATTGGTGTTCGAGGAGCTGATGAAGCGCATCGACAGGTTCGAACCCAACGGCGAGGTCGACCACCTCCGGTCGAACTTCATCGCCGGCATCAAGCGACTCCCGGTGAAGGTGGTGGCCTGATGGGCGAGATCGTCGGCGCCGCGCTCGTCTCGCACGTCCCGACCATCGTCCTGCCCGAGGCCGTGCGCCGGGAGCTGAACGATGGGGAGGACACCACGCTGGTGCAGGGCCTGCACGACCTCCGCACCCGGAAGCTCGGGCCCCTCGAGGTCGACACCGTCGTCGTGTTCGACACCCACTGGTTCACCACGATCGAGCACGTCGTGGCATCGCAGGCCCGCCGGTCCGGCAGGTACACCTCCGAGGAACTGCCACGCGGGATGTCGCAGATGCCCTACGACTTCCCCGGCGATCCCGACCTGGCCGACGCCTGGGCTGCGTTGTCGGACGACCGGGAGGACACCTGGATCACGGCCATCGACGATCCGCACCTACCCGTGCACTACCCCACCATCAATCTGCTGCCGTTCCTGCAGGGCGACGAGCGGTGGGTCTCGGCCTCGATCTGCCAGACGGCCGAGCCCGAGGACTTCCTGCTGTACGGACAGCTGCTCGCCGACGCCGTCGCCGACCTCGACCGCCGCATCGTGGTGTTGGCCAGCGGCGGACTGAGCCACCGGTTCTGGCCGCTCCGCCGATTCCGCGATCACGAGGGCGCCGATCCGGATCGCCACATCCGCACCCCCGAGGCTGCGGCGGCCGATCGCCATGTCATCGATCGCCTCCTGCACGGTGACCACGCGGCCGTCCTCGACTTCGTCCCCGAGTTCCGCGCTCATGCGCCCGAGGGATTCTTCGGCCACTATCTCTCCATGCTCGGAGCGATCGGCGGACCTGACTGCACCGCGACCGGAGAACAGTTCGGCGACTACGAAGCCGTCGCCGGGACCGGCCAGACCCACATCTGGTTCGACCTGTGAGCGGCGCGACCCGGCGGGCCCTGGTGCTCGTCCACGAACCCGATGGCGGCGCATGCCAGGTCGAGGCCCGGCTGCGCGAGCGCGGTTTCGAGGTCGACAACCACCTGATCACGGCCGAGTACGACAGGCCCAACGACGCCCCACCGTTCCCCTCCCTCGACGACTACGACCTGCTGGTCCCGATGGGCTCGATCAGGTCCCTCACCGAGAAGGACGAGATCTCCAACTGGATCCACGACGAGGTCGATCTCGTCCGCGACGCCCACGACGTCGGCATGCCGGTGCTCGGTGTGTGCTTCGGCGGTCAGCTCATCGCCGAAGCGCTCGGGGGCAGCGTGGAGAAGGCACCCGTCACCGAGATCGGCTGGTACGAGCTGACCGAGGGCCCCGACGGACCCAACCCGGTCGGCGCGGGCCCGTGGATGGCGTGGCACCACGACCGCTTCACCCCGCCACCCGGGGCCGAGGTCCTGGCCGAGACGCCCGACGCCGTGCACCTGATCCGCATCGGCACGACGGTCGGAACCCAGTTCCATCCCGAGGTCGACGTCGCCCATGTGAAGGGGTTCCTGTCCAACGCTCCCGACGAATACCTCGAGGAGCACGGGGTCACGCGCGAGGAGATCCTCGCCGGCGTGGTCGCGAACGAGGCGAACAACATCGAGCAGTGCCACGCACTGGTCGACTGGTTCCTCGACGAGGTCGCGTTCCCGGTCGACTGACGCCTCGACGACATCGCACCCCCGGTCGACCGACGCCCCGGTCGCTCAGGTCAGGACGTGCACGGCCTTCGGGCCTCGGAACTCGAACCCGTGCAGCTCGACCTCGTGCGCGGGATCGAGCCGTAGATCGGGGAACCGGGCGAACAACCGCTCGACCCCGATGCGCACCTCCTGCCGGCCCAACCACTCCCCCAGGCACCGGTGCGCGCCGAGCGCGAAGGCGGCGTGCGCTCCCTGCCGACGGTCGAGGTCGATCCCGGTTGGCCGATCCCAGTGGCTCTCGTCGAGGTTGATCGATCGCAGGACACCCGAGACGAGCTGACCGGCGGGAATCGACACCCCGGCCAGTTCGACCTGCCTCGTCGCCTGGCGGGTCACGGTGCCGACCGGTGAATGGACCCGGAACACCTCCTCGACGAGTCGGCGCATCGCCCGGGGTTCTGCCAGGGCCCGCCGACGCAGGTCGGGGTGGGTGAGCATGACCCAGGTGACGAGGCCGATCCCGTCACGTGGCTCGTTGATGCCACCGGAGATCATCAGCCGGACGTTGTTGACGACCTCGTCCGGACTCGCACCGTGCGCGACGAACCAGGCGATCGCCGAGTCGTCCGCCGCGCCGTCGAGTCGTTCCTGGATGGCCGCGCCGAGCTCGAGCTTCGTCCGCTCGCCGAGCGCGGTCAGCTCGGGGTCGTTCTCGAAGTTGGCGATGTCGGCACAGAGCCCCTCGCACCATCCCCACATGCGATCGAAACCGTGCTCGTCCAGCCCGAGCACCGTGGCCAGGCCGCCGGCCGCGAGCAGGTCGGCGTAGCCCTGCATGACGTCGAACCCGTCCGGCTCGAGGTCCCCGAGCAGCCGATCGGCGACGCCAACCAGCTCGTCGGCGACGAACGTGCCACTCCGGCCGCCCGCCTGGAAGGGCGGCCGCATGATGTCCTGCAGCCGCGTCGCCTCCGGCGGGTCGCAGGTGAGCATGTTCGGACCGAGCGCGCGGGCGAGGAACGAGGGTTCGGTCGCCGCCGTGAACACCTCCGGGTGCGCCTCGACATGAGCCACGTCGTCCCAGCGCGTGACCAACCACATCTCCAGTGCCGGCACCCAACACACCGGTTCCTCGACCCGCATCCGGGCGAGGATCGAGTCCGGCTCCGATTCGAGGTCGGCCAGCGTGATCTCGTCACCGATACCCATGGCCCGCATCCTGGCACGCCCCCGCCGACCGACCGACAGTTGGCGCGCCTGGCGGTCTGACCACGAAGCGCGCCAACTCGGCGCGGCGATCGCTGTCACACCCCGCCCATAGCGTTCGGGGCCATGAGCAACCGTCGCCGCAACGACTACCCCGGCGCGCTGCATCACGTGGTGAATCGGGGGACCGCTCAGACCATGATCTATCGCTCGGACGCGGATCGGCGCTCGTTCCTCGCGCTCGTCGCCGCGCTCGAACCCGACTACGGCATCCGGGTCCTGGCCTTCGTGTTGATGGGCAACCACTACCACCTCCTTCTCGAGTCGACCGAGGGCCGTCTGTCGGCCGCGATGCAACACCTCGACGGCCGCTACGCGACGTCGTTCAATCGACGCCACGAGCGGAACGGAACCCTGTTCCAGGGCCGGTTTCGTTCGGAGCGCATCGAAGACGAGGTGCAGCTCGCCCGGACCGGGATCTACATCCACCTCAACCCCGTCCGTGCCGGTCTGGTCGCCAGACCGGGAGACTGGCGGTGGTCGAGCATGGCGGCGCACGCACGGGGCCGGACGCCCTTGCCGTGGCTGCATCTCGACCTGCTCGGTACGCGGTCGGGCCCGGAATACCTCGACGACGTCGTGGGGCACGCCACCGACGTCGAGGGGATGAGTCGTGACCCGGATCCCGCCGCGGCCCTCGCATGGACCTCCCCGGTCGATCACGAGCCGGCGCTCACCAAGAGCGACCATGCCGTGGCCCTCGCGTTCGGGATGAGCGTCGACGAGCTCTACGCGTTGGTCCGGGGGCGGCGGAACCCAGCACGACTGGTGGCCATCGTGCTCGCCGCGCAGGTGTCGGCGTTACCCGTCGCAGCCATCGCAGCTCGCTACGGCCTGACCAGACCGAGCTCGGTCCGCACGGCGCGCCGACGGCTCCGATCGATGATCTCCGAGGACTCGGCGCTCGGACAGCTCGTCGCCGGGTTGGGTCTCGATCTGACGGCGGACGAGTGAAGTTGGCGCGCCCTCCGGTCAGACCACGGAGCGCGCCATCTCAGTGGCGCGCCCTCCGGTCAGACCACGAAGCGCGCCATCTCAGTGGTACATGAGGTATTCGGCGATCTCCCAGGAGGTGACGTCGCCTCCGGGGGTGTCCTCGCCGACCGCGGCGATGTAGCGATCCCACTCGGCGCGTTTGTTGGCCACGAAGTTCTCGCAGACATCTCGACCGACCGCGTCCACGAGAGCGCCGTCGGCTTCGAGGTCGTCGAGCGCAGCCGACAGCGACGGAGCCGAACACACGTCGGTGTTGACGTCCTCGAAGCCGTCGCCGGTCTCGGGGTCGGGGCAGTCGAGCTCGCCGACGACACCGAGGCGCGCGGCCTGCAGCACCGCGGCGACCCCCAGGTGGATGTTGACGGCACCGTCGGCCAGCCGGCTCTCGATCCGGGTCGCACTCCCGCGGTTGTCGGGTACGCGGTTGCCGACGCAGCGGTGCTCGTACCCCCAGTTGGCCCAGTAGCCGCTGAGCTCGGCGGGCTGGAGACGCCGATAGGCGTTGACCGTCGGAGCGCACAGTGCGGTGAGACCACGATGGTGTGCGACCAGCCCGGCGATGCACTGCCGCGCCAGGTCGGCGAGCCCGTGCTCGGCCTCGGGATCGTCGAAGACGTTGCGGCCGTCGGCGTCGAGCATCGAGAAGTTGACGTGCACGCCGCTCCCGCTGACGCCGGGGAAGGGCTTGCCCAGGAACGTCAGGTCGAGGCCGTGCTCGAGCGCCACCTCGCGGGCGAGCACACGGAAGAGGAATGCGTCGTCGGCGGCACGCAATGCGGGGCGATGCTCGAGCGTCAGCTCGAACTGGGCCTCGTCGAACTCGGCGTTGACCGACTCCAGCGGGAACCCGCACCGCCATGCCGTCCGGAGGATGTCGTCGATCAGGCCGGTCGGGTCCGCCGACCGGCCGGTTCCGTAGACGAACGACCGCGGCGTCTTCCAACGCTCGAACCCGCCCTCCCCGTCGTCCTGCAACACGTAGGCCTCGAGCTCGATGCCGACCTGCGGCCGGTACCCGAGCTCCTCCCACCCGGCGACCGCCTGCTGGAGCGCATGGCGCGCCGCGAAGGTGTACGGCGCGCCCTCGAAGTCGAGGTGGGCGACGGCGACCCCGGTGCCGTCGTCCTCCCATCCCGGATGCAGCTCCGCCGGGTCATAGGTCGCCCAGACGTCCTTGAGCCCCTCGAGCAGGTAGGACCCCGGTGCGGGGATCATGCTGCGGTCGTATCCGAGGCCGAACGTGGTGACGCAGTGGCCGGTCCCCCTCTCGGCCAGGTGGACCGGCAGGTACTTCCCACGCGGGATGCCGAGGTGATCGGGCCACAGGATCCGGATCCGGTCGTAATCGGTCATTGCTGCCCCCCGGCTCGCAGGTTCTGATGGAGTACGCCCCTCGTGACGACCTCCCGGCCGTCCAGCGCGACGGTGCAGCCACGCATCGGCAGATCGAAGTGACCGCGACAGAAGCGGCCGGCGGTCTCGTTGGCGCCGGTCGAGTACAAGAAGTTGCCCGCGAAGGCCCTGAGCTCCGTGCCGTTGAACTCGGCCTTGTCCCACAGCGCCATCGCGTCCCACCTCGCGGCCTCGTTCATCCCCC
>JBCCFK010000146.1:0-10518 GCA_039029775.1 Actinomycetota bacterium | reverse complement strand
GCCTGCGCAGCAGGGACGCAGCGGCCATCGGCGCGCTCCTGAGTCGCCACCGCGACCCCACTCGCGGCGCGATCCGCGCCGGTGGATCGGACATCTCGAAGATCCCGCTCGCCGACCTGCCGGCCCATCTGACCGTGGTGGACACCGAGCGCCCATGGCTGCTGTCGGGGACGCTCCTCGACAATCTTCGGCTGGCGCATCCGCAGGCGACGGCCGAGCAGGCCCTGGAGGCTCTCCGAGCCGCCGGTGCCGACGACGTCCTCGACCGGCCGGACGCACTCGAGCGTCCCATCGGCGAGCGCGGGCTGCGGCTCAGCGGAGGCCAACGCCAGCGTGTCGCCATCGCCCAGGCGCTCCTGGCCCGCACCGCAGCGCTCGTCATCCTCGAGCCGACCAGCGCGCTCGATGCAGTCACCGAGGCCACCGTCGTCGAGCGACTGCAGGCGATCGATCGACCGGCAACGCTCATCCTCACCACCTCCCCACCGCTTCTGGCCGCGTGCGGCCGCGTCAGCTTCGTGCACGACGGGCGCATCCGGGCGACGGCGTCCCACCCCGAGCTCATCTCCTCCGACGAGCTGTACCGGGACCTGATGGGCGGTGGCCGATGAGCGAGATGACGCACCCGATGCTGCCCGAAGCCGACGGCGACGCCGTTCGTCGCCATGCCGGCGCGCTCGTTCGTGAACGGAAGCGAGCTCTGGTCGCGGTCATCGGACTGCTGGTCGTCGTCACGCTCGCCTTCAGCGCGATCCCGGCCATCATCGGCGCCGCTGTCAACCTCGCGACCACCGACGGCGACCGCGACGACCTCAGGTGGCTGGTCGCTGCGATGTTCGGCGTCACCGTCCTCGGCGTCGTCGGCGTCATGTTCGGGCGCTATGAGGCCGCCCGGTTCGGCGAGTCGATCCTCGACGAGCTCCGGACGCGTGTGTACGACGCGGCCGTGTCCCTGCCGGGTTCGATCGTCGAGTCGGTCGGCACCGGCGAGCTCGTTGCCCGTGCCACCGGCGACGTCGAGACGCTCTCGACCGCCACGCGGACGTCGCTGCCCTCCGTCCTGTTCTCCAGCGTGATGGCGATGGGCATGACGGTCGCCCTGGTGATCGCCGACTGGCGCCTGGCGGTGGTCGGGTTGAGCGTCGGCGCCGCCGTGGCCGCTCCGGGCGTGCGTTGGTATGTGCGCAACGCAGGTGTCCGCTATCGACGCGAACGCCAGGCCGACGCCGACCGGTCGGCGGCGCTGCTCGAGCACTACACGGGCCGTCGGACGCTCTGGGCGTTCGGCGCCGCCGACGTGAGCCACCGGGTGCTCGACGACCGCGGAGCCGAGCGCCGGGCGTCGCAGCTGGCCACGACGGCGGCGCGCAACCGGCTCCGTCCCGCATTGCGGTTCGGCCAGGCCGCAGCGCTCGCCACCGTCATGGGCCTCGGCGCGTACTTCCTCGACCAGGGCTCGCTCTCGGCCGGGGCGCTCACCGCATCCAGCCTCTACATGCTGCGCCTGATCGATCCGGTCAACACCCTGCTCGAACAGGTGGACGAGGTGCAGCAGGCCAAGGCGTCACTGGAGCGGATCGTCGGCCTCATCGAGCTCAGCGAAGCGCACGAGCGGACCGCGACCTGGCCGGAGGACGCTGCAGGCGCGCGGACAAGCGAGCCGACCGGCTTGCCGGTGAGCCTGCGCGACGTGTCGTTCGGGTACGAGCCGACGCGTCCGGTGCTCGAGAGCGTCGACCTCGACATCCCTGCCGGTCAGCGCGTCCTCGTGGTCGGACCCTCTGGTGCCGGCAAGAGCACCCTGGCCGGCCTGATCTGTGGCACCCACGACCCCTGGTCGGGAACGGTCGAGGTCGGCGGCGCCGTGATCACCGGCATCCGACGCGACGAACTCCGCCGGCGCGTCGCGCTGGTGACCCAGGAGACGCACGTCTTCGCGCGCTCGGTCCGCGACAACGTCGCGCTCGGCCGCCCCGACGCCACCGACGACCGCATCATCGCCGCGCTCGAGGCCGCCGACGCCTGGGGCTGGGTCCGCGAGCTCGATGACGGCCTCGACACGCTCCTGACCACGAACCACCCCGCCATCACCCCCGCCCGATCACAGCAGCTGAACCTCGCACGGATCATCTGCCTCGATCCCCCGGTCGTCGTGCTCGACGAAGCGATGGCCGACCTGTCACCCGACAGTGCGGGCCGCACCGAGCGCCAACTCCGGACGGCCCTGGCCGGGCGGACGCTCGTGGCCATCGCCCACCGGCTCGATGCGGCCCCCGCCATGGATCGCGTCGTCATGGTCGCCGACGGCCGCATCGTGGCCGACGGCAGCCACGACGAGCTGGTGTCCACGGCGAGCCCCTACGCCGACCTCTGGCACACCTGGGAGCGGGCCCGCTCGGGCGAGCTGCGCTGATCGAGCCCAGCCCTCCCCGGCTGGATCAGCCGGAATCGACGCCGTGAATCAGGATGTCCAGCATCTGTTGAAACGTGTCTTCCGGCGGGCTCGCCGCGAAGGTGGCCATGAGGCGGACAAATCCGTCCTCACGGCGATCGGCCACCAGGCCGCCGCTCGCCTGCGCCAGCGACACCATGTCCGGCGACGTGAGCCACGTCGCGGTCTCGAGTGCATGTGAGTACATGACCGCCAGTGTGAGGAATGCCCGCTCCGGGGCCATGCCGTGGTCGGTCAACGCCCGGTGGGCCTCCGCCACTCGCATTCCGAAGGACTCCGGGGGGAGGTCGAGGGAACGGAGAGCCGCCGTCAGACCTGGATACTTGGCGAACAGCTCGAACAGTCTCGTCGCCTCTGCGCGTACGAACACCGCGACGTCGTCGATGGGACCGATGGGTTCCAGGTCGCTGGCGGCAACCCGGTCGATCGCAGCGCGGAACAGATCGTTGCGATCCGCGACGTGGTAGTAGAGGGCCGCCGCGGTCACGCCGAGACGCTCGGCGACTGCGGTCAGAGTCAGGCCCTGGAACCCCAACTCGACCGCAGCCTCGGCTGCGACCTCGCGGCTCAGCGTGCCGTACCGGTGCTTCATCACGAGCCATTGTGGCCCGCTTCGGCCTCGTCGCGCCGCTCGGTCGAGATCGACCGACGGACGTCGTCGCCCTCCTTGACGCGCGCAGATAGGGATGGTTGACGGAGGAATTTGAAGGTACTTAGAATTCCTTCGTGTTCGACCGACCAGGCACGTTCTCGGGGCGACTCGCCCGCGCGGTGGTGGTACTCCTGCTCCTCGGATCGAGCTGTGCCGCAGCGGACCGAAACGAGCGCGAGGCAGGAAGCGATCCGGTCTCGGAGCCGACGCCCGAGTCGGCCGCGACCCCCACCACCGCACCCATCGAGCCGCAACCCTCCGCCCAGCCCACCTCCCCGCCCCCGGACCAGACCCCCCAGCCAACGGCATCCCCCGAGCCCGCCTCGCCGTTCCCCGTCGTGGTGGAACACGTCGGAGGCTCGACGACGATCGACCAGGAACCGACGCGCATCGTGACGCTCACCGACACCGCTGAGCTGGCATCGCTCCTCGCGCTCGGCATCCAACCGGTGGCCGCAGGCCAGCGGCTCCCGCTCGTGCTCCCATGGATCTCGGAACGGCTGGATCCGAGCGTCGAAATGTTCACGGATGCGGACATCAACATCGAACGGATCGCCGCGTTCGAACCGGACCTCATCATCGGACCCGAGGGCCTCTTCGGCGACGACCTCGGACGCTGGCAGGGTGTCGCACCATCGATCGAGACGCCCGACATCGGCTGGCGAGAGATCCTCCGAATCGTCGCCGAGGCCACGGGCACTCAGGATCAGGCCGAAGTCCTGCGGCTCGAGACCGAAGCAACGCTCGCCAGCTTCGACCCGGAGCTCGCAGCGACCGCTCCGACGCTGGCCTTCGTGTTCGCCGCCGACGCCGGCGGGGCGCTCGTCTTCAACGCCGACAGCCCGCTCAGCGACACGCTCGTCGCAGCCGGTCTCCCCCCGCTCGAAGCGCCCCAGCCAGATGCGCAGCCGGGCGGGAACGCCTACCCGGAGGAACGGCTCGGCGAGATCGCAGCCGAAGCGATCGTGGTCATCGATCCCTTCGGTTCCTCGCTGGCAACGCTGGAGGAGAACCCCCTCTGGCGCACCCTCCCCGCGGTCGAGGCAGGACGCGTCACCCGCATCACCCTCTTCGACGCCGCCCTGGTGGTCTTCGACTCGGTGCTCACGATCCCACTCCAGCTGGAGCTCCTGGAGCGGCTCCTCGGTGAGCTGACGCCGAGCTGACCACCGCCCTCGACCGTGGGTTGTCGCTCCGCAGTGGTGGCACTCGAGCTGGAGCGTGGCGTGACGACCTGGGGTCGGTGACCACGGGTGCCCTGAGACCGAACCCGCGCCGGCGAGCCGGACTGACCCGAATCGTCAGCTCGCGGTGAGGTGGAGGCCGTGCAGGTCCAACTCGACCTCGGTCTCGCGGGCGAAGCCACGCAAGCCGGCGATGCGATACTCCGGCCCCGGCGCGATCGAGATGTCGAATGCACCGACGGTCAAGCGGGCGCTGACCCCGTCGGGGTCGGAGCTGAGCTCCCCGTGACCCAGGTATCGCTGCAGGTCACCTGCATGATGCGGCGGGTCCGGGTGGACCAGGTCGAGACCGACCAACCGGGCGATGCGGTTCTCGTGCTCCGCGGCCTCCTCGGGAATCTGCGGGGCGGGACGATACGGGTCCATGATGAACGGCAACTCGAGGTCGGCGGGCGTGGCGATCGACCACTCCAGGACCGGACCTTCGGGCGGGCGGCGCTTGATCGGACGGGGCTTGCCCATCTCGGTTCCGGTCGCCTCGATGGCGGGCAACACCTCCTCGATCGGGAGATTGGTCTCAATCGCCCATTCACACAGACCCCGGGCGCCGATCCAGCGTTCGATGCGCGAGAGCATCGGGTGCCTCGTCGCGGATCCCACCTTTGCGAGCACCTTGAACACCGGCCCCTGCCATCCGTGCGGCAGCGGCTCGAACAGCTCGAGGAAGGGCCCCTCGTGGAAGTGGATGAGCGCGTTGTGGGCGTCCTCGGGGCGCTGGCCCCACACGACGTTGAAACCCGCCGCCTCGAAGTCGGCGACGGCGTCGTGGAGCGACTCCACGCGCACGAGAAAGTGACTCGGGATCCGGTCCGATACTCCGGTGTTCGCCATGTGACCCCTTCCCACACGCCTCTCGTCAGGTATTGTTAGGTATACTTAACACTCTAGCCGGAGGGGAATCGATGTCTCAAGAAGCCTCGTACGGCCTGCTCCTCAACATGGGCGGGAACCTCGGAGACCGCGCCGAGGACGTCATGCGTATCACACTCCATCAGGCCACCGAAGCGGAGCGCCTGGGCCTCCACGACCTGTGGATCACCGAGCACCACTTCATCCCGTTCGGCATCAACCCGAGCGCGGTCACGACGGCCGGATTCCTTCTCGGGCGCACCGAACGCATCCGCGTCGGCACCGCCGTCGCGCTCGCGCCGCTGTACCACCCGGTCGAACTCGCCGAGCACGCTGCGCTTCTCGACCAGTTGAGCGGGGGCCGCTTCGACCTCGGTATCGGCCGGGGCGGCTACCTGAAGGACTACGAGGTCCTCGACGTCAGCATCGACCGGTGGACCGAGGAACCCCTCCGTTCGGCGGCCGAGATCCTGGGGCTGTGGGCGGACCCGAACGTCGCCCGCGACACCCACACGACCGGGGCGAGCGTGCTGCAGCCGACGCCGCGGTCCGAGAAACCACCGCTCTTCATCGCCACGCGGTCAGCCGACGGCATCGCCTTCGCTGCGGAACACCGACTGCCGCTGCAGCACTACTTCGCAGTGCCCGTCGACGCCCGGGTCCAACTCCAGGAGGCGTATCGCGACGCCGCGGGCGCGGCCGACGACGTCGGCCACCTCCACACCTTGATCGCCGTCGTCGACGACGACGAGGAAGGCACCCGGGCCCTCCTCGCCGAGCGGCTGACGGAACTGTTCGCCGGCGGCGCATGGCCGCACGTGCCCGGGGCCGCCGACGCCAGGGGTCGCACCGGCGGCCATCACGGACCAGGCACAGACCGTTCTGCGATGGCGAGGGGTGTTGCCGATGGCGCGATCGTCGGCCCTCGCGACGTCGTCTACGACCGCATCGCCGAGTTCCGCGAGAAGACCGGTGCTCGGAGGATGGCGTTCTTCGTGGAGGCCATCGGCGATGAGCGGAGGATCCAGGCGACCCTCGACGCAATCGGTGAGTTGGCCAGGAGCGAACCTGCGATCTCGTGAACACGACATCGATATAGTTGTCATGTGAACACGAGGCTGTTGTCCATCCGTGGCGTCCACCGTGATGTCGACGGGGCTGCGGTGCTGCGGGACGTCGATCTCGAGCTGTCGTGGGAGGGGTTCGCGGTGATCGCCGGGGCCTCGGGCTCCGGCAAGACATCGCTCCTCCGCCTCATGAACCGCCTCGACGTCCCCACGGGTGGGACCGTCGCGTGGAACGAGGTCGACGTGGCGAACGGGGACCCCTGCGAGCTCCGCCGCAGGGTCGGCTACATCGCGCAGCACCCCTTGGTCTTCGAGGGGACGGCGCTCGACAACCTGCGCGTCGCGGAACCCGCCCTCACCAGACCGGCGGCCGAACACCTCCTCGGCCGCGTCGGACTCGGAGACAAGATCGACCAGTCGGCGGCGACCCTGTCGGGCGGCGAGGCGCAGCGCCTCTGCATCGCCCGGACGCTCGCCACCGCACCCGAGGTCATCCTCGCCGACGAACCAACCGCATCCCTGGACGGCGAGGCGACCGAGAACATCGAGCTCCTGGCACGCAGGCTCACCGACACCGACGGCGTCCGCTGGGTCTGGGTCTCCCACGATCCCGCGCAGATCCGTCGGCTGGCGAACACCGTGATCGTGATGAGCGAGGGCACCGTCGCCGCGGTCGGCACCATCGACGCGCTCCGGGGGGTCGACCATCCGGCCGTCCACCAGGCCCTGGGGGCGGCGTGACGGACACCGGAACCATCACCGGCGTCGGCCTCGCGTTGTCAGCGATCCTGGTCGCCTTGACGCTGCTCATCTCCGCGTGGCGGCGCCTCGGCCTCGAGCGGGACATCGTCGTGGCGTGCATCCGCGCCGCCGGCCAGCTCGCGGTCGTCGGTACGGCCCTCCATCTCGTGGTCGACGACGACGACCCGCTGATCCTGTCGTGGCTCTGGATCGTCGTCATGATCGCGTTCGCCGCCAACACCACCCAACGTCGCGTCGGCAGCGACGTGAGGGTGACGGGCTTGGCGGTCGGCGCATTCGGCGCCGCGACCGGGATCAGCATCGCCGTGCTCTTCGGCCTCCAGGTGTTCGAGCTCGAGGGCCGAGCTCTCGTACCACTCGCCGGGATGATGGTCGGCAACTCGCTCGGTGCCACGGTCCTGGTCTGCAAGCGGCTGGTGGCGGAGTCGACCGAGCACCGGAGCGAGATCGAGGCCCGGCTGTCGCTGGGCCTTCCGAGCACCACCGCATTCGCTCCCCACGTCCGCCGAAGCCTGCGTCAGGCGTTGATCCCTCAGATCGAACGCACGAAGTCGGTGGGCATCGTCTTCCTCCCCGGGGCGATGGTGGGCCTGATCCTGGCGGGTGTCGACGCGTCCGACGCCGTCCTCGTCCAGGCGGCGGTGATGTTCCTCGTCCTGGGCTCGGTGGCCATGACGACGACCGTCATGGCCATCGGCGTCGGGGCAAGGCTCTTCACCGGCGACCATCGCCTCAGGATGCCAGCGGGGACGACGCCATGAGCTCGAACCACCCGCCGGCCGTGCGACGAGTCGTCGATGTGCTGGACGAGCTCGGGCCGCGCGTGGCCCTGATGTCGGCCCTCGACATCGCCGACCGAGCACAGGTCAGCGATGCAACGGTCATCCGGACCGCCCGCCTCCTCGGCCATGCGGGATTCGACGAGCTGAAGCGTGCAGCGATCGGCGACGACTGGTCGAGTCGGACCGCGGCGACCATCGCGGATCACCCGGTGGGCGGCGCCTCCGGAACGGCCGAACGCTTCCATGACTCGGCCCGTGCCGTCGCCCACGCAGCAGGAGAGGCGCTCCCCCGCCTCGAGGCAGCCGGTCGGGCGATCGACGGGGCCGAGCGTGTCGTCGTGGGCGGGATCGGACCCGCAGCCGGCATCGCCCAGACCACGGTGGTCCTCCTGCAGCGCTGCGGGATCCCGGCGACCGCGACGACGGCGACCGGACGGAATCTGGCCGACCAGTTGGTCACGACATCGGCCGAGGATGTGTTGCTGCTGTTCTCCTATGCGGACCGCCACCCACAGTTGCCCGCGTTCCGGGCTGCGGCAGCGGCCACCGGGTGCCCACTCGTCGTCATCGGCTCGCCTCCACTCGCTGATGGAGACACGTCGATCGGCGTCCCGGTCACACGAGGCGCGGCAGCCGGCCTGGCGTCGTTGGTTCCGACGCTCGCCGTCGTGGAGGCGCTTGTGGTCGACCTGATGCGCCGCCGGCCCGAACGCACTCGTGGGGCCGCAGAGCGATTGGACGAACTCCGTCGTGCGGCCCGGCAGGGCTGATGCCGGGGCTGGGATCGCTGCTCCCCAGCCCCGGCGTTTCCGCATCAGCCCAACGCGGTCTGCCGCAGGCTAGCCAGCCAGGTACTATTAGGCAAGCCTTACAGACCGAAGTTGCAGATGATGGTCTCAGGCGGAGCGCTCCGCCGACCGGTCACCACGAGTGTCGGTCGGGATCACCAGCGGGGTGTCGCTCACGGGATCGGGGATGACCACGCAGTCGAGCCCGAACACGTCCGCGACCGCCGCAGCCGTCACCACCTCGGCCGGCGGACCGGCCGCCACGATCTCCCCTTCGCGCATGGCCACGATGTGGTGCGCATACCGGCACGCGAGGTTGAGGTCGTGGAGCACCACGACCACGGTCCGTTCCTGGTCGCGGTTCAGCCGATGGACCAGGTTGAGGACCTCGACCTGGTGGGTGATGTCGAGGAACGTGGTCGGCTCGTCGAGGAGCAACAGATCGGTCTCCTGCGCCAATGCCATGGCGATCCAGACCCGCTGGCGCTGACCGCCCGACAGTTCGTCGACCGGGCGGTCGGCGAGCTCCAGGGTGCCCGTGGACTCCAGCGCGGCCCGCACCGCACGCTCGTCCGCGTCGGACCACTGCTGGAACAGGCTCTGGTGCGGGGTCCGCCCGCGGGCGACCAGGTCGACCACGAGAATGCCCTCGGGGGCGATCGGCGACTGTGGCAGCAGACCGAGCCGTCGCGCGACCTCACGGGTCGGAAGAGAGTGGATCGCCTCGCCGTCCAGGACCACCTGGCCCGACATCGGTCGGAGCAGCCGGGCGAGCGCTCGCAGCAACGTCGACTTGCCGCAGGCGTTGGGTCCGACGATCACCGTGATCTCGCCGTCGGGGACGTCGAGGTCCAGGTGGTCGACCACGACGGACTCGTCGTAGGCGAGGCGAACGCCATCGGCGCGCAGGCGCGAGCGTGGCGGATCGTCGGTCATCACAATGCTCCTGTTCGGGCCTGCCGGTTGAGCAGCCACAGTAGATACGGACCCCCGATGGCAGCTGTGAAGATACCCACGGGGAGCTCTGTCGGCGCCAACAGTCGCCGGGCGGCGAGGTCGGCGCACACCGTGAGGAACGCGCCGACGAAGGCGGCCGGCACGATGCACGCGCCGGGCGAACGGGTCAGGCGGCGGGCGATCGGCCCGGCGACGAAGGCGATGAACGCAACCGGGCCCGCCGACGCCACGCCCAGCGATGCGAGCGCGACGCCGACGATGACGAGCGAGAACTTCGACCGCGACACCGCGATCCCGAGCGCGGCTGCGGTGTCGTCGCCGAGCTCGAGTCGGTCGAGGCGCCGTTGCATGAGGATCGCGAGCGGTGCGAGCACGAGGAGTGACAACGAGATCAGGCGAACCTCGTCCCAGCTCCGCCCGTTGAGTGAGCCGGTGAGCCACACCGCAGCCCGCTGGACCTCGTTCAACTCCGCACGGGTGACCAGATAGTCGACGACCGCGTCGAGCGCGAACGCCGCACCGATCCCGACGAGCACGAGGCGGTAGGCCTGCACGCCGCGCTTGTAGGCGAGGAAGTACACGGCGATCGCCGAGAGCATGCCGCCCGCGACGGCTCCGATCGACACCGCGGTGGACGACGCCTGCCAGATGACGATCATGAGGACGGCGCCGGCGGCGGCCCCGGAGTTGAACCCGATGATGTCGGGCGACCCCAGAGGATTGCGAACGAGCGACTGGAAGATGGCCCCCGACATGCCGAATGCCGCCCCCACGCCGATGGCGGTCAGGACCCTCGGCAGACGGAGGGTGCCCACGATGAAGTCCGAATCCTCCGTGGGGTTGCCGATCAGCGTCGCGAAGACGTCCCGGAGTGGCACGCTGAACTCACCGACGCTGATCGAGATCAGCCCGACGACGATGGTCGCCACGCCGAGGAGCGAGCACACGGCGACGGAACGGACGTC
>JBCCFK010000145.1:0-10527 GCA_039029775.1 Actinomycetota bacterium | reverse complement strand
CGATCTTCTCGCCGATGGTCTGCTCGACGGCGTTGATGATGTCGTCGGCGGCGTCCTGCCAACCCAGGTGCTCGAACATCAGCACGCCCGACAGCAGCACCGACGACGGGTTGACCTTGTCCTGGCCGGCGTACTTCGGAGCGGTGCCGTGGGTGGCCTCGAAGATCCCGTGGCCGGTCACGTAGTTGATGTTGGCGCCGGGAGCGATGCCGATGCCGCCGACCTGAGCGGCGAGTGCGTCGGAGAGGTAGTCGCCGTTGAGGTTCATCGTGGCGATCACGTCGAACTCCGCCGGCCGGGTCAGGACCTGCTGAAGGGCGATGTCGGCGATGGCGTCCTGCACCAGGATCTTGTCGCCGGGATCGCCGCCGCAGTCGTCCCACCCGACGGCCACGTCGCTGAACTCCTCGCGGACCAGCTCGTAGCCCCACTTCTGGAAGGCGCCCTCGGTGAACTTCATGATGTTGCCCTTGTGCACCCAGTGCACGCCCTTGCGGTTGCGCTTGACCGCGTAGTTGAGGGCGGCGCGCTGCAGGCGCTGGCTGCCGGTCTTGGAGACGGGCTTGATGCCGATTCCCGAGTCCTCACGGATCTCACGACCGAAGATCTCGCGGATCATCTCGCGCACCCGAGCGGCCTCGGGCGTTCCCGCCTCGGCCTCGATGCCTGCGTAGATGTCCTCGGTGTTCTCACGGAAGATCACCATGTCGACCAGCTCGGGCTGCTTCACCGGCGAGGGGACACCCTCGAACCAGCGGACCGGGCGCAGACAGACATAGAGGTCGAGCAGCTGACGCAGGGCCACGTTGAGGCTCCGGAAGCCACCGCCGATGGGCGTGGTCAGCGGGCCCTTGATGCCGATCAGGTACTCCTGGAACGTGTCGACGGTCTCCTGTGGGAGCCAGTCGCCGGTCTCGTTGAAGGCCTTCTCGCCGGCGAGGACCTCCATCCACTCGATCGTCTTGCCGTACTTGCCGGCCGCGGCGTCGAGGACCAGCTTCGCCGCCGGCCAGATGTCGATGCCGGTCCCGTCGCCCTCGATGAAGGGGATGATCGGGTTGTCCGAGACGTTGAGGGTGGAGTCGTCGTTGATCGTGATCTTGTCAGCCATAACGGGCTGAATCATAGGGCCCCACGGCCCGGAACGCTGACGTCGGCGGCGTCCGGCGCCCGGATCGAAAGGCTTTCTGAAGGGCGGCCCGCAAGATGCCGGCATGAGCATCACCGAGAACCCGATCGACACAGCCCTGGACCCCGGCACCATCACCGTGCTCGGCCGCGACGAGGGGCCGCACTTCCATTTCCTCGACAACCTGGCGACGGTCAAGGCGACCGCCGGCACCACGGGCGCACTGACGGCGGTGGAGTTCGTCGCACCCAGGGGCTTCGGCCCGCCAGTACACATGCATCGAGACGAGGACGAGCTGGTCCTCGTCCTCGAGGGTCAGGTGGCCTTTCGCAGCGGCGACACCGAGATGGTGGGCGGCCCGGGGGCCACCGCGTACCTACCCCATGGTGTGCCGCACACGTTCCAGGTGCTGACCGAAACGGCCCGGATGACCAGCGTCACCGCCTCGGTGGCCGGCACGCCGCGGTTCGACCGATTCGTCGGGGCCGTCGGCGACGCCGTGGACGAAGCCACCATGCCCGCACCGGCGCCCGTGGACCCGGCCCACCTGGGTCGGATGTGTGACGAGTTCGGGATGGATGTCCTCGGTCCGCCGCCAGGACCCCTGGCGGACTGAGCGCAGTAGGTTGGGTTCCGTGGGCACGCGCGAGGACCTCGGCACGGCGGACGTGCCGCCGATCCGATTCGCACAGGCCCGCGGGGCCCGCCTCGCCTATCAGGACTACGGCTCGGGACCACCGACGATCGTGGCCGTTCCGCCCCTCGCGCAGAACATCGAGGTGGCGTGGGAGTGGCCGGCGACCAGAGCGATGCTGGAGCGCTTCGGATCCTTCGGTCGCTGGATCCAGTTCGACAAGCGTGGCACCGGCGCCTCGGATCGCAGGAGCCGGGTGCCCGGTATCGACGAGCGGGTGGACGACATGCGCGCCGTGATGGACGCCGCCGAGGTCGACCGCGCGTACATCTACGGCGCGTCGGAGGGTGGTCCGATGGCGTTGTTGTTCGCGGTCACCTACCCCGAGCGCGTCGAAGGCATCATCCTGCACGGCTCGGGCGCGAGGACCGTCGAACGATTCACGCCCGAGGAGCTGAAGGTGGTGCTCGAACGCCAACGGGTGGCCGCGAGCCTCTGGGGGACACCCGACTCGTTGGTGGTGCCGCGGTTCGCGCCGTCCCTCGTCGACGACGCAGAGTTCCGTGCGTGGCACGAGCGGTACGAGCGCACCGCGGCCGACCAGGACTCATTGTTCGAGCTCCTCGAGGTGTCGCTCACCACCGACGTCAGCGAGGTGCTCGGCGAGATCGCCGTGCCGACGCTGGTTCTCCATGCCAGCCGCGATCAGGCCGTGCCGGTCGCGTGCGGACGCGAGGCCGCAGCCGGGATCACGGGAGCCGTGCTCGTCGAGTACGACTCCGGCGACCACTTCGGGTATGCCGGCAACCAGTCATGGCTCGACGACCTCGAACGCTTCGTGACGGGAACCGTCGCGCCGCAGGCGCCCGCAGCGGGAAGCCGACCCGGCGTCGCGGTGACCACCCTCGGTCGCTTCGGTGTGACAGTCGCGGGCGACGATGTTCCGGCGTCCGCCTGGGGTTCTCGACGCGCGCGACAGCTGTGCAAGCGTCTGGTGGCCGCTCGCGGATGGCCCGTCCCCCGCGACCAGCTCTACGACCTTCTCTGGCCCGACGAGACCGACACCGCCAAGCTCAGCGCCCGTCTCTCGGTCCAACTCTCCACCGTTCGGCGGGTGCTGCGGGGAGGCGTCACGGCGACCCGCGAGTCGGTCGCGCTGGACCTCGAGGAGGTCACCACCGACGTCGAGCAGCTGTTCTCGTCCGACGACCCCACCTCCGTCGCGTCGATCTACGGCGGTCCGTTCCTGCCCGACGACAACGACGAGTCGTGGGTCCCGGAGCTCCGCTCCGCCGCGCACACTCACGCCGTCGAGGCGATCCGTGCCGGTGCCGAGGATGCACGGACGGGTGGGCGACCGAGCGACAGCATCGACCTGCTCCGGCGACTGCTGACCCTCGATCGTTATGACGACCTGGCCCACGTGGCGCTCGTCGACACACTTCGCCTCACCGGCGACATCGGCGCCGCGCGGCAGGCGCACGAGGCTCGGGTCGACGCCATGGCCGACCTCGACATCGAGGTGCCGCCCTTCGGCGAGAGCTGACCTCGGAGGGCGCGTTCAGCCGGCGGCCTTCTCCGCGGCGGCGACGGTGTTGGCCATGAGCAGGGCGCGGGTCATGGGGCCGACACCACCGATGCGTGGCGACAGCCACCCGGCGATCTCCTCGACCTCGTCGTCGACGTCGGAGATCAGCTTCTTGCCTTCGAAGCTCACCCCGGCGGCCACGACTGCTGCGCCGGGCTTCACCATGTCGGCCTTGATCATGCGCGGCGCGCCCGCGGCAGCGATCAGGATGTCGGCCTGGCGGGTGTACGGCGCGATGTCGGCGACGCCGGTGTGCACCACCGTGACGGCGGCGTTGGCGTTCTTCAGCTTGAGCGACAGCAGGTTGGCGAGCGGTCGACCGATGGTGAGCCCTCGGCCGACGATCACCACGTGCTGGCCGGCGATCGGGATCTCGTAGCGCTCGAGCATCATCTGGATGCCGGCCGGCGTGCAGGCGAGCGGGGCGTCGATGCCCTGCACGAGGCGGCCGAGGTTGACCGGGTGGAGGCCGTCCGCGTCCTTCTCGGGCCGGACCTTCATCAGGGCGGCTTCGTAGTCGAGACCCTTCGGGAACGGGTATTGGATGATGTAGGCGTGGACCGAGGCGTCCGCGTTGAAGTCGTCGACGACGGCCTCGATCTCCTCCTGGGTCGCATCGGCACCCAGGACCGCCTCACGCGAGTGCATGCCCAGCGCCTCGGAGTCCCGGTGCTTCATCGCCACGTAGTTGTGCGACGGCCCGTCGTCGCCGACGAGGACCGTTCCCAGACCTGGGGTCACCCCCGCGGCCTTCAGTACCTCGATCCGATTGCGCAGGTCCTCGTGCACCTCCGCAGCCAGCATCTCCCCGTCGAGCTTGATCGCAGTCATGGCCGACATCTTGGCAGTCCGCCCGCTGCGCAGCGTCGTTGGTCCATGACAATCCGCGATGCGGACATCGGATCTGTGAACCCAAATCGCGCGTCACTTTGGGTTCACAGATCCTCGTCGCCTGGCGATGATCAGCCCAAGCGAACGGCCAGCACGATGATCGAGGCCACGCAGCCGACCAGAATGAACGCCATAGCCGCCACGCGCGCCCAAGGCTCTGCGATCAATCCGAGCGGTGCGTCGGGGTCCAGCCGGGTCGGCGAGCCGCCGGCCGCCGCTTCGGGGTAGATCTCGTCCGGGTTCCGCCCCGCTTCCAGCTCGGCGGCGACGACGCGGACAAGCTCACGCGAGGCGATCCATCCCACCTGATGCCACGCCCACACGAGACCACCGCCAGACACCGCGACCACGCGCCACGGCCGTCGGAGCACAGTGCGCCCGACGAACACAACGACGCTGAGAACGAAGACGACCGCGAGCTCCACGACACCGAACAGCCCGGCGACGATCCAGGGGCCGGCGAAGACCAGGATGAGCGCCACGAGCACGACGACAGCGACGACCGCGAGGGAGTCCACGCCGCCCAGAGGATCACAGCCGGAAGTGAGATCGAGCGAGCTGTTCTCGGCCTGCTTCGCGGCGCGAGCTTCGCGACGGTCCCGCACGCGCCGAAGGGCGCGATGGAGCGGCCGACGGCCCTCCCACTCGATGAAGCACTCCCACACCGTGCCGTGAGGCGACCGCACTTCCCGCACAGTCGCCATGGTGCCAGGGGCGGGGAGCTCGAGGGGGCGCATGCCCCCTCGTACCGTCGGCCGAGCTACTTGCTCGGTCGGCCGACAAAGGACCGGCGGCGTCAGCCGCTCGCCAGCATCCCGATGGGAAACCTCCGGTTTCCCATCGGCCTAGTGCTTGAAGTGCCGCTCTCCCGTGAAGACCATCGCCATGCCGGCCTCGTTGGCGGCGGCGATCACCTCGTCGTCGCGCACCGATCCGCCCGGTTGGATGACGGCCGTGCAGCCCGCGTCCGCGGCGGCGTCGAGGCCGTCGCGGAACGGGAAGAACGCGTCGGACGCGCACGCACCGCCGGCGGCTCGACCGTCGGCCTTCTCCGCCGCGATACGGCCGGCGTCGCGGCGGTTCTGCTGGCCGGCGCCGATGCCGAAGGCCTGACGGTCCTTGGCGAGCACGATGCAGTTCGAGCTGACCCGGGCTGCCACCTGCCAGGCGAACTGCAGGTCGGCCCATTCGGCGTCGGTCGGGGCTCGGTCGGTGGCGACGGTCCAGTCCTCGCGTGACGTGACGAGACGGTCTGCCGTCTGAACCAGGAAGCCGCCGTCGATCGATCGGATGTCGAGCAACGGGAAGCCGGGCGAGGGGGCCTCGATGATCCGCAGGTTCTTCTTCTCCTGCAGCTTGGCCATGGCGTCGTCGGTGAACGACGGGGCCACGATCACCTCGGTGAAGACCTCGCTCATCGCGTCGGCCAGCTCGAGCGGGACCGCCTGGTTGACGGCGACGATGCCGCCGAAGGCGGACACGGGGTCACAAGCGTTGGCTCGCCGATATGCCTCGGCGATGTCGTCGTGGCTGGCGATGCCGCACGGGTTCGCGTGCTTGATCACGGCCACCGTCGGTGCGCCGTCGCCGACCGACCAGGCGAGCTTCCACGCGGCCTCGGTGTCGAACAGGTTGAGGTAGCTGAGGTCCTTGCCGTGGTGCTGCGTGGCGCGGTCCCACCAGCCGTCACCGGTGCTGAACCGATAGCGGGCCCCGACCTGGTGCGGGTTCTCGCCGTAGCGCAGGTCCTGCACGCGGTCGAGCGCGAGGTGCAGGGAGTCGGGCAGCGGGTCCTCGGCGTCGGACGCCTCGTCGGTCTCGTCGAACCACGAGACGATCGCGGCGTCGTACTCGGCGGTGTGGGCGAAGGCCTTGCGAGCGAGGTTGCGGCGGGTCCCGGGCGAGATCGTCCCGCCGTTCATGATCTCGGCCAGCACGATGTCGTAGTCGGCCGGGTCGACGACGACACCGACGTGCTCGTGGTTCTTCGCGGCGGCGCGCACCATCGTGGGCCCGCCGATGTCGATCAGCTCCTCGCGGCGCTGCGCCGAGTACTGGAAGTCGTCGACGCTCGAGGCGAACGGATAGAGATTGCCCACGACCAGGTCGATCGGGTCGATGCCGTGGGTCTCCAGGTCGGACTGGTGCTCGGGGTCGTTGCGGTCGGCGAGGATGCCGCCATGGATGCGCGGGTGGAGGGTGACCACCCGGTGGCCGAGCATGATGGGCGAGCCCGTGTAGTCGGCCACGTCGACCACGGGGATCCCGGCCTCGGAGATCGCCTTGGCGGTCCCGCCACTGGACACGAGCTCCCAACCGACCTCGTGCAGGCCCTTGGCGAGCTCGACCACGCCGGTCTTGTCGTACACGGACAACAGTGCTCTCACTGCGTGTCTCCCTGGTCGTTGTCGTTGCGATCTGCGGGGTCGAGGATCCAACCGCGGGCGAGGATCGCCTGGATGGTCTCGACGTACAGGCGGCGCTCGACCACCTTGATGCGTTCGTGGAGGCTGCTCTCGGTGTCGTCGGGCAGCACGTCGACCGCTTGCTGGGCGAGGATCGGCCCGGCATCCACCTCCCTGGTGGCCACGTGGACGGTGCAACCCGTGACCTTCACCCCGTGGGCGAGCGCATCGCGCACGCCATGCCACCCCGGGAAGCTGGGGAGCAGCGCCGGGTGGGTGTTGAGGACCCGGCCGGCATAGCGCTCGTAGATCGGGTCGTCGAGGATGGTCCCGAACCCGGCCATCACCACGAGGTCGACGCCGGCATCGACCAGCACCTTGGTGATGTCGACGGTGTAGGCATGGCGGTCGAAGTCGGCTCCGAAGCTGGATCGCTCGACGAGCACGTGGGGCACGCCGTGGCGGTCGGCGACGCCCTGACCGCCGCACGGCCGATCGACGACGACGAGCTCGACCGAGACACCGGCATCGAGCATGGCGTCGAGAATGGTCCCGCTCCCCGAGACCAGCACCCCTACTCGCACCAGGGGAAACCTACCAGTCGCCTCCGTGGCCGAGGTCGACTTCGCCGCTCGGGATCCACCCACGAAAGGTGAGGGAAATCCGGCCGGTCGGCCCAACCGCACTAGTGTCGGCTGAGACAACGTGCGGGGAGGTTTGCACCTTGGATACATCCAAACCAGGACCATTGCTCATGTTGGGCGGGGGAATCCTCATGGTCATCGGTTCGTTCCTGAACTGGGGGCCGTCGACATCGGGGCTCAGCACCGATGCGCTGGGTCTGCTCGGCATCTTCACACTGCTCTTCGGGGCGGCGATCGCGGCGGTGGCCGGCATCCGGTCGTTCGCGCCGCAGACGAATCTGCCGAGCGAGATCGCGGGGCTGTCGCTGAACAAGATCTGCGGCATCTTCAGCTTGACGATCTTCCTGTGGACGTTCGGGACGATCAGCCGCAGCGGTGTGAAGTTCGGCATTCACCTGACGTGGATCGCCGCGGCGATCGCAACCGTCGGGGTGGTCATGACGATGATGGACGAGGACGGCGCTCCGGCGTCGTCGGCCTGAGGGGGAACAGATGCAACTACGACCCGGACAGATCACCGCCCTCGTCGGCGGCGTCCTCATCCTGATCAGCACCTTCCTCGACTGGTTCGGCTTCGGCCCCATCGGATTCAGCGTCTATGAGGGCGACCTCTTCGGCTTCACCGGCATCATCTTGTTGTTGCTGTCGCTGGACATCATCGTGACCACGGCCCTGCGCGCGTTCGCGCCGCAGGTGAACCTGCCGAAGCAGCTCCTCGGCTTCTCGCTCGACGAGCTCACGCTCGCCGCCGGGTTCGCCGCGTTCATCTACGGACTGAGCATCTCCACCGTCGACGGCAGCCAGGGCGGCACGCTGCTGGCGGCGCTCGGTGGCCTGGCGGTCGTCGTGGGTGCGTTCCTCGAGCTCCGCTCGGGTGATGCGTCCGCCGACGAACCCCGACGCTCCATCTGACGATCTCCTGATCATCCCACCAGATCAGCTCGGGATTGCAGGAACGCCCGCCCCTCAGGGGGCGGGCGTTCTCGCGTTTCGAGCTCAGCAACGGGTGCCGTAGAAGAGGATCACGTCCATGCGGGCATTTGCCGATGATCCGAGGGTCGCGCCGCCGAAGATGCACGTGTACTTCTCGCTGACCATGGCACCGCCGTGGTCGACGAGGCCGACGGTGTTGTTGTGTTGTCGACCAGATGCCGACCTTCGGGCCACTTCATGGGGCGACCAGAGGCCGTCGCCGTCGTCGTCCGCGGTGGCGTGATGGCTGAGCTCGAGGACGAGCAGGGTCCCGCCGTGCTGCTCGGCGGTCGCGCCGCCGGCGATGTCGCCGCGCTCCCCGAAGCCTCCATGTGACTTTCCAATGCCGATGATGGTCTCCTGCATGGCGACCATCTGGTCACCGGAGTACATCCTGAGCGGCTCGAGGCCGCGCACCTGGCGCTCGCAGTTGGCGTACAGCATGAGGTAGAACGCGACCTCCCACATCGTGTCCCCGTCGATCGACTCGTGCTCGAGCGTCTCGCCCACGAAGCCCGGATTCGGCGGCGGCGCGACGGTGTGGAGATCGACGAACTTGCACTTCGCGTCGCTCGGGTCGGTGGCGTCGGCGAGGAACTCCAGTGGGACCGAGATCGGGTTGTCCGCGCTCCCCGCAGTCGGGGTCGGCGGCGTCGGTGTCGGTGGTGGTGTCGGGGTCGCCGTGGGCTGTGGTGTCGGCGTTGCGGTGGGCATCGGCGTCGCGGTGGGCTCCGGCGTCGGGGTCGGCGTCGCCGTCGGCGAGGGTGTGGGGCTGGGGGTCGGAGTCGCCGTCGGAACCGGCGTCGGGGTGAGCGTCGCTGTGGGAGCGGGCGTGGCGGTCGGAGCCGGCGTACTGGTCGCGACCTGGGCGAACGCGAGCGTGGGCTCGGAGTCGCCGCCGCAGGCTGCGGCGATCAGGCAGAGGGCGAGCAGACCCGCGACCCATCCGTGTCGTCTCCTCACCCGCTTCACCCCTCGAGCCGCGTCCGCGATGTGCCCGAGTCTTCGACAGGGCTCTCGCATGGCTTGAGGGCCGCGAACCCGATCGGGCCCTACGACCCGGCGTCAGGCGCGGCGAAGCGACCCGGCCGAACCTCGACGACCGGGCACAGTGCCACCCCGGCGACACCGCAACGCTGCTGCGATCGCGACCTACAACGCGGCGACGATCTCCGCCATGAGTTCGCCGGCCTCGGTCGGGTTCTGGCCGACCTTCACGCCTGCGTCCTCGAGGGCCTCCATCTTCGCCTGCGCCGTGCCCTTGCCACCCGAGACGATGGCGCCGGCGTGGCCCATCTTCTTGCCGGGGGGTGCGGTCACGCCCGCGATGTAGCTGGACACCGGCTTCGTCATGTTGTTCTTGATGAACTCGACTGCCTCTTCCTCCGCCGAACCGCCGATCTCGCCGATCATCATCACGGCCTTCGTGTCGGGGTCGGCCTCGAAGGCCTCGAGGCAGTCGATGAAGCTCGTGCCCGGAACCGGGTCACCGCCGATGCCCACACAGGTGGTCACGCCGATGTCCTTCTCCTTGAGCTCATACAGCGCCTGGTAGGTCAGGGTGCCGGAGCGGCTCACGATGCCCACGGGGCCACCGGCCTTGGCGATGTGGCCCGCCGTGATGCCGATGTTGCACTTGCCGGGGCTGATGATGCCCGGGCAGTTCGGGCCGAGCAGGCGGGTGCCGGGGTGGTCCTGCTTCAGCTTGTTGAAGAAGTAGGCCTCGTCATGGGCCGGCACACCTTCGGTGATGGCCACGATGAACTCGATACCGGCCTCGGCCGCCTCGAGCACCGCACCCTGCACGCCGGGGGCCGGGATGAAGATGCACGTGGCGGTCGCGCCGGTGGCCTCTTTGGCCTCCGCGACCGAGGCGTAGATCGGCACGCCGTCCACGTCGGTCCCGGCCTTCTTCGGGTGGGTGCCGGCCACGACCTGCGTGCCGTACTCCTTGTTGAGCTTGCCGTAGTAGCTGCCCTGCGAGCCGGTCAGGCCCTGGTAGATCACCTTCGTGTTCTCATCGACAAAGATGGACATGGTTCGTTCGCTCTCTTCTCTCGTTCTCTTCGTCGACGATCAGCTGGCCAGCTCCACGGCCTTCTCGGCCGCGGAGAGCATGGTGGCTTCCATCATCAGCTTGTCGTTCAGGTTGGGC
Organism: Actinomycetota bacterium; assembly: GCA_039029775.1. GTDB lineage: Bacteria > Actinomycetota > Acidimicrobiia > Acidimicrobiales > UBA8592 > JBCCFK01. The sequence goes on along the minus strand of JBCCFK010000145.1, from coordinate 109 downwards.
TCGAGGATCGCTCGACCCTCGTCGGCATTGGTGCCGTCCAGGCGGATGACGATGGGGGCGTCGATCTCGACACGCTGCATCGCTTCGAGGATGCCGTTGGCCACCTCTT
>JBCCFK010000144.1:0-10595 GCA_039029775.1 Actinomycetota bacterium | reverse complement strand
GCGGCAGGTTTCGCGCCCGGCGCGCGATTTTCAGCCCCAGATGACACCCAACGTCCCCAGAACGTGGTCGCGGCCTGGCGAACCTGCCGCGGTCTCTGGGACCGCGGCAGGTCGGCACGGGTGTCGTCAGGCGTCGCGGAGGCGGCGGAGGAAGGCCTCGACCTCGGAGCGGTCCCTGGTGCGCTTGTAGGGCGGCAGGGCTTGCAGCAGGTCCCAGCGGTAGCTCTTGGACGTCGCCAACCGGCGATCGAGCACGGCGACCACGCCTCGGTCCGCCTCCGAGCGGATCAACCGGCCGGTTCCCTGGGCGAGCATCATCGCCGCCCGAGGCAGGTCGACGGTCCGGAACGCCGCCCGACCCGCCCGATCGCGACGAGCCTCGAGCAGCGGGTCGTCGGGGCGGGGGAACGGCAGCTTGTCGATCACCACGAGCAGGAGCGAGTCGCCCACGACGTCGACGCCCTGCCAGAAACTCATCGTGGCGAACAGGCAGGCCTCGGGGTCGTCGCGGAATGCGTCGAGCAGGGCCGGCTTCGGCAGCTCACCCTGGGCCAGGATCTCCCACGGCAGTCGGGGCCGAAGCACCTCCACTGCGTTCTCCATGGCCCGCCAGCTCGTGAACAGCGCCAGCGTGCGACCGCCTGCGGCGACGATCAGCCGCTCCAGCTCGCCGTGGGACGCCTCCTCGAACTCCGGGCTGCGGGGCTCGGGCAGGTCCATCGCGCAGTACAGCAGTGCCGAGTTCTCGTAGTCGAAGGGCGACCCGACGTCGATGAACTGGAACGCGTCCTCGCCCAGGCCGACTTGCTGGGGCAGCACGTCGGGGACCGTGGCCGAGGTCAGCACCACCGTGGGGATCTGCCACAGCGACTCCTGCAGGGTCTCGCCCACGTCGATGGGAGCGATCCGCAGCGATCGACGGCTCGGCGGCCCCGACACGAACGCGACGTCGCCGTCGGTCATGGCGTAGGCGTGGTCGATCTCGGTGATCAGTGTCGTCGCCACCTGCAACGCACGTTCCTTACGCGCTGCGGTGTCGACGTCGAGGTCGTCGCGGACGTTGCGCAGCGCACCGAGGAGCCGGTCGGCGGCCTCACGGCCCTTGTCGAGGGCTCGACCGACCTCGTCCTCGTGCGTCAGCGTGAGGCGTCCGTCGCCGGCGGCCTCCAAGGCGTCGTCGAGGTCGGCGCCCGCCTCGCCGATCTTGGCGGCGAGGTCGTCGTCGGCGATGATGCCGCCGGCCCGCCGGCTCAGATCGAGGAAGCGACCCGAGCTGAGCTCCACCCCCGCGGTCGCGGAGATGATGTCCTCGAGCTGGTGGGCCTCGTCGATGATGACCACGTCGTGCTCGGGCAGGATCGCGCCGTCCGATGCCAGGTTCAGGCCGTAGAGGTGAGTGTTGACGACGATGAGGTCGGCGTCGGCCGCCTTGTTCCGAGCCGCCTCGGCGAAACAGCCGTCTCCCGACGGGCACCGGCTGGCGCCGGGGCATGCATCGGAGGACACGCTGACCGAACTCCACGCCGCGGCGCTGGGCTCGACCTCCAGCTCGGCGCGGTCGCCGGTCTCGGTCTCCGCCGCCCACTCGACGATCGAGTCGAGCTGCTTGTCCAGGTCCTTGGCGGCCACACCCTCGAGGGCCATCTGCCGGTCGTTCCCGATCTCGAGCAGTCGTTGCTTGCACACGTAGTTGGCGCGGCCCTTCACCACCGCCCACCTCACGCCGAGGTGCTCGTCGAGGAACGGCAGATCCTTCTCGGCCAACTGGTCCTGCAACGCCTTCGTGGCGGTGGCGACGACGGCGGTCTGGCCGCTGGCGATCGCCGGCACCAGATAGGCGAGCGACTTGCCGGTCCCGGTCCCGGCGCGGGCGACCAGGTGGAAGCGGTCCGCGATCGCCTGCGCGACCGCCCGCGTCATCTCGACCTGGCCCGATCGATGCTGTCCGCCGCCCGGCAGCTGGGCGGTGATCCCCTCGAGCGTGGCGATCACCTCGTCAACCGTCACGACAGCGGAGGCTACCGGCGCCGTCGCGTGCCACGATGGACCGGCGCGGCACGACCTCCTGGGCCATTCGGCCCGCCGGAATCGAGTTTCGAGACTTTTCGTCGACCCCTTGTCATAGATGCGGGCGAGCGACGCGTCTCTGCGTGTGATGAGTACGACAAGCAACTACGAGATGACGTCGGCGCCGCCGGCGGTCCCGCGTTGGCTCGCCAACGTCCTGGGGACCGACGAGGTGACGCCGGTCGCGGGCCCGGTGCCGGCTGTGGGCGCCAAGCGGCCACCGCACGACACGATCCTGCGCATCTACCACGAGCATCACGCCGCGCTGCTCCGCTTCGCCACGCTCGTGGCTCCCGAGGACTGCCAGGCCGAGGACCTGGTGCAGGACGCGTTCGTCCGCCTGTACCGCTCGTGGGGCAAGGTCGAGGACCCTGCGAAGCTCGGCGGCTACCTGCGGGTCACGATCCTGAACCTCGCCCGCGGTCGCGGCCGGCGACTCGGTGTGGCTCGCCGCCACCGGAGCGAACCGCTGCCCGATGCGGCATCGGCCGAGCACCACGCCATGGGCCGGATCGACAATGCCGAGGTCGTCCAGGCCCTCCAGTCGCTGTCCCGCCGCCAGCGGGAGTGTCTCGTGCTGCGGTACTTCGAGGGGTACTCCGAGAGCGAGATCGCCGAGACCCTCGGCATCTCCGTCGGCTCGGCCCGCACCCACGTGCACAGGGGAACGACGGCGCTCCGCACCGCGATGGGGGGTGCGGCATGAACGACGACGTGAGCAAGCTCATGCACGATGCCGTCTCCGGCGTGGGCGGTCATGCCCCGGCCGAACAGCTCGTGGGTCGCCTCGCCGCCGTGGACCGTCGCCGCAAGTTCGGCGTCATGGTCACGGCGGCCACCGCCATGGTCCTGGCCACCTTCGGTGTCGCCGCGGCCTGGCCCGAGAACCAGGCCCCGATCCGCCTCGAGATCGGCGACGAGGGAGTCGAGGACGTCGAGGATGAGGGCGCGATCGACGACGTCGACGACGTCGACGATGCGGACGCGACGGCCCCGGAACCCGAGCCCGAACAGCCGGCTGTCGACGAGGACCCGGTCGAGGAGCCGGCGGAGCCCGAGTTCGTCCTCGACCTCGACCTCTCCGACCTCGAGCTCGCGACCCCGACACCCGAACCGACGCCGACCGCAGTGCCGACGGCGACACCGGTTCCTCCGGCCCCTCCGGCCGCGCCGCCCCAGGGCGGCGGCGGTGGCCACGAGCAACAGGGCGGCGGCGAGGAACAGGCCGGTGGCCACGAGGAGCAGAGCGGCGGCGAAGAGCAGGGTGGCCACGAGGAGCAGGGTGGTCACGAGGAGCAGGGCGCAGGCGAAGAACAGGGCGGTGGCCACGAGGAGCAGGGCGGCGAGGTCGCCTTCAGCGCCAGTGCGCAGTACGGCTCCTGTGAGGAACCGATCCCGTACGACAACTACTCGGGCACGGCGGCCCCGGGCGCGACGGTGACGATCACCTCGCCCTGGTCGGCGACCACCACGACCACCGCCGATGGCAGCGGCCACTGGGCGGTGCAGGTGACCTTCGAGGCCGCACCGGTCGGCGAGCCGTTCACGGTGACCGTCAGCTCGGGCGGCGAGAGCGTGGGTCTCGGTTTCGTCCGGACCGGCTGACCGGAACGCACGCGAGTTGAACGAACGGTCGGGCCTCGCCCGGCCGTTCGTCGCGTCTCGTCGTTGGTGTCAGCCGAATTCGGCGATCGCCGCCAGGACGGTGAGCACACCGAGAACCACCAGCGCGGTGCTGGTGATCAGTGTGTCCATCCGCCGCCGGCGCGGTTTACCGAGTCCCCTGAAGTAGCGGATCGCGTCGACCCACTCAGCCCGCTGCGCCTGCATGAGAAAAGGGTACGCGGTGTGCAACCTGTGGTTGGTGATGCTCGTGGGAGGACGGCGTCCGCGAGATCCACCGCACGACGCCGGCACTTTCGTAGCGTCGTGGGCGTGATCACCCCCACGTTCGACCGGGAGACCATCGAGGGTCTCGGCCTCGACCCCGACGCCATTCCCCGGCACCTGGCCGTCGTGATGGACGGCAACGGTCGGTGGGCACAGGAACGCGGGCTGAAGCGCACCGAAGGCCACATCCGCGGCGAGGACGCGCTGTTCGAGTGCATCGAGGGCGCGCTGGAGCTGGGGATCGAGTGGGTGACCGTCTATGCGTTCTCCACAGAGAACTGGCGGCGCCCGAAGGAGGAGGTGAAGTTCATCGTGAACTTCAACCGCGACACCCTCCGCAAGCGCCGAGACGAGTTGCACGAGCGCAACGTCAGGATCCGGTCGATGGGTCGCCGCAACTGGCGCATGCCCAAGGGGCTGCTCCGCGTCATCGACGACTCGGTGGAGCTCACCCGGGACAACACCCGGATGACGTTCACGATCGCCTTCAACTACGGAGGGCGAGCCGAGATCGTCGACGCAGTACGGGACCTGGTGCGCAGCGGGGTCAAGGCCGACAGGATCGACGAGAAGATGATCTCGCAGCACATGTACGACCCCGAGATGCCCGACCCCGATCTCGTCATCCGCACCTCCGGCGAGTCCCGCATCTCCAACTTCCTCGTCTGGCAGGTCGCGTACAGCGAGTTCCTGTTCCTCGACAGCCTCTGGCCCGACTTCACCCGCGAGTCGGTCTACGACGCGGTCCGGGAGTTCCAGGCCCGAACCCGCCGCTACGGCGGACTGTGAGCGCGTAGGCTCGACCCGTGAGCCGTGAGAGCCGGTACTACCGGGCGCATAGCATCGTCCTGCGGACCTACAAGCTCGGCGAGGCCGACCGTGTCGTCGTGCTGATCACGCCCGAGCGCGGCATGGTGCGCGCCGTGGCCAAGGGGGTCCGCAAGACCAAGTCCAAGTTCGGATCGCGTCTCGAACCGATGAGTCACGTGGCGCTGCAGATCCACGAGGGTCGCGGCGAGCTGCACCTGATCACCCAGGTGGAGACCGTCGACCACTTCCGAGCTGTGCGCGAGGACCTCGATCGTCTGGCCAAGGCCATGGCCATGCTCGAGGCCGTCGACCAGGTGGCGCTTCCCGGCGAGCCCGCACCGGAGCTCTACCGGATGCTGCTGGGAGCGTTGCGGACGCTGGCAGCGAACGACACGCCCCTCGTCACCGCCGGCTTCTTCCTGAAGCTGTTGACGCTGGAGGGTGCCGGTCCTCAGGTCGAGCGGTGCGTCTCGTGCGGCGAGACCTCGCCGCTGGTGGCGTTCTCCGAGATGGACGGTGGGCTGGTCTGCCGTGACCACCGTCGTGGGATCGGCGTCAGCGACGCCGCGGTGCGTCTGCTGCAATCGATCCTCGGTGGTCAGCTCGGCTCGGCGCTCAACGAGCCGCCTGGACCCGCCACGGCCGAGGTGGCGTCGCTCGCCACCCACGCGCTCGAGCACTTCCTCGAACGTCGCATGAAGACCACGCAGTCGCTGCCCACGGGCGGTTGACGAGGCCCGGGCCGCTGACGCCGTTCACCCGCGCGGTGTGGTCACGTACCGATCACCGTGTAGCCGTCGAGGGTCGTCAGCCATGGGGAGCTCGGTTGGGGTGGCAGGTCGAGGCCGTGCACGTCGGAGCGGACCTCGCCGATCCACTTGTCGTGCTGGTACTCGTGGTTGATCACAGCCACCAGCAACGTCTGGGCGATGAACCGCAGCTGGGTGGGCGCCCCGACCTTGCCCTCGTCGATCTGGCCGATCCGGAACCGCACCCGGTCGGCGACGGCGTCGCGGTAGTCGAGGAGCCGATCGAGCTCGGGGAGATCGCCGCGAGCCTCTTCCGGCGTGGCCGAGTCCATCAGGTCGTCCAGTTCGGGGTCGGGGCTCGGCTCCGCTGCGGTGAGGTTGCGGACCATGAAGTGGGCCACCGCCGGCTGGTGGCCGAGGTGCCACCCGATGCCCGACGCGTTCTCGTCGGCCCGCCACCTGATCTGTTCGGGCGACAGGCCGTCGTGCAGGTCGGCCGTGTAGGTCAGTGCTCGGTCGTACTCCGTGAGCAGCTCGGCGAGGGTGGCGGTGGTCACGGTGTCGCTCCTTGTCGTGCGGTGGTGAGGTCGTGGTGGATGGCGGACGCCGCTCGTTCGGCCGCGGCCAGGGCACCTTCGATGTGGCCGGGTGCCGTGGTGGCGGTCTCGGTGGACGCCCAGTGCAGACGCCCGTCGAGGGCGGCTTCCTGGAACAGCGGGTGCCCGTAGGTTCGGTACTCCTGGAGGGCATCGACCCCTGGCGGGGAGGTGTCCGGGTCGGATCGCCAGTCCTTGACCACGATGTCGAGCGGTGAGGCCGCGCCTGGTCCGAACAGGTCGGCGAGCTGGGCGGTGATCTCGGCTTCGGCGGGCACCTCGGTCGTGCCGACGAGCGGCACGAATCCGAAGAGGGCCGCGGGCGCTCCGTCGGGTCCGCTCATGTCGTGGATCTCGCGCATGGGTCCGAGATGGCTGATTGCGGCTCCGGCCAGGCCGGCGTCTCGCCAGAACGGCCGGTCATAGCGCACGACCACCTTGGCCATCGCGCCCATCCAGACGGGGGTGGCGGCCGCGAGCGAGGCGAGGCGCTCGGGGAGTCCGGGCTGGAACTCGATCCGGTGCACAGCCAGCGCTGGGGCGAGCGCCAGGACGACGTGGCGGGCCGCGGTCGTGCCGCCCTCGTGGTCGACCACCGGCCTCGTGCCGTGGTGGTCGATCGCGTGGACTGCACAGGCGAGGCGAACAGCGCCGCCAGGAAGGCCGGCGGCGAGTTCGGCGGCCAACGACTCGGCGCCGGCGGAGAAGCGGCCCGACGGCACGTCGATCGGGTTGCCGTCGAGTCGCCTGGCCCCCTCGGGTGCGTGGTAGACGGCATCGCCGGCGAGGTGATGGAGGTGCGTCGGGGCGTTCAGTTTCTCGACCAGAGCGGCCACCCGCCGCTCGCCGGGCCAGAACCATGTGGCCCCGAGGTCCAGGGGTCGGGGTGCGGCGTGATGGGAGAGGAGGCGGCCGCCGACTCGGTCCCGGCTCTCGAACACGCTGACGTCATGGCCGGCGGCGATCAGCGCCGACGCGGTGGCGAGGCCACCGATGCCAGCGCCGATGATCGCGACGTCGACATCGTGGCCGCCGTCGCCGGCTGGGTGGCGGTCGGGCTTGTCTCGGTGCACGTCCAGAGTCTACCTAGTAGTAGACTCTTTGGATGGCTCGACCGACCGGCCGCGACATCCGCAGCGAGGTGATGGCCGAAGCTCGCATCGCGATGCAGGCGTCGGGCGTTGCCGGGTTCAGCTACGGCGACCTGGCACGCCGCCTGGGCGTGCGCGCGCCGTCGATCCACCACCACGTCGGTCGCAAGGACGACCTCGTGGCGTCGACCACGCGCGCCTACCGCGCCGAGTTCCGTGCCCGCGTCGAGACGATCGAGGCCGTCGACCCGATCGATCGGCTGCGGACATACGTCGGGATGTTCCTGGAGCCGGCCGACGACGATCTGCTCTGCCTCTGCGGCGCGGTGGCCACCGACTGGGCCGATGTCGGCGACGCCGCCCGCGCGGAGGTCGAGGCGTTCCTGACCGACGAACTCGCATGGCTGACCAGCGAGGTCGACCGGGGCGTCCAGTCAGGGGCCCTCCGCTCCGACCTCGACCCCGCAGCGTTCGCCCGCGCCCTCGTCGCCGCGCTGGAGGGCGCACTCGTGCTCGAGCGAACCTCGGCGGGCGGAGGCGTGGCCGAATCGATGACGACGCTGATCGATCTCGCCGCCGCACCTGCCTGACGGCTCGCCGACCGATCACCCGCCGCAGCTAGCCTCCACACCCATGTTCATCGATGGTGCATGGGTCGAGGCGGAGAGCGGGGACCGGTTCGAGGTGACCAACCCCGCGACGGGCGAGGTCATCGGCGATGCGCCCGACGGCGGTGCCGTCGACGCCGAGAAGGCCGTCGCGGCCGCCGACGCAGCGTTCGCCACGTGGGCGTCGACCACGGCCTACGAGCGGGCCGACCTGCTCTACAAGGCCTGGCAGCTCATGACGGATCGATCCGAGGACCTCGCCCAGCTGATGACCCGTGAGCAGGGCAAGCCCCTCAAGGCCAGCCGCAACGAGGTCCGCTACGGCGCCGACTTCCTGCGCTGGTACGCCGAGGAGGCCAAGCGGGTCGCGGGGGAGTGGTTGCCCTCCTCGCGCGCCGACCAGCGGTTCCTCGTGTTGAAGCAGCCGGTCGGTGTGGTCGCCGCCATCACACCCTGGAACTACCCGATCTCGATGCTCACCAGGAAGATGGGTCCGGCCCTCGCCGCAGGCTGCACCATCGCCCTCAAGGCCGCCGAGGCCACCCCGATGTGTGCCATCGAGACGGTCCGCCTGTTCGAGGACGCCGGCTTCCCCACCGGCACGGTCAACCTGGTGACCGCGAACGACCCGGCCCCGATCGGCGAGGTCTTCTGCAACGACCCGCGGGTCGCGAAGCTGACCTTCACCGGATCCACGGCCGTGGGCCGCAAGCTGGCCGCGGCCGCCGCCGGCAACCTCAAGCGGGTCTCGGTCGAGCTCGGCGGTCACGCGCCGTTCATCGTCTTCCCCGACGCCGACCCGGTCCGCGCGGCGAAGGGCGCCGCGGCGCTCAAGTTCCTCAACTCGGGGCAGGCGTGTATCTCGCCCAACCGGCTCTACGTCCACGACTCGGGTGCCGACCCGTTCGTCGAGACCATGGTCGAGCGTGTCGGCCGCGTCCGCGCCGGCAACGGCATGGAGGACGGCGTCGGCGTCGGTCCGCTGGTCAACGAGGCCGCAGTCGCCAAGGTCGAGCGCCAGGTCGACGACGCGGTCGCCAAGGGCGCCGGTGCGCCGGTCGGCGGTCACCGACTCGCTGACGGCGAGTTCGCCAACGGCCACTTCTTCGCCCCGACCCTGCTCACCGGCATCACCGACGACATGACGATCTACCGCGAGGAGACGTTCGGGCCCGTGGCCCCCGTCATCGGGTACTCGGACGTCGACGAGGTCCTGGATCTCGCCAACGACACCAACTACGGCCTCGCCGCGTACGTGTACACACGGGATCTGTCGACGGCCATCAAGGCCTTCGAGGGCCTCCGCTTCGGGATCGTCGGCGTCAACGACGTCAACCCGACCGCGGCGTCGGCCCCCTTCGGTGGCATGGGTGACAGCGGCCTCGGCCGCGAGGGCGGCCACGAGGGCATCGCCGAATACCTCGAGACCAAACTCGGCGGCTTCGCGGTCTAGACGAACTCCGCGGCTTCGGCGACGAGGCCGAGCAGGTCGAAGGAGCTGAGGATGCCCTCCACCCGGCCCTGCTCGTCGACGATGACCAGGTGGTGGATCCAGTTGGTCATCATCACGCCGGCCGCATGGGCGAGCGTGTCCTCCTTGCCGATGCAGACCACGTGATCGGTCATCGCGTTGGTGATCGCTTCCTCGGGCGCGTACTCCTCGACGAGATCCCAGGACGTGACGACGCCGACGGGGTGGGCCTCGTCGTCGACCACGGGGACACAGTGGACACCGGAGTCCAACATCAGGTCCCGGACGGGCCCCACGAGCTCGTGGCGGTGGACGGTGAGCAGTTCGCTGGACATCAGATCGTTGACGTTTCGCATGGCGACCTCCTTGATCGCAGTGTCCTGCGTCGAGGTTCGCCCCAACAGGGACCTTGGTCTCTCGCCCGGCGCCGACCGATCGACGACAGTCTCCACATGGGCCGCACCGCACAGATCGTCGCAGGGGGCGCGGTGGCGGTGTCGGCCCTGTTTTTGGCGGTTGCACCCCTTGGTCTCGAACGCTCGCTCTCGATCACACGATCAGCGAGGCGATCGGCCAAGGGGTCGCCGGCACGTGACTGGCCAGGATGGGGTTCCTGGCTCTCGCCGGGTGCGCGGTCGACGGGCTGACGACTAGAGCGAGACCGCGCCGCAGGCCAGGTTGGCGTACACGAAGTCCGCCTCGGACACGTTCGCGGTGAGCGTTCGGACACCGACCTCGCGCAGCTCGGTGCCTCGGAGTTCGTACTCGACACCCTCGATCGCGTAGGTGCCGTCGCCGGTGTCGCCGATCGCGGTCGCGAGCCAGGCGACCACCGTGTTGTTGACCCCGTTGTCGTCGGTGTCGACGCACTGGAGGCCTCCGAGGTTCTGCACGCTGCCGCCGATCGGGAAGCCGATCGGTGCGCCACCGTTGGTGGCCTGGACGAGGTCGCAGCCGACCAGCGCGTAGATGGCGACGATCACGGTGCTCGCGCCGGATCCGACGGCGACGAAGACCTCGTCGGTGGCGCCGTCGCCGTCGACGTCGGCACCTCCGATCGGAGCGCCGGCGGCGTTGGGATCGACGGCGAGCGGGCTGTCCACCGCTTCGCCGGCCGCGGTGTCGACGCGGATCCGCCAGGGCGCAGGGCTCCCCGCGGAACCCGTGCCGTAGACGGTCACCTGGTCCAGCGCGCCGTCGCCGTCGACATCGGCGGTGGCGGTCGACGAGGCCACCGGAGATCCGGCCAGGCCCGCGGTGCACGGCTCGGCGACGACCGACTCGGGCGGCTCAGGGGTCGGGGTGGCGGTCGG
>JBCCFK010000143.1:0-10637 GCA_039029775.1 Actinomycetota bacterium | reverse complement strand
GGCGATGCCGAGGTCCGCTCGGGCCGCCAGCACGATGCCGATCATCAGCCAGTACCGGATCCATCGTTCTCGTTTGCCGTTCAGCACCGCGGCGATGATCGCGGGCAGCGCGAGCGCCTCGAGATGGAACCCGGCGATGTTGATCGCGTGGATCGCGCTGTAGGCCCCGTACGCCACCACGATCGCGATCGTCGTGCCGACCCGGAGGTTCACGACACCGCGAGCCAGGCGCCACAGCGGCACGACGGCGAGGGCCAGCGCGGCCGACTGCACGACGAGCAGGGTGATCGCCGTCGGGAACACCCGAGCCGCGAGCGCCACCGGATAGATCAGGAAGCCGGCCTGTTCGAACAGGTAGTTGTGGGACAACAGGGACGAGTCCGGTGTGAACCAGTCGCCGATCAGCCAGACGGTCTGCATCGCGCCGGCGAAGTTCGCTTCCTCGCTCAGCTCACGGCTGCGGGCCAGGGCGATGAGGAGCAACAGGACGAACAGGACCACCGAGAAGATCCAGGGCCCGGTCCGGTTGAAGGCCGTCCCCTCGAGCCGCGCCTGCCAGCGAAGCAACCGGTACTCGAGGCGTTTCCGCCACGGCAGGGTCATGGGCGTCCCTCGGCCGTGACCATCACGCGTCCTGGCCCGGAAGCGGGGCGTCGATCTCGACCGGCTCGATCAACTCGGCGCCCTTCGTCCGCGGGTTGTTGACCGCGGTCGAGACCGGGTGGAACTCCATCAGCTCCGCGGGCGCCGGGACGAGGAACCGCTCCAGGACCTCGGGGTCTCGCATCTCCCGGTCGAGCCAGGTGTCCCAGGCCGAGGGCGGCAGCATGATCGGTATGCGGTTGTGGATCGTGGCGATCTTCTCGTTCGGCGATCCGGTGATGATCGTGCAGGAGCGGATCACCTCCTCGGGATCTCCTTCGGGGTCGCGCCAGGTCTCCCACAGTCCGGCGAACGCGAAGGGGGCGTCGTCGAGGCGATGGATCCGCATCGGCGTCTTCTTGTCGTGGCCCTCGAGCATGACCCATTCGTAGAAGCTGTCGACGGGGATGATGCACCGTTGGCGCTGGAAGGGTTTGCGGAACGCGTTCTTGGTGGCGACGGTCTCGGCCCGGGCGTTGATCATCTTGTTCCCGATCTTGGCTTCCTTGGCCCAGAACGGGATCAGACCCCAGTGCGAGGTGTCCAGCACGCGCTTGCCCTCGTCCTCGAACACCGTCCAGACGCTGTTGGTCGGCGCGACGTTGTAGCTCGGTTCCAGCAGGGTCTCCCCCAACTGCTCCGCCCCGAAGTACGCCGCCAGCTGATCGGCCGGTGTCGTGGAGACGAATCGTCCACACATGGCACGCCACGGTACTCGCTGGGCCCGCGCGCGATGCGTTGGGGTGGGGCGGGCGCACAGGCTGCACCGCCCCTCGCTCGAGTCCCCTTGTACGCTCCTGCTCGGCCCGGCCGCAGCCCGTCTCGGAGCCCGGCGGAAACGGACCGACACCGTGAGCGACACCCAAGAGCATCCCGACTGGTTCCGGGGCCACGACGGCAAGTGGTATCCGAAGGAGCAACTCCCGAGCCGGAGCCACGTCGCCGAGCCCGAGCCGCCCCGAGATCGCCGTTGGCTCCTGCCGGCGGCCTTCTTCGTCGCGGTCGCGGCGATCGTCGTGTTCGCAGTGGTCCGGAGCATGGACGACGAGCCGAACACCGTCGCCACACCGAATGCGACCGCCGTCGCCACGGCGCAACCGGAGACGGTGCTCGACGAGGTGTTCCCCGATCGCCCCTCCGTGGTGGCCGATCGGCCCACGCCTGACCCGACACGGGCCGGCGACGCCGCGTCCGCCCTGTCGGTCGTCGAGACGGCATGGGTGCGAAGCGCGTTCGACGACCTCGACTTCGTGGTCGTCATCCGCAACGACGCCGACGTGACATTCGGCAACGTGAACATCGACGCGGTCTTCGTCGACGCCGACGGGGCCGAGCTGGCACGCGAGCCGTTCTCCTACCCGGTCGTCCCCGCCGGCGGCGACGTGGTGCTGAGCGGGCTGCGGCCGATCGATCCCGACGCGGTCGACACGATCAGGGTCGAGACATCAGCGCGAGGCACGCTGCGCGGTACCGCTGCCACCCCGGAGGTACTGGCGACGACCTGGGAACAGGACCCGGCCGGGACCGTGACGCTCTCGGGTTCGGTGGTGGCGGCCACGCCGGTCGAGTTCGTGTCGGTGGTGGGCGTCCTTCGCAGCGACGACGGCGCATTCCTCGGGACCGCGTTCGCGTTCGTCGATGCGGTCACCGACGAGCCGCGTGCGTTCGAGGCTGTGGGATTCCCGGACGGCGACGTGGCCTCGGTCGACGTCTACGTCAGCGGTTGAGCCGTCGCTCAGTCGACGAGGGCGATCGCTCCGCTCGGACACACCGAGATCGCCTGCTCCACCGCGCCGACCTGGTCGGCGGTGAGTTCCGGCACCAGCGCGACCGGCTGATCATGCTCGTCCCAGCCGAACAGCGCGGGATGGTTGTAGATGCACTCGCCCGCCAGGATGCACGCGTCGAGATCGATCTGAACCCGCACGCTCAATCCCACTCGATCCACAGCTCGCGCGGCGTGCGGAACCCGCCGCTGTCGATCGAGGGCGAGATGATGCCCTCGTGATCGGCCACGGTGGGCCGGGGATCGCCCATCATCTCGAGCAGCTTCGCCGAGGCGATCACCGCTTCCTGGCGCGCCATGGCATAGCCCATGCAGAAGTGTTGACCGATGCCGAACCCCAGGTGACCCGGCAGCTGACTCCGGTAGCGGCCGGAGCGGTTCTCCCGACCCATGTGCATGTCGGTTCGATGGATGTCGAAGGTGTCCGGGTCGGCGAACACCCGCTCGTCGCGGTTGCCGGCCCCGAGGTAGAGACGGACCTGTGCCCGTTCGGGAATCACCTTCCCCCGCATCGGGACCTCGCGGGTGGTGTACCGGGTCTGGATGTGGACGACGGCGTCGTAGCGCATCATCTCGGCGAACACGTTGTCCCACAGCGCCGGGTCGCGCTTCACGTCCTCGAACTGATCGGGCCTGGTGTAGAGCATGTGGAACCACATGTTGGCGATCGCCTTGTCGGTGGTGTCGCCCCCGGCGGCCAACAGCAACGCGATGAACCCCTTGACCTCGTCGTCGCTCATGCGGACGCCGTCGAGCTCCGCTTCGACGATCCGTCCCAGCAGATCGTCGTGATGCACCCGACGACGGTCGTCGATCAGCGGGTCGAGGTACGACCACATCTCGTTCCGCGCAGCGATCCCCCGGGCCAGGTGCTCGCCGCCGAACCCGAGCCCGGCGATCAGCGCCTGATACCAGCCGACGAAGGTGTCCTCGTCCTCTCGAGGCAAGCCCAACATGTTCGAGATGACCCGGATGGGGAACTGCGTCGAGACCGCTTCGACGAGCTCGATGCGCTTGTCGTCGGACACCTTGTCGATGAGCTCAGCGGCGATCTGCTCGATGATCGGGATGAACTCGGTCAGCCCCTTGCCCACGAACTGGTTGGCGACGATGTTGCGGAGCCACCGGTGGCGGTCGCTGTTGCCGTACTCCAGGATGTTCGGCCCGAAGACGTGAGAGCTGCCGAACTCGTACGGACCGTCGGGGTCGTACACGGCGCGATCGAACGACTCGTTGTCCTGGAACGCAGCGTCGACGTCCTCGTAGCGGGTCAGGACCCAACGATTGTGGAACCGGTCGTGGTAGATCGGATCGTTGTCCCGAAGGCGCCGGTACACGGGGAACGGGTCGCGCTGGAACTCGGGTGAGTCGAACTCCCGCGGGTCGACGGGCACGGCGATGTCGGTCATGGCTCCCCCTCTGCCTGGACCAGATCCTAGGACCGCCGGCTGCGCCCTCGCCGGTGCCCGGACGCGAACGAGGCCGGAGCGAGTGCTCCGGCCTCGGCCACATCAGTGTCGGGCTGAGAGGATTTGAACCTCCGACCCCTGGTCCCCCAGACCAGTGCGCTAACCGAACTGCGCCACAGCCCGTTCTGAGAACCGCCATCGTAGCGAGCCGTCGACGGTCCGCCACGCAGGTTCGCGTCAGAACAACAGCCAGAGCCCCTGGATCACCCGCCACCCCAGGTAGGCCGTCACCGCCGCCACTCCGACCCAGAAGTGCCATGGCACGACACGCTCGAGCGGGTCGTGCACCCTCGCGTGCTCGCCGACCTCGACCGGCTCGCCGCATTCCGGGCAGGTGCCGTCCTCGGGCAGCGAGTTGGGGGTGTAGTAGGCCCCGCAGGGCTCACACGACGGCATCGTCGACCAGTCTGCCCTGCACAACGGTCGAAGCGGTGTCCGACCAGGTGATCGGGGATGGAGCGCTACTCGCGACGCACGGCCATGATGGCCACGTCGTCGTCGATGGCCTCCGAGGAGAAGTCTCGGGCGGCCTCGAGCAACGACTTCGCCAGCACATCCGGGGCGATACCTGGGTCTCGGCTGAGGAACTGAGCGATGCGATCCTCGCCGAAGAGGTCCTCGCCGTTGCGCACCTCGGCCAGGCCGTCGGTGTACATCAGCACCATGTCGCCGATCTCCAGCGGGATCTCGCGGCTGATGTAGGTGGCAGCCGGATCGAGCATCAGCAGCGGGCCGGTTGCGCCCAACGGCTGGACCTCGCGCTCGTGCCACAGGAATGCCGTGGGGTGCCCGGCCGACGCGAACCGGAGCGTGCCGGCCTCGGTGTCGAACACCACGACGACGAGCGAGATGAACTCCTCGATGCGCTCGCCGCCGCTCATCTGCTTGTTGAGCTCCTCCAGCGCCTGTGCCGGGTCACGGAACGACTCCAGGTAGACCCGCAGGAGGTACTTGGCCTGGAACGCGGTGATCGAGCTCTCGATGCCGTGGCCGGCGACGTCGCCCACGACGGCGGCCAACCTGGTCTTGGAGATGCGGAACAGATCGAAGAAGTCGCCCGCCATCAGACCGGAACCGGCCTGGTAGACCCGGCCGACCTCGAAGCCGGTGAAGTCCGGCAGTTCGTCGGGTGCGAGCCGCCCTGCCCACGCTCGGGGTGCCAGGTTCTCCTGGGTCAGCGCTTCCTCGGCCCGACGCTCGAGTTCGAACCGTTCGGCGCTGAGCCGCGCCTCCCGTCCGGCGTTGCGACTCCAGAGCAGCGACAGACCGGCGGGGAGAGCAAGCACGCCGAACAGCGCGACCGACGCCATCGTGCCGCTGACGGCGACGACCACCGCGGCCACGGCGATCAGTGCGTACGTCAGGGCGGCATGGGTGTCGCGCCTGAAGTCGCCGCGGGTGAGCGTGATCGCGGCTCGTTGCGCAACCGAGTCGCGTTGATCGAGTTCGCGTAGGTCCGCCTCGAGTCGACCGAGGAGTCGGAGGCGAAGCCGGGCCGAGCGTCCCCAGACGTACGCCGCGCCGGCGGCCAGCGCGGCCAGGATCACCAGAATGGGTGTCTCCATGAGTGGCACATGGTAACCCGACACCCCCGACGGATACGAGAGGTCTGTTCGACCGGTTCCGGACGACGGGTGCGACAGAATCCCGCCAGGGTTCCGCGTCTCCCCTGGTCAGCGACCTCAGTCGTCCCGTTTGCGCACGCGCAACTTGATCGGTGTCGTTCCCATGTCGAGTTCACTCCGAAGGGTGTTCTCGATGTATTTCATGTAGGTCCGGGGGATCGTGCGATTCACGAACAACGTGAACGTGGGCGGATCCGTGGCGCCCTGGGTGGCGTAGAGGACCCTCGCTCCGCCCGGGGCCGGATGTGCGGACTGCGCCCGACGGATCACCCGGTTCACCTCGCGAGTCGGGATCCGGCGGTGGTAGTCGTCGATCGTGCCGGCGAGGATCGGCAGCAGGCGGTGCACACCCTTGCCCGAGATCGCAGAGATCCGCAGGACCGGCGGATCTCCCAGGAATCGCAACTTGGTGGCCACCTGGTCGGCGACCTCGTCGCGGGCCTCGGTGTCGAGCAGCTCCCACTTGTTGAGCACCACCACGACCGGACATCCGGCGACGTCCACGCGCTCGGCCAGCCGCTGGTCCTGATGGGTGACGCCGATCGTCGCGTCGATGACCAGGAGGGCCACGTCGGCCCCGTCGATCGAGCGCAGCGCGCGGACGAACGAGTAGTACTCGGTCTCCTCGTCGATGCGCGCCTTGCGCCGCATGCCCGCGGTGTCGATGAATCGCACCGCGCCGAGATCGGTCTCGACGATCGTGTCGATCGAGTCTCGCGTGGTGCCGGCCTGATCGTGGACGACGCTGCGGTCCTCGCCGATCAGGTGGTTGAACAGCGTCGACTTCCCCACGTTGGGTCGGCCCACGATGGCGATGCCGACGGCGTCGGGTTCGACCTCGGCGTCGTGGTCGCCTTCACCCGGGATCGGCAGCTCGTCGAAGTCGGCCACGATGGCGTCGAGGAGATCGGCCGAGCCATGGCCGTGGAGCGCCGACACGGGGAACGGCTCGCCGAGACCGAGCGACATGAACTCCCAAATCCCGGTCTGGTGGCTGGGATCGTCGCACTTGTTGGCCACGACGAAGGTC
Organism: Actinomycetota bacterium; assembly: GCA_039029775.1. Lineage (GTDB taxonomy): Bacteria > Actinomycetota > Acidimicrobiia > Acidimicrobiales > UBA8592 > JBCCFK01. The sequence goes on along the minus strand of JBCCFK010000143.1, from coordinate 4,085 downwards.
GGCCCGGTCCGTCGCCGCAACAGGTCGGCGACGGCCTCGTCGTCGCCGGTGAGGCCGGTGCGCACGTCGACCACCATCAGCGCCACGTCGGCCTCGGCGATCGCGCGCGCGGACTGTTCGCTGACCTTGTCGTCCAGGACCGTCGCACCGGACCCCGATGGCATCCAGCCACCGGTGTCGACGACGGTGAACGGCTTGCCCGCCCAGTCGGTGTCGAGCTCCTTGCGGTCACGGGTGACGCCGGGGCGCTCCTCGACGATGGCCTCACGGCGGCCGACGATCCGGTTGACCAGCGTCGACTTGCCGACATTGGGTCGGCCGACGATGGCGACGGTGGGCACTCGGTCATCGCTCACGTCAGGCTCCGATCGCTTCCCGAAGGGCGATGCCGTCGGTCGACACGATCTCGACCGGGCGCGGGAGATCCTCGGGTGAGGTCCCGTCCAGGAACCGCCCCTTGGACAGGCAGACGTCGGGGATCAGGTAGCGGTGTCCCTCCGGCTCGTCGCGCAGCACCCGGGCGAGATCGCTCCCGACCATGAGACCGGCGACCGCGACGTTCCCGCCGAAGAACTCGTTCGCCACGGGGATGACCCGCACGTCGTCGCGTCCGGTCTCCGCGATCAGCGGTGCCAACAGCTCGGCCCCATAGGCGCCCGTGAGCACGCCGACGGGTGCGTTCGCGCGCGGTCGCAGGGAGACCACCGCAGACCCGTCCTCGGTGGCGCGCGGCGCCCTGTAGCCCTCCGGTGGAGCGCCCTCGACCCAGGCGAAGAACCCGCTGGCGGTCCCGGTGGCCGTCTCGACCTCGCCGCGGAACTCACGCTCGAACGTCCGGGCGATGCCGACACCGTCCTCGTACATGTCGAATGCGTCGTAGGCATCGGCCTCGGGCAGGTCGAGCCCGGCGATCAGGTAGTACTCGTCGGCGGCATGCACGAGTCGGCGCCCGATGCGGGCCGAGAAGACCGCCTGCCATTGCTCGACGATCTCGACCACACGCCTCGCCTCGTCCACCGTGTGCTCGCGCAGGCGCGGCTCGTGGTGATGCTTGGACACCCCCAACGGCACCACGCAGATCGAGCGGAGAGACAGGTGGTCCTCGGCGATCGTGCACAGCGTGTCGTCGAGGACCTCGGCGTCGTTGACACCCGGGCACACGACGATCTGGCCATGGACGTCGATGCCGTGATCGAGCAGCGCCGACAGCCAGCGGAGGCTCATGCCGCCGCGGCGGTTGCGGAGCATCTCGCTGCGGATGCCGGGGTCCGAGGCGTGAATGCTCACGTTCAACGGCGACAGACCCTCGGTGACGACCCGCTCCAGATCCGCCTCGGTGAAGCGGGTCAGGGTCGTGAAGTTCCCGTAGAGGAACGACAGCCGGTAGTCGTCGTCCTTGAGGTAGAGGCTCTCGCGGAGGTTCGGCGGGAGCTGGTAGATGAAGCAGAACTCGCAGTGGTTGTCACAGGTCCGGACCTGGTCGAACAGCGCCGAGTGCACCTCGACGCCCAGCGGTTCGCCGGGCATCTTCTCGAGCTCGACGTCGAAGGTCAGCCCACCGCGGTCGATCTCGATCGCGAGCTCGGGTTCGTCGGTGAGCAGCTGGTACTGGATGACGTCGCGCGGGACCTCGCCGTTCAGCGAGAGCAGGACATCGTCGACCGTGAGGCCGGCCCTCGCTGCCGGCGAGTCCGGGGTCACGGCCACCACACGCGGCGCAGCCATCCCTCCAGGTTACGAGCACCTGGCGTCGTTGAGCGGCCTCATGGACCGGTGCGACGTCGGTCACGACCGGCCCATGACCGCCGGTTTCGCTCCGTCGTCGGCCAGACTTGGGCCGTGGACGTGCAACGGGTACTGCTGGCCTCACCCCGGGGCTTCTGCGCGGGCGTGGAGATGGCGATCAAGGCGCTCGCGTGGATGGTCAGATCGTTCGAGCCGCCCGTCTACTGCTACCACGAGATCGTCCACAACCGGATCGTCGTCCAGCAGTTCGAGCGTCGCGGCGTGATCTTCGTCGACGACGTCTCCGAAGTCCCCGAGGGCCGCCCGATCATGCTCAGCGCCCACGGGTCCGCGCCCGAGGTCGTGACCGCGGCGAAGCAGCGAGGCAGCTATGTGGTCGACGCCGTCTGCCCGCTCGTGACCAAGGTCCACCACGAGGTCCGGGTCCGGGCCGGCAAGGGTTACCAGATCGTCTACATCGGCCACGAGGGCCACGAGGAGGCGGTCGGCACGATGGCGGTCGCACCCGACGCAATCAACCGGGTCGAATCCGTGGAGGAGGTCGCCGCGCTGCCCGAGTTCGACCAACCGGTCGCCCTGATGGCCCAGACCACGCTCAGCCACCGCGACTGGGACGACGTCCTCGCGGCCACCCAGGAACGCTTCCCGGACCTCTGGACCCCCGGCCGTTCGGACCTGTGCTTCGCCACGACGAACCGCCAGAGCGCGCTGACGGCGATGGCTCCCCGGTGCGACGTGGTGATCGTCATCGGCAGCGCGAACTCGTCCAACACGATGGCGCTGGCCCGGCTCGCCGCCGAGAGCGGGTGCCCGCAGGTGCTTCGCATCAACAGCGCCGACGAACTCCCGGATGACCTGGCCGGCATCGTCGGTGTGACGGCCGGCGCGTCCGCGCCGGAAGACCTCGTCGAGTCGGTGCTGGACCTGCTCGCCCCGACCGACGGCATCGAGCTCGTGCACGTGACGGACGAGGACGAGTACTTCCCTCCCCCGCGGGCCCTCCGCGAGCTCATCGACGTCCTGGGCACCGTGGTCAGCCGCGGCCTCGGCGTCGACGAACGGCCGAGCCTCGAGGACCGGAACCTGGCGGCGTCGGACATCCTCGCCGCGCTGGGCTGACGTGTCTCGACGCCTGGCAGCCGCCGTCGCCGTATCGGCCACGCTCGCCGCAGCCTGTGGCGGCGATGGTGCGGCCGCCATCTGCGAGCCGGAGGAGCGGATCATCGAGCCGTCGTCGCTCCATGTGATCGGCGACACCGACGTGGTCTACGAGAGCTCTCCCCCGACCTCGGGGCCCCACCAGGTCCCTGCGCCAGAAGGAGGGATCCGGACCGAGGCGCTCAGCGAACCGCTCCAGGTGGGCACGCTCGAGACCGGCGCCGTGATCCTTCAGTACCAGCCGGGCATCGCGCCCGGCCCGCTCGCCGACCTCGAAGCCCTGGCTCGCACCGAGGGTGTGCTCGTGACCCCGGCAGCGCGGCCGTTCGACGACGGGGCGGCGGTCGCATTCACCGCGTGGGGTGTCGTCCAGCGATGTTCAGAGGTCGACGGCGACGCGGCGGAAGCGTTCATCGACGATCACCTCGGCGTGTTCTTCGTCAACCACGACGGGTAGCCCGCGGCGCGGTCAGATCTCCACGGGCAGCGGCGGCCGTTCGGCCTCGGGCGGGTTGGGCGTGCCCGCGAGCTCCTGCGCGCGATCGAACAGGTCCTGCAGCGTGATGCGGAGCTGGTCCGAGGCCTCGCGCATCTGCTTGCGGCTGACCCGACTCCCGTCGGGGTTCGTCGGGGCCGGGATCGGCTCGCCGTACAGGAACACCAACCTGGTCGGCTTCGGCACGTTCGCCCCCTTCGGCATGGCGCGCTCCGAGCCGCCGATCCCCACGGGGAGGATCGGTGCCCCGGACTTGACCGACAGCCAGACCGCGCCGTCGGCCATCGGATGGACCGTCGGCCCCGCCTTGCGTTCGCCCTCGGGGAAGACCGCGAGCGCCTCGCCGCGCTCGAGCACCGACAATGCGGCCTTCAGCGCGCCACGGTCGGCGCTCGATCCTCGGTCGAGGGGGAATCCACCGAGCGTGGTGAGGAACCAGCCCCAGAACCGGGTCTTGAACAGTGACCCCTTGGCGAGATAACGGAGCCGACGCGGGCTGGTCGCACCCAACAGCGGCACGTCGAGATTCGAGCGATGGTTGGGGCTGATGATCACCGCGCCGTCGGGCATGTGCTCCTTGTTGCGTGCATACGTCCGGAAGTAGACGCGCGCGAGCGCCTTGGCGAGGGTGTGCAGGACGAGGTAGGTGACGCGACTGCCGAGCGACTGTCGGCCGCCCCGGACG
>JBCCFK010000142.1:0-10685 GCA_039029775.1 Actinomycetota bacterium | reverse complement strand
GCGGCAAGAGACTTCAGTTCAGCGAAGGCGGTGGACTGTGGCTTATCCCATATCCAGGCTGTGGAGGAACGGAGCAAAAGTCGAGTCCTGCTGCCACAGGTCGGTGAGCGGCGAGTCATCGGTGGGGGCGGGCGGTGGAGGCGGCGGGGGTGCCATGACGGAGGCATCGACCTCGGTCACGTCGTCCTCGCTGGCGGCGTCCTCGACGTCCTCGACGTCCTCGACGTCCTCGACGTCGTTGTCGTCCTCGGAGTCTTCAACGTCGTCGACCTCGGCCCACGCATCGGCGACGCCGTCGTCCTCGGTGTCCTCGACCTGCTCGACATCGTCGGCGGTCTCGAAGAGGTCCTCGGCGGTGACGGGCTGCTCGTCGGCCACGTCCTCGGCCACGTCCTCGATCTCGACCTCGTCCTCGACGGCATCGTCGACCGGGTCACTCAGGTCCTCGAGGTCCGGCAGCTTCGGCTCGGGCATGTCGGCCGGGGGCTCCGGGGCCTCGACGGGGGGCTCGGCGAGCGCCAGGTCGCCCGGCTCGATCGTCGGGTCGCTGTGGTTCGCCACGGCCTGCTGGAAGTGCTCCTGGGCCCGCTCGAGATCCGACGTCGTGATGTTGATGCGGGAGAGCAGCTCACGCTCGGCGCTCTTGACGGACTCCCAGCGCTCGGTGGCGTCCTGGGTCAGACGCTCGTACTGCGCCGCGGCGTCCTCTTCGGCACGGTCGCGCATCTCGGCGGCCGCGGACTCGGCGTCCTCGCGGATCCGGTTGGCGTAGGCCACGGTCTCGGCTCGGAAGCTCTCGGCCTGCTGTTCGGTGGTGCGACGCAGCTCGTCGACCTGGTTCCGGACCTGCCGAACATAGGAGTCGGCCTCGGTCTTGTGGGTGGAAGCCCAGTCCTCGGCGTCACGGACGATCGCATCGGCGGACCGCTGCGCGGCCTCGAGAACCTCGTCCACGTGCGAACCGACCACGGCGATCGTGCGCTTCGCAGGCTCGACCGGGGCGGCTTCGACCTCGGCCTCGACCTCCGGTACCTCGCGTTGGGTCGCCTCGAGATCGATCTGGAGGCGCTGCATCTCCTGCGCCACCTTCTCGAGGTAGGCGCTCACGACGTCCGCGTCCACGCCGCCCTTCTTCACGGAGGGGAACGACTTGGCGCGAATCTCGTCGGGCGTCATCGCCATGACAGGTCCTTTCTGTCACCCGTCGCGGCCCGTATCCGGGGCCCCGACGAGTTCGTGGGCTCCCACCTCGCCGACCTTACCGGTCGGTGGTGGGGGGTTGTGCCGTTGCCCATCGGCGGGTCACCCGAGAAATTGAGTCGCTCGGACCATCCGTTGCTCACAGCGGACTCCAGGGGGTTCGGCGGCGGGCGTGTGGCAGACTCCGCGGCATGCGCGTGCACCTTGTCGACGGCACCTACGAGCTCTTCCGGTACCACTTCGCCCTCCCACAGCACCAGACGGCGACCGGCCAACACGTGGGAGCGGTCCGAGGGGTCCTCGGTTCGATGGCGCAGCTGCTCGAAGACGGGGCCACCCACGTGGGGATCGCCACCGACCACGTGATCGAGTCGTTCCGCAACGACCTCTATGACGGCTACAAGGACGGGTCCGGCATGGAGCCCGAGATCATGTCTCAGTTCCAGCTGCTGGAGGACGCGTTGGAGGCAGCGGGCTTCTGCGTTTTCGCCATGGTCGAGTTCGAGGCCGACGACGCCCTCGGTGCGTGTGCGCGCCTTGCCGCCGCCGATGATCGGGTCGACCAGGTCATGATCTGCACCCCCGACAAGGACCTCGGTCAGTGCGTGACCGCCGACGACCGCATCGTGCAGTACGACCGGCGCAAGCAGAACCTCATCGATCGCGACGGCGTCATCGAGAAGTTCGGGGTCCCGCCCGAGTCGATCCCCGACTACCTCGGCCTGGTCGGCGACACCGCCGACGGCTTCCCGGGCCTGCCCGGATGGGGTGCGAAGTCGTCCTCGACCGTCCTGGCGCGCTACGGCCACATCGAGGAGATCCCCCTGGAGCCGGGCAAGTGGGACGTGACCGTTCGAGGGGCCGCCAAGCTGGCCAGGACCTTGGCCGACCACTACGACGACGCCCTGCTGTTCCGCAGGATCGCCACCATCGAGTACGACGCTCCCACGATCGGCTCGGTCGACGAGCTCGAGTGGCAGGGACCCGGCTCGGATTTCGCCGACCTGGCCGCCGACATCGACGCGGCCGGGCTGGTGGAGCGCTTCGGACGAATCGCCGACGCGCGGTGACAGCGGTCGCCACTCGGGCCCGCAGGACGGGCCTGGTCCTCGCGTTCACCCTGTTCGTCCTGCTGGGGCTGCCAGAGGGCGTCCTGGGGACGGTGTGGCCGTCGATGCGCGCATCGCTCGACCGGCCGGTGGAGTCGCTGGCGTGGCTGGTGGCCGGTTACACCGCGGGCTACTTCGTCAGCACGCTGTTCGCGGGTCGGACCCAGGATCGGGTCGGCGTCGGCTCGACCGTCGCGCTCGGCGTGGCGGCGACCTCGGTCGGGCTCGCCCTCTACACCTTCGGCGATCTCTGGCCGCTGGTCGTGGCCGCCGCGTTCGTGCTCGGGTGCGGGGGTGGGACCGTCGACGCGGCCCTGAACGGCTACCTCGCCATCGCTCACGGTGCGCGTGCGATGAACATGCTGCACGCGATGTTCGGCATCGGTGCGACGGGCGGGCCGCTGCTCGTCACGGCCGCCCTGTCGCTCGACATCTCATGGCGGTGGGTGTACGGCGTGCTCCTCGCGGCCGAGATCGTCCTGTTGCTGGTGGTCGCCGCGCGTCGGGACGTCCTGAGCGTCACACCGAGGGAGCCGTCGGCGGACCAGGGCGACGAGAGCATGCGATGGCGGGTGCTCGCGCCGATGCTGGCGGTGTTCGTCTTCTATGTCTCCGTCGAGGCCTCCTACGGGCAGTGGTCGTACTCGGTCCTCACCGACGAGCGCGGCGTGTCCGACACGACGGCCGGGTGGGCGGTGGCCGCGTTCTGGGGCGGGCTGACGGCCGGACGGCTGGCGCTCGGGTTCGTGGGGGACCGCATCGAGCCCGAACGGCTCCTTGCCCTCAGCGCCGCGGGGATGGTGGCCGGCTCGGCGCTCTTCTGGTGGGATCCGGTGGCCGGTGTCGACCTCGCCGCGCTGCCGCTGATCGGCCTCGCAGCAGCGGGCGTGTTCCCCGCGCTCGTCCTGCTGACGCCGAGCTGGATCGGTGAGAAGCAGACCGGCCGAGCCGTGGGGTACCAGCTCGCGGCATCGTCGGTCGGGGTGATCGCGACCAGCGCGGTTCTCGGCGCGCTCGTCCGGAGCGTGGACCTCGGTGTCGTCGCGCCGACACTGCTGGTGCTCTCGATCGCGATGGTGGCGGCCAACCTGGTCACCCAGCGGGTAGCTTCTGCGATGTGAGCGGCGACCGGGCGTTGCTGGTGTCGATCGACGGGGTCGCCCCCCGCTTCGTCACCCCGGCGATCATGCCGAACCTCGCCGCCCTCGCACGCGGCGGCTCGTCGTGCTTCACGGCGCGTACCGTCGTCCCGTCGGTGACGTTGCCCGCGCATCTCTCGATGCTGTCGGGCATCGCGCCCGCCACCCACGGCGTCTCGACCAACACGCCCGAGCCCCCGTCCGGTTCCCAGTCGACCGTCCTCGCCGTCGCTCGCCGAGCCGGGCTGCGGACCGCTGTCGTCCACACCTGGAAACCGCTCGATGCGATCTTCGAGAAGGACGCCACCGATCGGCGCATCGTGGTGGGCGACGGGTACGAGCCTTCCGACGACGACGAGGTCGTCGACGAGGCGATCGCGCTCCTGCGTTCGGGGGTGGATCTGGTCTTCGCCTATCTCGGCGCTCCGGACCTGGTCGGCCACGCGTCCGAGTGGGGGAGTCCCGCCTATCTCGAGGCTCTGACCGACTCGGACCGCCGGCTGGGCCGCCTCCTCTCGGCCTCCGGTTCGGAGCGACACGTCGTCGTCACGACCGACCACGGAGGTACGGGGAACGACCACGCGGCCGCGGAGCCGACCGATCTCGAGACCTTCGTCGTCGCCCGGTCCCCTCGGCTCGCTCCGGGCTCGGGTTGGGCGGCGGCCTCGATCGTCGACATCGCGCCCACGGTCGCCGACCTGCTCGGCCTCGATGCCGATCCGGCCTGGGAGGGTCGCTCCCTCGTCGGATCCGAGGAAGGCCTCGTCGACGTCGTGATGGCCCTGCTGGCCGCTGGTGCCGACGTGACCTACGGCGAACGCGTCTCGATGCTCGACCACGCCCTCCAGACCGCTGCGGTCGCCGCCGATGCCGGCGCGGACGACGACCTCAGGTTGGCCGCGCTCCTCCACGACATCGGCCACGTCCTGGGCGACGCAGGGGAGTGGGGCCTGCCGTCACACGCCGAGGTCGGCGCCCGGGCCCTCCAGCCGTTGGTCGACGGCGCGGTTGTGGAACCCATCCGGTTGCACGTCGACGCGAAGCGATGGCTGGTCGCCACCGACGAGACCTACCGCAGCCACCTCAGCGAAGCCTCGGTCGCCTCGTTGGCCGAGCAGGGCGGGCCGTTCCCGCCGCGGCAGGCCGCGGAGTTCGCGTCGCTGCCGGGATCCGACCGAGCGGTCGCGCTCCGGCGTTGGGACGACGACGGCAAGGTGGTTGGTCTCACCATCCCGGACCTCGAGTCGCATCGATCACTGGTCGCGCGGGCGATAGCGCCACTGCCGGATCGTTCGGCGGCGTGGTACCGCGATGCCTGCCGGTGCGCGGAGTGCCGCGACGCGGGCAACGATCAACACCTGCTCGACGTCACCGATCTCCACGGCTGGAGACTCGAGGCTGCCTGGCGTCGCGGCGACGAGCTGGTGGCCGACGTGGTGCACGACCGGCACGGCGCCCACCGCTGTGTGGTGCCGCCGCCGCCGCCCGAGCTCGACCTCCGATGGTGGGGCGTGGAGATGGGGGAGCGGCTGGTCGCATCGGCCGCGGACCATCGCGGCGACTGGGCCGCGCCGACTGCCGAAGCCGTCGTGCGCGACGGCATCGCCCTCATCCGAAATGTCCCCACCGAACCGGAGGCGGTCCTCGACGTCGCTCGCCGACTCGGATTCGTACGCGAGACCAACTACGGCGAGCTGTTCGACGTCATCGCCCGCCCCGACCCCGCCAACCTCGCGGACACCGCCGTCGGACTCCCCCTGCACACCGACAACCCCTACCGGGACCCGTGCCCGACCGTGCAATTGCTCCACTGCCTCGAGACGGCCGGATCGGGCGGTGCGAGTCGGTTCAGCGACGGTATTCACGGTGCCGAGCGTCTGCGGCGCGTGCGGCCCGATCTGTTCGATCGGCTGGCCTCGACGGTCGTCCGGTTCCGCTACCACGGTGACGGTGGCGATCTGCGAGCCAGCCGACCCTTGATCGACGTCTCGTCCGACGGCACGATCCGCGGCGTTGCGGTCAACCACCGAAGCATGGAGGCGCCGGACCTCGACGCCCAGGCTGCCGACGACTTCTACGACGCCTACCGCGCACTCGTCCACCTCCTCTCGGCTGCCGACGCCGTCGCGGAGCTGACATTGGGTCCCGGCGATCTCGTGGTGTTCGACAACCGTCGGGTGCTCCATGGTCGCACCGCCTTCGAGGTCACAGGTCGTCGACACCTCCAGGGGTGCTACATCGACGTCGATGCCCTGCAGTCGCAGGTCCGAGCCCGCGTCTGACGGACCCGGTCAGTCGAAGACGCGATCCATCCGTTCGAATCGACGGCGGATGAAGCCGCGACTCTCGGGGTGGGTGAACAGGTAGAGCTGGTTCTCGCGGATCCCCTTCAGCACCAACTCGGCCGCCACATCGGGGCCGAGCATGTCGCCGGCCATCTCCTCCTCGTCGACCTCGGGGTAGGCCTGGGACTCCGGGCCGCCGTAGTCGTCCTGGCGATTCCGTCCCGAGGCATCGATGTTGGTCGCCAGCCGCATCGGGCAGAGCACGGAGACGCCGATCTCGTGCGGGCGCAGCTCGCGCCAGAGCACCTCCGACATGGCGACCACCCCGTACTTCGCCACGCAGTAGACGCCGAGGCCGTCGTTCGGGACGACACCGGCGAACGAGGCGGTGCTCGCGATGTGGCCCCCCTCGGCCTGCTCGATCATCCGCGGCAGGAACGCCTCGACGCCATGGATCGGTCCCCAGAGGTCCACGTCGATGCACCACTTCCAGTCGGCGTGCGTCATCTCGGCGATCGGTCCACCGACGGCCACACCGGCGTTGTTGAACAGAAAGTGACACCCGCCGAAGCGCGCCCACGTGGCATCGGCCAGCGCGGTCACCGCGTCGAGGTCGGTCACATCGGTCACGACCGCCTCGACCTCGACACCGCGCTCCGCCACCTGCGCCGCCGCGGCGTCGAGCGTCGCCTGCTCGATGTCAGCCAGGACCAGGTTCATGCCCTCGTCCGCCAGGCGCTCCGCGGTCGCCAGCCCGATCCCCGACGCCCCTCCCGTGATGACGCCGACCTTGCCTCGTAGTTCGTCCATGCCCGCGGACGCTAGCGGCAATCACCGGAGGTGACGGAGGGCACAGGCCGAGGGGGTACTCGGCCGCAGTGTCCCGCGAGTCGTCGGACGACCCTGGGTGCATGAACACGCGCCTCGACCGCATCGAACACGTGGCCATGCATCGTGGATTCGCGCAGCCCTACCTGATGTGGCGGCGCCAGCCCGAGGCACCGGTCATCGACCTCCGCCAGGACGTCCGACCCGAACGAGAGGTCCCGCTCGTCCTGCGCTGAGGGCCCGAGGCTGTCGCTCGGAACGCCGATCAGGTCGCTCCGGAGGGCCACTGATCGCAGATCGGGTCGTACTCCTCGCCCTGGGGGCCGTGTTGCGCCCACTCCTCCCGCGTCATGTTCCGGCCGGCCGCCTGGCATGCCAGCTCCGGCCAGTTGGTCGGGTCGAGATCCCAGACGAACACGTTGTCGGCGTCTCCTGTCACCACCTTGGTTCCGCTCGCCGACACCGTCGCCGGCATCGCCGAGGTCGGGATCCTGGGGCCGATCGAGCGCCGTTCCTCGAGATCCCAGAGCTGCGTGCCCTCGCGAGAGATCACGACCATCTGGCGGTCGCCGCTGGTGAACGTCAGACCGAAGCGGTTCAACAGCGTCGGCTCACCCCGCCCGACGTCCAGGGGCTCGGCGACGGGCTGCAGCGTCTCCACGTCCAAGAAGTGGACCTGGCCGTCCCACCGTTGCGCGGCGACGACCGTGCCGTCGCTGGAGAACGCCACATTGGCCACCGGCGCGCCCACGTCGAGGAAGCTCCGGAACTCCCAGGTGCCGAACTCGTACATCCCGGCGATGCCGGTGCCGACCCCGACGAACCAGCGCTCGGATGGGTCGACCACGATCTGGGTGACCGTGTCCGCCAGGTCGCCGACCGCGCCCGTCTCACGCGCCGCGTCGGCGATCTCGGTGAGCTCCGCCAGGCGCCGCTCGTCGGACAAGTCGTAGACGTTGATCTGTCCGGCAGGGGTGGTCGTGCCCATCAGGGCGACGTCGAGGTCGGCGTTCGTGATGATCGAGAAGAAGTTCTCGGGCGCCGTGCTGCCGACCGGCTCGAGGTCGGGAGTCCAGAACCGACTCTCGCCGGTGAAGTACCAGGCGAAGAGCCCGCCTGCGGGCATGAACGCCGCTCTCGCGAAGCCCGGGCCGAAGTCCATCGGCAGTCGCTCGCCGCTCGCCACGTCCCACAGATCCCACCCGCCCCGCCTGAAGTTGACCATGAGGCGGGAGTCGTCGGCGTCCAGGAATGCGTCATCTGCACCGCTCGAGGGGAAGGCGGTCGCGACCAACCCGGAACCGTCCAGCGAGATGAGTTCGATCTCGTTCCCTTGAGCGATGGCCGCGATGCCCCCGGTCGGATGGAGGGCAGAGGCGAGGAACGTCCGACCCGAGAGCACGCTGAGGGGACTCCCGAGATCGTCGACGTCGTACATCGTCGGTCCCGACAGGAGGCGGTCGCCGGCAACACTGGCCGGAGACGTCGTCGACGGCGACTTCACGACGGTGGCGACCGGCTCGGCGGTCTCCATCGTGACGACGGAGAAGTTGCTGACCGTGTCGATCAGCACGTTGTCGCCACGGAAGTCCGCCGCCACCGCCACCACCTGCTGGAGTTCTTCGGAGATCTTCCCCGGCGGTTCGAACCCCGCCGCCTCGAACCGGTCCTCGAGCGTCGACACCCAGACCGGCACGGGCGATCCCAATTCATATCCGAGCGCCCCTCCGGTCTGATCGCCGACGAAGATGGATCGTCCGTCGGCGGCGATCGCAAGCGCTGCCGGCTCGAGCTGCACACGATCCCGGACCGGCAGGACGATCGGCGCCTCGACCTCTCGATGGTCGCTGTCGTAGATCCGGACCTTGCCATCGACCGTGCCGACCGCCAGGAGATCCGGCCCCCAGGCCAACGACCGGACCTGTGCACCGGGATCGAGAGTCGCAACCTCCTCACCCGTCGTGAGGTCGACGATCGACAGGCGCGTCCCGTCGACCCCGGTGGCCGCAAGCCCCCGATCGGCGTCCACGCTGAGGCTTCCGGTCGTCCCGCCGACCTCGACGAGATCGACGGTTCTCGTCTCGAGATCCCAGATCTCCAGCCCGGCCAACGATCGTGCGATGAGCTGGTCTTCGGTGAAGGCCACGCCGACGTAGGTCGCTCCCGCCGAGACGAAGCCGAGAAGACCGTCGTCGCGCAACAGCGCATGGGCCAAGGCGTCTTGTGAACGGAGGCCCGGGTCCTCCTCATGGAGCGTCGCAGCGATCAGGAGCGCAAGCGCCGGGTTCTCCTGAGCGAGAACAGCGACCTCGCTGGCCATCCGTCGGAGATCGGCGTCCCGACGAGCGCTCGTCGCGTCCGCCGCGGCGCGGTTGGCCGCATCGGCGAGGTCCAGCGCCTCCGCCTGGCTCTCCTCGGCGAGCGCTTGTTGTTGCTCGGCCTCAGCTGCGCGTTCGTCGGCGCGGGTCGTCTCGTCGTTCGCGCGGGACCACTGCTGCGCGGCGAGCAGCCCGGCGATGAGCGACACGACCGCAAAGACCGCAGCGCCGACGAGCAGTCGCCGGAGTCGGCGGTTCGTGCGCAGCTCGGCTTCGTGTTCGGCTCGAGCGCGAGCATCGCTCTGATCCAGAAACTCGCGCTCGACCGCGGTGAGCGAGTCGGGGCGCCCGTGCGCCCATGCCGAGGCCGCTTCGAGCCGCCCACCTCGATAGAGCTCAGCCTCGGGGCGACCGCGCTCGTTCCAATCTCGCGCCGTGGTCGTCATGTGCCGGAGAATTCGCAGGCCGTCTCGGTCCTCGTCGATCCAGCTCCGGAGCCGGGGCCACGAGCGGATCAGCGCTTCGTGCGCGACCTCGACCGTCGGCTCCCTCGATGCCGGATCGCGGTCGAACGACAGCAGGCGCGCGGCGCCGTATCCGTCGATGAGGTGAGCCGCGGCTGCGAGTTCGGAGCGTGGCGCCTTTCGGCGAGTGTCGTCGGCGCCCTCTCCCGGGGTGACCAGCCGGGTGAACAGGGTCTGGATCGCGTTCCGGTCGTCATCGTCTGCGGACTCGAACAGCTCCTCGGCCCGGTTCGCCAGCGCGCCGGGGACACCGCCGAGCTCGCGATAGGTGTCGATACGCATGAGTCCGCTGACGTTGCGATCGAAGAGCTCGGTCAGCACGTACTGCATCAGCGGAAGCCCGCCGGGCTGGTCGCGAACATCGGCGACGATCATCGACGCCAGCCCCGCCTCGAGTTCGACGCCGACGCGCGACGCCGGGATCACGATCGCCTTCTCGAGCTCGTCGGCAGCGAGGGGGACGACGGTCACCGCAGACCGCTCGAGTATCCGAGCGATCTCGGGATAGCGGAGCGGGCGGTCCCAGAAGTCGGCGCGGATGGTCAGCATCACCCGCAGGCGGGACTTGGGATCGGTGACCGCAGCGTGGAGGCCTTCGATGAAGCGTTGGCGAGCGACCTCGTCTTCCAAGAGCGTGAAGAGCTCCTCGAACTGGTCCACCACCAGGAGGAGCTCGGACGTCTCGTCCGGGAGAACGGTCCCGATGGCGCGAGCGATGCCACGTGGGTCCGACCGCATGACCTCGACGAGTCCCGTGACCGGAGCGGTCGCGACCCTGCTGAGCGCAGCCTCCAGCTCATCGAAGGGGTTCGCTCCTGGAGTCATCGTCGTGATGAACCACTCATGTGAACCGGGGATCGCGCCGGCCCGGAGCCTCGGCAGCAGGCCGGCTCGAACGACGCTCGACTTCCCGGAACCCGATGGACCGACCGCGGCGACGAACCTGCTCTCCGGCGCGTCCTGGCGGAGTTGTTCGAGCAGACGGTCGACCAAGCGCTCCCTGCCGAAGAAGTCGTCGGCGTCGGACTCCTGGAAGGCGCGAAGTCCCTTGTACGGGTTCGTCCCCATCGCGATGAGGGTGGCGCTGCCTCGAGCGTCGGCCCTCTTCGGCGCGGAGGGCCCAGGCGAGAGCGCTTCGGCCAGATCGTCGACGAACTCGCCGACCGACCCGTATCGATCGTCGACAGGCTTCGCAGTCGCGCGGGCGAGGACCTCGTCGACCATCGACGACAGGTCCGGCCGCTGGGCGGTGACCGGCGGGACGGGGTCGTTCAGCTGGCGG
>JBCCFK010000141.1:0-11014 GCA_039029775.1 Actinomycetota bacterium | reverse complement strand
GCCCTGCTGATCGCAGGCGCAGGGGTCGGCGTCTGGGCAGCGCAGACGGAGTCCGGAGCGCCGACACGGATCGTGCCCGAAGCCCGTGGGATGACCGAGGGTGACTTTCGGGCGGACGTGGCCGGGTTCTGGGCGCTCGACATCGCCGCCGATCGCGAAGACGGCACGGAGCCCGGAACCGTGCTGCGAACCGACCCGCCGGCCGGGACCGAGCTCGCTGAAGGTGGCCTCGTCACGTACTGGGTGTCCCAGGGGAACGAACTCAAGTCGGTGCCGACCAATCTCGTCGGCTTGACCGTCGAGGACGCGACCGTCTGGATCACGGGGGCGGAGCTGACGCTCGGCGAGATCTCGCGGCAGTTCGACGAGGAGGCTCCCGCGGGTGTCGTGATCGAGGTCCTGACCGTCGATCCCCAGATCCCCGGCGGTGACCCCGTCGACCTGCTGGTGTCGGATGGTCCGGAGCTGCGCGTCGTGCCCGACACGCTCGTCGGTGCCACCTTCGAGGAGGCGGAGTCCCAGCTCGCCGTCCTCCGGCTCGAGGCGGTGCGCGGCGAGGACTACGACAACGAGGTCGAGGAGGGGCTCGTCATCAGGGTCGACCCCGGCCCGGGGACCGAGCTCGAACGCGAGGCGCAGGTGACGGTCGTGGTTTCGCTGGGCCGGGAGCCCGTCGAGGTTCCGGACGTGACCGGCCTCGATCCCTCCGAGGCCGCCGACCGCCTCGAGGCGCTCGGATTCTGCATCGGGGACACCGACGGCCCGCCGAACACGAGCGTGCTGGTGACCGAGCCGCGGGCAGGCACGATCGCGCTCTACGGCTCCTGCATCCGCATCGTCACCACCACGAACTGATCGAGGAGTGCGCCGTCGGCCGTGGCGTCAGGCCGTCATCTCCACCAGGCGGCGGCTGACGGTCTCGGCCAGCGCCCGCTGATCCGGGTCGGGCTCGATCGTCTGGAGGAGGAAGATCCGCGACATGTCACCGTCGATGCGGATCCGACCGCCGAAGAACGCCTGACCGACGGCCTCGGGGTCCTGGTCGAGGAAGAGCGCCTTCGCGACGTCGTATTCGAGGGTGACGGTCAACTCGGGGTCGTCGAGGTGCCCGAGCCGGGGCAGCAGGCCGGTCTCCGACGTGTCGATCGATGCGGAGACGGCATCCTCGTCGCCGTGGGGAACGTCGGTGACGACCAGGTTCATCCGCACGGGCGTGGGCGGTTCGGGGAGGCGATCGGCGTACTCGTCCCGCAAGGCGAGCGCGGCCTCGATCCAGGCCGGACTGAGAAACTCGTGGGTGATCACCGGCGCCGAGACTACCCGGCCGGGTCCGGCCGGCGGCAGCCCTGCGGGTATCTGCTCAGGAGCCGGCTGTGAGCACCGGCACGCCCCGCGCGGGTGCCGGGGCGGTCGCATCGATCAGGTGCACGTCACGGTGAAGGTCGCGGTCACGGCGGCGGTCTGGTCGGCCAGGGCGTTGGCGCACCGAAGGTCACCCGTGCCGGGTCCGGGAACGCCCGAGACGACCGATGTCCCGGCGGGATGGGTCATGGTGATGTCGGTGACCTCGCAGCTGGTGCAGCCGGTGGGGATCGTGTTGACGAAGAGCGTCCACTGGCCGTTCGAGTTGTCGACCGTGCTGCTGCGACTCGTGGCGCGTCGGCGCACGCGGATCTCGACGTCACCGGTGGCGAACGGCACGACGTAGAACGTGGCGCCGCCGGTCGAGCCCCAGTGCTGGAACGTGTTGCCGCCCCGGGTTCGGGTGAAGGAGGTGGCGACGACGGTCTCGACGAGGGGAGTGGACCCTGCCGCCAACGCGCGTGCGCCGACGAGATCGCGGACCTGGACTCCCGGTGCGTGCCATGTGGCCGCGCCCACCGCGCCGGCCACGGCGCCCTTGAGGATTCGTCTGCGATCTGGTGTGTCCCCGGCCCCGTCGCTCTCTGACGCTGCCATGACCCCGAGGGTACCGGCCGTGGAGCTGGCCGCCGGGGCATGGGGTCGCCGGACCCAGGCGTACGCGCGGCCGGCATCGAGGCCGTCCTCGGAACTGAGCTGAGCGGCGCGGATGCGCCAGTATCCTCATCGTCCATGTCCAAGCGGATCTCGGCTGACGAAGTGGCACATGTCGCCGCTCTGGCCCGTCTCAGTCTCACGCCCGAGGAGCTCGAACTGTTCACCGAACAGCTCGGCGACGTCCTGGAACACGCGGCCGACGTCGAGGCCCTCGACCTCGACGACGTCGAGCCCCTGGCACATCCGGTGCCACTGGTGAACGTCCTGCGCCCAGACGAGGTCACGCCGTCCCTCGATCGGGACGAGGTGCTGGCTCAGGCGCCTGCCGCCGAGGACGGTCAGTTCCGGGTCCCCCGGATCCTCGGGGAGGAGCCGTGAGCCTGGTTCCCGATGCGGTCGATCACGCCGTCGACATCGCGGCTGCGGTCGGCGCCGGCGAGCGAAGCGCTGTCGACGTGCTGAACGAGCACCTCGACCGGGTCGCCGCCAACGAGGGCGAGATCCATGCCTTCAACGAGGTCCTGCGCGACGAGGCCCTGGCGGCTGCGTCGGCGATCGATCAGCGCGTGGGGGCCGGTGAGGACGTGGGCCCGCTGGCCGGGGTCCCGGTCGCCCTCAAGGACAACATGTGCACCCGAGGAATCCCGACGACCTGCTCGTCCCGGATCCTCGAGGGCTGGCGGCCGCCGTATGACGCCACCGTCGTCACGCGCCTCACGGGAGCCGGAGCCGTGGTCGTGGGCAAGACGAACCTCGACGAGTTCGCCATGGGCAGCTCCACGGAGAACTCGGCTTTCGGCCCCACCCGCAACCCACACGACACCCGTCGCGTGCCGGGAGGGTCGAGTGGCGGCTCCGCCGCTGCCGTCGCTGCCGGCTTCGCGGCGGCGTCGCTCGGTTCGGACACCGGCGGGTCGATCCGACAGCCGGCCGCTCTGTGCGGTCTCGTCGGCGTGAAGCCGACCTATGGGGCCGTCTCCCGCTACGGGCTGATCGCCTTCGCGAGTTCGTTGGATCAGATCGGGCCGTTCACCCACACGGTGGCCGACGCCGCCGCGGTCCACGACGTCATCGCCGGTCACGATCCGCTGGACTCGACCTCGATCGCCGGGTCGCTCGACCGGGTCAGCGACGCCCTCGACCGGGGGGTCGAAGGCCTCCGGGTCGGCTTGATCACCCAGATGATGGGCCACGGCATCGAGGGCATCAGCGCCGACGTGCTCGCGCGGACCCGTGCTGCCGCAGACGCCCTCGCAGCTGCCGGAGCGATCGTCGAGGACGTCTCGGTACCATCGGCGATCTACGGACTGTCGGCCTACTACCTGGTGGCGCCGGCCGAGGCCTCGAGCAACCTGTCGCGATACGACGGGGTGCGCTACGGCCTTCGGAGCGACGGACCGAACGTGACCGAGATGAACACCGCGACCCGCACGGACGGCTTCGGCCCCGAGGTCAAGCGACGCATCATGCTCGGCACCTACGCGCTGTCGGCGGGCTACTACGACGCGTACTACGGCAAGGCCCAGAAGGTCCGGCAGCTGATGGTCGACGACTTCGCCCGCGCCTACGAGTCCCACGATGTGCTGTTGTCACCCACATCGCCCTGCACCGCGTTCCCCTTCGGCGACAAGACCGCCGACCCGATGACGATGTACGTGAACGACGTCTGCACGATCCCGTCGAACCTCACGGGCCACCCGGCCATGTCCGTGCCCTACGGCGTCGGGGACGACGGGCTGCCGGTCGGCGTGCAGGTCCTGGCCCCGGCCATGGGCGAGGCCGTGATGTTCCAGGCGGCAGCTGCACTGGAGGCCTTGCGATGAGCGACACGTCGGAGCTCCCGGAGGGCTGGGGCCTGGTCGTGGGCCTCGAGGTCCACGCCGAGTTGGCCACGGCCACCAAGTTGTTCTGCGGCTGCCCCAATCAGTTCGGGTCCGAGCCCAACACCAACGTCTGCCCCACCTGCCTCGGTCTCCCCGGGTCGCTGCCGGTGCTGAACGGCACCGCGGTCGACTACGCGATGCGGCTCGGCCGCGCCCTCGAGTGCGAGGTCAACCCCTCGGTGTTCGCCCGGAAGAACTACTTCTACCCGGACATGCCGAAGGACTACCAGGTCAGCCAGTACGACCTCCCCACCAACACCGAGGGTCGTCTCGCGTTGCCCGACGGCTACGTCGTCGGGATCGAACGCGCCCACATCGAGGAGGACACCGGCAAGTCGACCCACATCGGTGGCGACGGACGCATCTCCAGCGCCGACTACAGCCTGGTCGACTACAACCGCGCCGGCGTGCCGCTGGTCGAGATCGTCAGTCGACCCGAGATCCACACGGTCGACCACGCCAAGGCCTACGTCTCGGAGCTCCGAGACATCCTCGAGGCGATCGGCGTGTCCGACGCCAAGATGGAAGAGGGCTCGATGCGCGTGGATGCGAACGTCTCGGTGCGCCCGGTCGGCAGCGACGAGCTCCGGACACGGTGTGAGATCAAGAACGTGAACTCGGTGCGCTCGATCGGCCGGGCGATCGAGTACGAGGCCCGCCGTCACATCGACCTCTACGAGAACGGCGATGCTCCCCGCCAGGAAACGCGGCACTGGGACGAGGCCGGTGGTCGGACGCGCCCTGGCCGTTCCAAGGAAGACGCCGACGACTACCGATACTTCGCCGAGCCCGACCTGTTGCCCCTCCGACCCTCGGCCGAGGAGATCGCCGACATCGACGCATCGATGCCCCCGCTGCCCGCGGCCAGGCGCGCCCAGGTGATCGACGCCTCGGGCGCCGACGGCGACGCCGCCGCGCTCATCGTCGAGCGCAGCCAGGACGGCCTCGTGCTCGACACGGTTGCCGCCGGCGCGGACGGCGCGTCGGTCGTCAAGCACGCGGTGAACAACCTGGCCGACGGGGTCGGCGAGCTGACCGCGTCGGCCTTCGCGGCCCTGGTCGGCCTCGAGTCGGCCGGCACGCTGTCGTCGACTCAGGCCAAGACGGTGTTGGCGGCCCTGGTCGAACGCGGCGGCGATCCGGAAGCCATCGCTTCCGAGCTCGGATTCGAGGCGATGGACACGGGCGAGCTGGAGTCGTTGGTCGACGGCCTGATCGCCGACAACCCCGACGAGTGGGCTCGCTTCGTCGAGGGCGACAAGAAGATCCAGGGGTTCTTCGTCGGGCAGATCATGAAGGCCACGAAGGGGCAGGCCGACGGCAAGGTCGTCAACCAGCTCCTGAGCCGGAAGGCCTCGAGCTGAACCACCGCCGCATCGCTGCGTTGACGGCCGTCGCCCTGCTCGCCGCGTCCTGTTCGGGTGGCGGGCTGGAGACGCCCGTGGACACCCTCGCCCGCGACGAGACGCCGACGTCGGTGACCGGGTTCCGATTGACCGCGCCGCCGGCCGGCTACGAACTCTGCGCGGTCACGACACCATCGGGCCTGTTCATCGCCCCCGAGACCGAGGCCAGCCTCCGCGTCTACGGCGACGGTTCACTGGCCGACCCGTATGTCGGACCACTGATCGGGGCGATCCTGCTGCGCGGCGGTCCACCCGAAGCGCTGGAGCTGGGGCCGACCCGGGAGGTCGCGGTCGGTGACTCGGTGGGACTGCTCGGCGGGGGCGATGGCTTCATCGGCGGGGTGCTGCCGCCCGATGCGGGACGTGTGCTCACCTGGCAGTGGGATGCCGACCGGATCGTGCAGGTGATCGTTCGCAACGACGCCGACACCGACCTCGTCGCCCTGGCCGACGCCGTGATCGTCGAGGGCACCGAGGTCCGGATCGATCCCGTGGCGCTGCCGGAGGGGGCGGTCGACCTCGGGGATCTCTACGTGCTCGAGGCTCGGCCGCAGTTCCGCTTCTCGCTCGACTACCAGCTGCGGAGCGATGACGGGGTGCTGCGGGATCAGGTGACGCTGTTGGGGGCTGCCGGCGACGAGGCCTCAATGAACGCCTTCCGCTTCCGCGCCGCCGACTCGACGCCGGTCGAGATCAACGGTTCGCCGGGGGTCGTGGCGGACGTCGGTGTTCCCGGCGACAGTCGGAACATCGCCACCTGGCTCGTCGACGGCGAGCTGATTCTGCGGGTGTTCTCGCTGACGCTCGGCCAGGACCAGCTCGTCGAGATCGCGCGCTCGGCCGTCTTCGTCGGCGAGGACGAGTGGGCCGACCTCCGCGCGGCGTTCGATCCGGCGACCTGTCGGTTCTGATCGGAGGCGGCGGAGCCGGGCTCGCAGCCGTCGGCGGGTCGAGGCGGTACCGTCGATCGTCGTGGCCATCGAGGAACTCTTCTCGTCGCACGTGGTTCTCGTCGACTCGAGGGACGACCACGCCGACGACTCCCTGCTGTGGCCCGAGGAGCGTGCCGCACTGGGCGAGGTGGTCCCGGGTCGCTGGTGGGACTGGGTGACCGGGCGCCGATGTGCCCGGCGGGCGTTCACCGTCCTGGGCGTCGACCCGGCGCCGGTCCTCCGACGACCCAAACGCGAGCCACGATGGCAGCCCGAGGTCGTCGGCGCGATCACGCACACGGCGGGGTACGCGGCTGCGGCCGTGGCGCGCGCCGGCGATGTTCGTTCGATCGGGCTGGATGCCGAGCCGGATCAACCGTTGCCCGACGGCGTCCTGCGCCGCATCGCCCGTGACGAGGAGCTCGACTGGGTCGCCTCGGGCGTCTCCGGCGTCGCCAACGCCGACCGGTTGCTGTTCTCGGTCAAGGAGTCGATCTACAAGGCCTGGTTCCCCGTGGCAGAACGCTGGTTGGGGTTCGACGAGGCCAGCGTGGAGGTCGACCAGGCGGGTGGCCTGTTTCGCGCGGAGATCCTGGTCGACGGACCACTCTCGTCGGTGACGGGTCGCTACACGTCGGTCGGCGGGATCGTCGTCACGGCGATCGAGGTGCCGGGCTGACCCACCGCGTTCGTCTTCAGTCGGGGGTCGGTGGCGCGAGCATCGTCCGGGTCGCGGCGATGCTGCCGGCCGACGACAACACCGCGGCCCCTGCCACCGAGCACGCGGCGGCGACGGCGAAGCCGAGGCGATAGGAGACCACGTCCTCCAGCACGCCGACCACGAACGGTCCGAGCCCGACGCCGATGGTGACGAGCAGTTGGTTGAGCGAGAACAACCGCGCGTAGGCGAGGACGCCGAAGGCTTCGGCCACGAGCAGCGCCTGCAGCATGAGGAGGTTGCCGACGGTCGCCCCCATGACGAAAGCCGCGCCCACGATCGCCACTCGCGAGTCTGCGTAGGCCAACGCGACGAGCGAGGCGCCCTGGAGCACGGCGAGCGAGACCGTGTACCCGACCAGGGGCACACGGGTGGCCACCACGCCGCCCAGCAGACGGAAGAGGACACTGGCGAGTGCCAAGGCCAGCACCGCGAGCGCTCCGGTCGCCCGGTCGACGCGGTCGGTGCCCAGGTTGGCGATGTGGGCGATCCCACCGACCTGCGCGGTCATGATGAGCAGGTAGCCCGCCGTCGCCGCGCGGAAGAAGTGGCTCCGGACCGCGGGGTCGTAGGGGATGCCCATCGCTCTCGATGGTCTGCCCTCCGCGTCGGCCTCGGCCGGTGGCCGTCCGTCGGGGAGTTGGCCCCTGCGATCCGGGTCCGGCCACATGAACGGCGTCGCGGCCAGGGCCAGGACGAGGTAGATCCCGCCGAGCCAGGGCGTGGCACCGGACAGGCCTTCGCGGTCGATCAGCCACGAGGCCAGCTGCGTGAGGGTGAGCCCGCCGACCGACAGGCCGGTGCTCGCGACCGCCAGGGCGACGCTGCGGCGCTCGTGGAACCACCTCGTGACCAGCGTCGTTCCGGGGATCATGCCCGACAGTGCGAATCCGACCGCGAAGAGGAGATAGACCGCGTAGAGCTGCCAGACCTCGGTGACCCGGCCGAGCAGCGCCAACGCCGCAGCGCTGAGGACCGCGCCCACCGTCACCAGCTCTCGGATGCGCCCGGTCTCGACCGGCCTGGCGATCATGCGACCCACGACGGCCGAGACCAGGAAGAACATCGACGTGGCGAGCGAGACCGAGGATGTCGAGAAGCCCTGTTCGTCGGTGATGGCGTCCAGGTAGACGGCGAGTCCGTAGAACCCGAGTCCGGCGCTGGTGACGAAGAGGAGGAAGACGGCGCTGACGACCCGCCACCCGTCGAACCGCTTGGTCGACGTGACGGTCATCAGGTCGCCCCCGGCTTCAGCCAGGCGTCGCCGGCCACACGGATGCCGAGCGGGATCGCCCGGGCCAGCATCAGGAGCCAGATCGCGCCCCAGACCCAGCCGATGCCCCAGTCGAATGCCGGGACGGCGAGGACCGTCGGGACGAACAGCGCGGCGGCACCGGTCATGGCGATCGCCAGGAAGCGCATGTCGCCCGCACCCATCAGGATCCCGTCGAGCGTGAACACGACCCCCGACAGCGGGCCCATGAGCGCCAGGTGCAGGATCAGGAAGCCGGCGAGCGACACCACGGCATCATCGCCGCTGAAGACGCCCGGCAGCCAAGGCCGGGCGGACAACAGGATCACGCAGGACAGCGCGCCCGTCGCCAGTCCCCACTGGAGCATCCGGTTGGCCACGAGTCGCGTCTCGGCCACGTCGCCGGCTCCGAGGTGGCGGCCGACTATCGCCTGGCCCGCGATGGCGATCGCATCGAGGGACAAGGCCATCAGGAACCACAGCTGCAGCGCGATCTCGTGTGCCGCGAGCTCCGTGTCGCCCAATCGGGCGGCCGCCGCGACGGCGACCGTGAACGATCCTCGCAACGCCGCAGTCCGGAGGAACAGATCCCCCGCGACCACGAGTTGACGGCGTAGCGCCCCGGGATCGGGCATCAACGAGACCCCGTGATCGCGCACGGCGGCGAGGACCCAGCGGAGGAAGAGCCCGGCCCCGATCCACTGGGCCGCGACGGTGCTGAGGGCCGACGCGCCGATGCCCTGGTCGAAGCCGTAGATCAGGACCAGCTCGAGGACGAGGTTTCCGACCGCGGTGACGATCGCCACGATCAACGGCCGCACCGTGTCCTGGAGGCCGCGGAGGTAGCCGACACAAGCCAGCGAGATCAGCATCGCAGGCAGTCCTGGCAAGCTCACACGCAGGTAGACGCGGGCGTTGGTCAACACGTCGCCCTCGCCACCCAGAACCTCGAGAACCGGGTCGGTCACGACCCAGAGCAGAGCGCCACCGACCACCCCGATCGCCGCGGCGAGCCAGATGCTCTGGACCGCCTGGAACGCCGCCTCGTCGCGCTGACCGGCGCCGAGGAGTCGACTCACCGCAGCCGTCGTGCCATAGGCGAGGAACAACGAGAGGGCGTGCAGCGACAGCAGGGCCTGACTCGCCAGCGCCAGGCCGCCCAGTTGGCTGGTCCCGAGATTCCCGACGACCGCGGTGTCCGCGAGGAGGTACAACGGCTCCGCGATCAGCGCGCCGAGCGCAGGGACGGCGAGGCGAGCGATCTCCCGGTCGGTGTCGGTCCAGCGAAGGACCCGACCCGGACCGCCGCTCACGCGGTCGTGGTGATCCGGGTGACGAGCGAGGCGGCTGCGCCGGCCACGAGATCCGGTTGCTCCCAGATCACCAGGTGGCCGGCCCCCTCGGCGATGACGAGTTCGCCTCCGGTGGCGTCGGCGATCTCCCGGTTCTCCGAGAGCGACGTCAGCAGGTCGCGGTCCCCACAGACGACCACCGTGGGTACCTCGATGTCGGCGAGACGATGGCGGACGTCGTAGTCGAGCAGCCCCAGGGCTGCGCCCGATCGGGTCTCGCGAGGACAGCGCGCGTTCGAGGCCAGCGCCGCATTGACGAGCGAACGGTTCGGCAGTTCTCCGAACACGTACCGGGCGAGCGCCGCGGCGTGGCGCGGGTGGCGGGCCAGCTTCTCGTAGGGCGTGGTGTTGCCCAGATGGATGCCGAGCCGGCGGTCCGGTGCGTTGGTGTGAGCGAGGGTGGCGACGAGCGCCAGGCCGGCGACGCGCTCGGCGCCGGCCTCGGGTGCGAGGAGCATCAGGCTGAGGGCCGCCACGCCCCCCATCGAGTGGCCGCAGACGACGACATCGCGCAGCGCGAGCGCGGACAGGACCTGGCCCAGGTCCCGGCCCTGGCGCTCCGGGCCGAACCCGTCGTGTCCGACCGTCGAGCCCCCGTGGCCGCGTTGGTTGACGCCGATCACCCGATGTCCGGACGCCACCAGGCGCTCAGCGACGGGTCCCCAGTCGTGGTGGTTCGACGTCAGACCATGGACGAGCACGACGGTGGGCCCGTCCTCGGGCCCGGCGCTGGCGACGAGGAGCTGGGCGTCGTCGTCGGTCGGCACCATGACCTCGGTCGAGGTCGGGAACACGGGCGGCTTCCAACCAGGCGGGAGGGGAGCGGTGTCCATCTTGTTCAGGAGGCGCCGCTCACCGACCACGGTGGCGGCGCCCGACGCGGCACCCGCCAGGGCGGCGCCGACGAGCAACCGGCTGATGCGCATGCCTGGAGCGTAGCCCTGGTCCGGGGCTCATGGATCCGGACCAGGGCTGCGCGCGCCCGTGGCGCATCCGAGTCGTGGTCCGCCGGGGCACGAGTACGATGACGCGATGCCGGAGTACCGCTCACGCACCACCACGCATGGCCGCAACATGGCCGGCGCTCGGGCCCTGTGGCGGGCCACGGGCATGACCGATGACGACTTCGACAAGCCGATCATCGCCATCGCCAACTCGTTCACGCAGTTCGTGCCGGGACACGTGCACCTGAAGGACCTCGGGCAGCTGGTCGCCCGCGAGGTCGAGGCCGCCGGTGGCGTGGCCAAGGAGTTCAACACGATCGCGGTCGACGACGGCATCGCGATGGGCCACGGCGGCATGCTCTACAGCCTCCCGAGCCGCGAGCTGATCGCCGACGCCGTCGAGTACATGGTGAACGCGCACTGCGCCGACGCGCTGGTCTGCATCTCGAACTGCGACAAGATCACCCCCGGCATGCTCATGGCCGCGATGCGGCTGAACGTCCCGGCG
>JBCCFK010000140.1:0-11022 GCA_039029775.1 Actinomycetota bacterium | reverse complement strand
TTCCAACGGACTGTATCCCATTAACTACTCGCACAGGTGAACTTCGTAAGCGGGTGGAAGACCCTCGACTTCAAATGATTGAAGAAAATGACTTTGCCAGCATCGATGAAGGGGATGAAGAGGAATTTTTTGATATGGACCAACAGTTTTATAAGATACCAGGTGACAAACGCCGGAATGTTCGGGGACTCGATTAGAAGCCGAGCCTCGTGTGTTGAGCTGGCGCCTAATCTCTTTCTAGTTTGTGATTGTCGACCTTTTGCACAGCCACGTACATTTTTTATCCCATTTAGTTAGGAGATCACTCTCGTGCAAGCTAGCCACAACGTACCGGCCCCGGTCACGGCGCATGTACATCGCCCGGGCGGATGCGCACGGGTAGATGCCCCGGCCCCCGGACCGCGGGCCTACGCTTCGCCTCGTGACCACGACCCACGACGACCACCGCCTGCCCACCACGGTGAGACCGACGCACTACGAGCTCGTGCTCGAGCCCGACCTGGATGCCGCGACATTCGGCGGCACGGTCGACATCGACGCCATCGTCGTCGAGTCCACCGAGCAGCTGGTGCTCAACGCAGCGGAGCTCGAGATCGGGTCCGCCACGGTGACGGTCGGCGGGCGGACCCTGTCGGCCGGCGTGACGACGGACGAGGACGCCGAGCGGCTGACGCTGGACGTCGAGCGCCTCGAGCCCGGCCCGATCACGATCTCCATCGGGTTCACCGGGACGATCAACGACAAACTCCGAGGCTTCTACCGCAGCACGTTCACCGACGCCGAGGGCGTGGACCACGTCATCGCCACGACCCAGTTCGAGAGCACCAACGCCCGCCGGGCATTCCCGTGCTGGGACGAACCGGCCGCCAAGGCCACGTTCGCCGTGACCATCGTGCACGACGCCGCGCTGCTCGCCGTGTCCTCGGGCCCCGAGGTGGACGCGACCGACCTCGAGGACGGCCGGCGGCGAACCCGCTTCGGCACCACGATGCTGATGTCCACGTACCTGTTGGCGTTCGTGGTCGGGCCGCTCGAGGCGACCGACACCGTCGACGTCGACGGCGTGCCGATGCGGGTGATCCACCCCCTCGGGAAAGGTCACCTCGCCGACTTCGCCTTGGACTGCGGCGCGTTCGCGCTGCGCCACTTCACCGAGTACTTCGCGATCGACTACCCGGGCGAGAAGCTCGACCTGGTCGCGCTGCCCGACTTCGCGTTCGGAGCGATGGAGAACCTGGGTTGTGTCACCTTCCGTGAGGCCCTCCTCCTCCTCGACCCGGACACCGCGACCCAGCCCGAACAGCAGCGCGCGGCGGACGTGATCAACCACGAGATCGCCCACATGTGGTTCGGCGACCTCGTGACCATGTCCTGGTGGAACGGGATCTGGCTGAAGGAGGCGTTCGCGACGTTCTGCGAGATGCACTGCACCAACGCATACCGCCCGGACTGGAAGCGTTGGGAGGACTTCGGGCTGAGCCGTACCGACGCGTTCGACGTCGACTCGCTGCACAACACCCGCCCGATCGAATTCGAGGTCGTGTCCCCCGCCGATGCCGAGGCGATGTACGACGTCCTCACCTACGAGAAGGGCGCCGCGGTCGTCCGCATGCTGGAGCAGTACCTCGGCGAGGACACCTTCCGAGACGGGATTCGGCACTACCTCTCCAAGCACAGCTACGGCAACACCGAGACCCATGACCTGTGGGATGCCATCGAGGAGGTGACCGGACAGCCCGCCCGGCGGATCATGGACAGCTGGATCTTCCAGGGTGGCTACCCGGTCGTGGCGATCTCGGAGTCCGAGCAGCCGGGGTGCCTCCATCTGCATCAGCGGCGCGTCGGGTACGACGACGTCGACGAGACCACGTGGTCGGTCCCGATCGTGCTGGCATCAGGCGACGGAGACACGAGGACACGAACGCCGGTTCTCCTGGACGATGCCGAGGCCACGGTCGAGGTCGGCGACGTCCGCTGGCTCACCGGGAACGCGGACGCCAGCGGGTTCTACCGGGTCGAGCTCAGCCCGGGCCTCGCCGCCCGGACCATCGAGCACCTGCCGGAGCTGTCGTCGGTCGAGCGGTACGGCCTCCTCGACGACGCCTGGGCATCGCTGCTCGCCGATCGAGCCTCGGCGAACGAGATCCTCGACCTGGCGGACGCACTGATGCCCGGCGAGACCGACCTCGCCGTGTGGCGGCGGACCCTCGGGGTCCTGCGGTCGATCGACCGCCACCTGCTCGACGACGCGCAGGACCGCCACCGAGCCTGGTCCATCGACCGCGTGGGAGACGCGCTGGACCGTGTGGGCCGCACGCCGGGCCCCGACGACTCCGACCACCGCCTCGAACTCCGCGCCGCGTTGCTCGAGACGTCGGGGGTGTTCGGCGACGCCGGCTCCATCGGCGCCGCCCGAGAGCTGCTGGATCATCCGGGAGACGCGGCGCGAAACGCCGCGGCCGTGCGGGTCGTGGCCGCCAACGGCACCGCCGAGGACTTCGACGAGTTCGTCGACCGCTACGACGGCGCCCCCACGCCGCAGGAGCAACGCCGCTACATGTTCGCCCTGCCGGCCTTTCCGGGCGACGGGGCGAACCAGCGGGTGTTGTCACTGATCGAGGACGAGCGCATTCGTAGCCAGGATGCCGCGTTCGTCCTGGCGCGGGCGCTCGGGAACACCGACGCGGCCGCCTCGACCTGGACCTACATCGAGCAGAACTGGGATCAGATCAACGAGCGGCTGCCCGTCAACGCCATCAGCCGGATGATCGAGGGAGTCACCACGATCGGCGACCCCGATGTCGCATCCGCCGTCGACGAGTTCTTCGAGGACAACGAGGTGCCCCAGGCCGGCAAGACGCTCTTCCAGCACCTGGAGCGGATGCGCGTGACCGTGGCGCTCCGCGCCAGGCTGCGTTCCCAGCTGCCCTGAGTGACCGACCTGTGCGGTCAGGCGGCCGGGCGACGGCCGTGGTCGGGCGCCGTGGCTCGCCACACTTCGAGGAGACCGATCCCCGCGACGAGCACACAGACGATCGCCACGGGGCCGATGCCGACCACCATCAGCGCGCCGCCGATGTTGGCGCCGCTGACCGGTGCCGTGGCGACGCGGTACGTGGCGCCGAGGTAGGCGAACGCCGCGCCGAGCGGAGCGAACACCTGCAGCCACTCCCGGCGCAGCACGCCCGCGCGCACCGACGCCTCGAAGAGTCTGACGCCCATCGCCACGAGCATGATCGCCGCCGCGCCAACCGCGTGTTCGGCCACCTCCAGACAGCCGGGCGGCACGAACATGCGGTCGGAACCGCCGGATCGTCCGAGGATCGGCTTGGAGATCCACCAGGTCGCCGGGGCGACCGCCGCCGTGCTCGCCGCGAGGACGAGCACATCGACGAGGCGGCCGAGCCGTCCGCACACCCATGTCCGAGCCATGACGCCATGGTCACGAGCGGAGCCGGCCACCACCATGGGGGCTTGCCCCCATCATGGGCTGGGGCGACGAGGGCGACCCGGCGTCAGGCGGAGTCGCGGGCGAAGGCCATGGCATCGTCCCAGGACGCGCCGTCGTTCATCAGGCCCCGGTACTGCATGACGTGGCGTGGCCTGTTGAAGCCGAGGATGCCGACGAGCTTCCCGTTCCGCCCGTATGCCGCGGCGAACCGGCGTTCCTCGATGGAACCGGTCACGATCTCGACGTCGTCGTCGGGTCGGGTCCGACCCGCCAGCTGGATCTTGCGATCGAACTGGTCGCTCCAGAACCACGGGACCGGGGTGTAAGGGTCGTCGCCGCCAGACAGGAGGCGCCTGGCTGCGTGAACCCCCTGTTCGACGGCGTTGTCCCAGTGCTCGACCCGCATCACCTCGTCGAAGCGACGGTTCGGCCAGCGGGCGACGTCGCCGGCGGCGACGACCCCTGGGGCGGCCAGACAGGTCTCGTCGCAGACCACGCCGTTGTCGAGGGTCAGGCCGCTTCCTTCGAGCCACTCGGTGTTGGGAACGACCCCGACACCGACCACGACGACATCGGCGTCGAGCACCGTGCCGTCGGTCAGCACCACGCGCTCCACCCGGTCGCCACCCTCGATGGCCTCGACCCCCACGCCGGTCCGCAGGTCCACGGCGTGGTCGCGCTGGACATCGGCGCAGACCTGACCCATTCGGGCGCCCAGGATCGGTTCGAAGGGGACCGGGGCCATCTCCACCATCGTGACGTCGAGGCCCAACTCCTTGGCGGTCGCCGCGACCTCGGCGCCGATGAAGCCGGCGCCCACGACGACGACACGGCCCGGTGACGCTTCGAAGTCGGCGCGGATGGCAAGGCAGTCGTCCAGCGTACGGAGGGTGTGGACACCGTCCAGGTCCTCGGTTCCGCGGATGGTCCTGCACCGCGCTCCGGTGGCGATGATCAACCCGTCGTGGGTCACGCTGGAGCCATCGTCGAGCGCCACCGTGGCCGACGCCATGTCCAGCCCGGTGGCTCGCGTACCGAGGCGCCACTCGACGTTCAGGTCGTCGAAGGACTCGTCACTGGCGAGCGGGGCCCTGTCGGGTTCCCATGACCCGGCGAGGATCTGCTTGGACAGCGGCGGCCGGTCGTACGGGCGGTGCGGCTCGTCGCCGATCATCGTGATCGTGCCGTCGAAGCCGTCGCGGCGCAGGGTCTCGGCGGCGCGCAACCCCGCCAGGGACGCGCCGACGATCGTGATGGAGCGCAATCAGTCCTCGGCGATCGCGATCGCCTGCTTGGGGCAACGCTGGACGGACTCCTCGACCTTGGCCCGCATGTCCTCGTCGGGCTCCTCGATGAGGACATAGAGGAAGTCGTCGTCCCGGACCTCGAACACCTCGGGCGCGATCTGCATGCAGATCGCATTGCTCTCGCAGAGATCGAAGTCGACGACTACTCGGTATCCCATTGGGTGTTCCTCCCGGTCTTGCTACGGCCGAAACGATACACCTCGACGGCTCCGCCACCCCAGGTGAGGCAATCCGGGTCCGCTGCCGACCGTGCCCCCGTCGACGTCACGCGTCCGGCGCTTCGCAGGTGGCGGTCTGGGTCAGGCGTTGGGCCACGACCTCGCCTTCGTGTTCGATCCGCACCTCGCCCGCTGCGCCGAGCGCCACGTAGAGCCAGACGCCCAGGGCGGCACAGGCGTCGAGTGCCTCGTCGTCCTCGGGGTCGTCGACGAAGCGGGCCGTCACCTCGTAGATCTGGCCGTCGGAGGCCTCGGCGACGCGGTACGTGACCTTGTCGGGCCAGTCGTCGTTGCCGAAGTTCTCACTCACGTACTCCCGCAGCTGGATTCCGTTCGACGAGAACCGCAATGCCTCTTCGTCGTCGGCGGGTGGCTCGTAGCCGCACGACTCGGTGGCATGGGTGCTGAACGCCAACCGGGCGGCCTGTGCATCGGGATCGAACGCGGCATCGAAGAGTTCGTCGATCTCCTCGATGTCCTCGAACTCGCGAGTGGTGTTGGCGAGTTCGTTGACGGCGTCGCGTATCTCGGGCGGAGCGACCTCGAGCAGCGACTCGAACGCGCCGTCCACGGTTCCGACACCGTTGTTGACCAGTTGGCAGTAGACCTCGACGTCACCGTCGTCGCTGCCGCCACACGCCGCGGCGAGGACACACGTGGCCACGAGCACGGCCACCAGGCGGGTCATCACCCGCCCATCATGCCCCACGCCGCCTGCGACCCCACGCCACCGGAGCGCGTCCGCGGACCGATCAGGCTTCCGGCTTGTCGGCACCCACGACCCACATGGCGAAGTACTGCGCCCCGCCGCCGTAGGCGTGGCCGAGCGCCCTGCGGGCACCGTCGACCTGGTGCTCCCCCGCCATGCCGCGCACCTGCAGGGCCGCCTCGGCGAAGCGGATCATGCCGGACGCGCCGATCGGATTCGACGACAGCACGCCACCGGAGCAGTTCACGGGCAGGTCACCACCGTCGAGACGGGTGGCTCCCTCCTCGACCATGCGCCACCCCTCGCCGACCTCGGCGAAGCCGAGGCTCTCGAGCCACATCGGCTCGTACCAACTGAACGGGACGTAGATCTCCGCCACGTCGATCTCGGCGCGCGGATCGGAGATACCCGCCTGGGCCCACAGGTCGGCCGCGCACTCGCGGCTCGCCGCCGGACTGACCTCGTTGCGGCCGGGGAAGTTGTTGGCTTCGGACCGCATCGACCCGGCGTGGATCCACGCCGGCGAATCGGCCGCATCGCCGACGACCTCGTTGCCGATGACCATGGCGCAGGCACCGTCGGACGACGGGCAGGTCTCGGAATACCGGATCGGCTCCCACAGCATCGGAGACTCGACGACCTGCTCGAAGGTGAGATCCGGCTGCTGGAGGTGGGCGTACGGGTTCTTCAACGCGTGCTGCCGGTCCTTGAACGCCACCATGCACCCGATCAGCTCCGGGGCGCCGCTGTCGACCATGTACTGGCGGATGATCGGCGAGAAGTACCCGCCGGCCCCCGCGTTGACCGACATCTGGAACGGTTGGGGCAGGCTGAGTGCCCACATCGCGTTCGACTCGCTCTGCTTCTCCCAGGCGACGGTCAGGACACGCTCGTGCACACCGCTCTGGACGAGCGACGCGGCGACGAGTGACGTCGATCCGCCGACCGATCCCGCCGTGTGCACTCGCAGCATCGGCTTGCCGACACAGCCCAGCGCTTCGGCCAGGAAGATCTCCGGCATCATCACGCCCTCGAAGAAGTCGGGGGCCTTGCCCATCACCACGGCGTCGATGTCGTCCCAGGTCATGCCCGCATCGGCGAGCGCAGCCATCGCGGCCTCGCGGACGAGCCCCGGCATCGACACGTCGCCCCGCGTGGACGAGTACCGGGTCATGCCGACACCCACGACCGCTGCGAGCTCTCCGCCGGCCCCCATCACGCACCCTCCAACACACAGACCAGGTTCTGCTGCAACAGCGGCCCAGCGGCTGCGTGGGCCACGGCACGGTCCGCGGTGCCCAACGCGATCGCGTCGGCCGCCGCGGCGATGCGCAGGAGCCCCGACGCCATCATGGTGTCGGCGGTCAACGCCCCACCCTCGGGTGAGTACTCGACCTCGTCGCCCAGTCCGAGGTCGCGCCGGAGGATGACGTCGTGGGTCGTGAACGCCGAGTGGAGCTCGGCCCGATCCACCTTGTCCGTACCGACGCCGGCCTTCTCGGCAGCGAGCGCGGCCGAGGGTGCCCTCGTGAGGTCCCGAACGCCGAGGTGGTGTGCGTCGATCCGGTGGTCGATCCCGGTGATCCACGCCGGCCGATCGGTCAGCTCGTTGGCGCGGTCGCCCGCGGCCAGGACCACCGCGACGCCGCCGTCGGCCGATGATGGGCAGTCGGCGGCTCGCAGTGGGTCCGCGAGCATCGGCTGAGCCAGATACTCGTCCATCGTGGACACCTTGCCGGCGCGTTCGGCGACGGCCCCGAGCTCATCCGTGGTCGTGACCCCCGAATCGAGCATGTTCCGAGCCTGCAGCCCCGCCAGGGCGAACGCGTCGGGCCAGAGAGGGGCCAGGTGGTACGGGTCGAGCTGGGTCGACAGGACGTCCCGGAGCGATCCCGGGGAGGGCTTGCCGTAGCTGTAGACCAGCGCGGTGTCGACCTCCCCGATCTGCAGCTTCACCCAGGCCTCGTACAGCGCCCACGCACCGTCCATCTCGACATGGGACTCGGCGATCGGCGGCACCGGCCCCACGGCATCGAGCGTCATCACGAAGGAGAATGCCTGGCCGGCGAGGAAGTCGGAACTCCCCGAGCACGTGAAGCCGATGTCGGCCTGGGTCAGCCCGACGGCGTCGCGGGCGTCGTTGATGAGCGGGATCATCAGCTCGGGTTCGGTGTCGAGCATCTTCGGCTCCTGACGGGTGGCCGTCGAGACCACGGCGACGTCACGCACGGGGCCCTCCGTCCTGCCAGGACCGGACCCCGGCGCGCTCGAACGGCACATCGGGCTCGCCGGTCGGGCGCCACCAGCGGATGTTCTCCGCCGTCTTGCCCAATTCGTCATCGTCCTTCCACACGGCCTCCACCCGCAGCCCGATGCGACAGTCGGCGGGGTCGATGTCGCCGACGAGGCTCAGGAACCCGATGTTGGCCCCGTCGAGGAAGATCCATGCCGAGATGTAGGGCAGGGTCAGGTCGTCGCGGCCCGGGATCGGCACCTTGGTCACGCAGTACGAGCCGACGTGACCGGTGTGCGCGAGCTCGACGTAGTCCGTCGTGGCGACTCCGTGGCGGGGATCGACACCCCGGGGCGGCACGAAGACCGCGCCGTCGACCGGCGAGACACCGCCGAGGATCTTCTTGTCGGCGAAGGACTTCAGATAGGCCTGCGCCGCGACACCGGGCGTGTAGGTGTACTCCATCCGGATCGGCGTCCGGATCGACTGCACGGGCTCCAGGTCCCGCAGGGACTCGGGGATCGAGATCTCACTCACGAGACCCGCTCCGGGACGAAACCGGCGATGTCGCGGATGTGGCCTTCTCTGTCGTCGCGCCACGAGGCCTCGACGCGCATCCCGGTCGACATCTGATCGGCGCTGCTCACCAGCACGCCGTGGAGGAAGGGGGTGTCGGCGCCGTCGAGCCTGATGAGTGCGAGCGCATGTGGTCGGTCCCACGGGCTCTGTTGTCGAGGCGGGTCGACCCACGTCCAGGTGACCACCTCCCCCGTCTGCGCGACCTCGACCAGTTCGGTGAGGGGCTCGGCGGTCTCGGGGTCGTACTCCGATGGCGGCACCAGCACCGAGCCGTCAGCTCGGCGGGCGCCGCAGATGATGCCCTCGCGCAGTCCGGTCATGAACGCTCCGATCACCGGGCCGGTGGTCCGCGTGAACGGGTACTCGAGGACGAGGGGGGCCGAGAGCCGGTCGTCGGCGTCAGTCACCGTCTGCTCCTCACCCTGTCGGGCAACACTGCAGCGAGCATCGGTGGCCTTTCTGGTCTCGGCGCTGGGGGTCGGCTCTGGTCGCCTGGATCTGACGGGCCGTCAGATCTGGGCTGGAGACTAGTTGCGCGGACGGGCCGGCGCGGCGGTCACATCGGTAGCGTGGGTGCATGGCCGGCTCCTCGGGCACCCGTTCACCGTCACGACCCCGAGACCAGCTGCGCGTGCTGGGCCGGGGTGCCACCCTGGCGTGCGGGGTGTGCGGCCGCCGAGGGCTGTTCCGACGCTGGGTTCACATGGAGGAGCGGTGCCCGCGATGCGGGCTGGTCTTCGAACGCGAGGAGGGCGCCTTCGTCGGCGCCGTCGGCATCAACACGATCATCAGCTTCGGACTGCTCTTGTTGGGCATGATCGTCTTCTTCGTGGCGACCTACCCCGACATCCCGACGGGACCTTGGGTGTTCCTCGTCGCCCTCGCGTATGCGCCGATCCCGTTCCTGCTCTACCCGTTCTCGAAGACGATCTGGCTGGCCATCGACCTGGTGATGCGCCCCGTCACCGACGACGAGGTCCGACCGATCGACGAGTGGGTCTGACGCGGATCAGCTGACCGCGGCGACCATCGCGAGGTCGTCCTCGGTGCAGTCGCCGGCCAGCTGTGACAGCGACCGTGATCCGACCTGCCACGACGCGAAGCACTCGGCGAAGTCGCCCGCGCCGGTCGCGAAGTCGGCGGTGGCGGACCCGGGCCACCACGGCACGTCGTCGTCGATCGAGCGTTGCGTTCGCCACGCCGTGCGCATCGTGTGGGACCCGTGCGTCAGGTCCACGGCGTGCCCGAGCTCGTGCGCGATGACACGAGCCACGTCCCAGACCGTGTCGCCGTCGCGGATGTAGACCTCGATCCTGCGCTCGCTCGAGTAGGTCAGCCCGCGGACGTCGTTGCGACCGTCGTAGAACGCGATCCGCCAGCCGGGGAGGCGCGCCTGCCAGTCGTAGGCGATCAGATCGAGGGCGTCGAACTCGATGCCCGCCGGAGGGCTGTCGGGTGGAGGCGGAGGCGGCTCCTCGGGCTCGGACTCGAGCGCGGCCGGGGCGGCGGTGGGCGTCGGCGCTGCGGCCGGGGCGGCGGTGGGGATCGGCGTCGGGGCCGGCTCGGTCGTCGGCGTCGGCGGAGCGGCCGGGGTGGTCACGAGCGTGGGCGTCGGCGCTTCATCCGGCGCGACGGTCGGCGTCGGCGTGTCCGCGGGCACGGCCGAGGGGGTGGGCGCGGGCGTCGCCGGCCGAGGGGTGGCCGAGAGGCCGGGGGCGGGATCCGCAGCGTTCGTCGATCGCCCATCCGACGAGGCGGGTTCCCACCCCCGAGCCTCGACCTGGCCCAGAACCTGGGCGTCGATCGAAAGCGGTTGCGGATCTCCGTCCGCGGAGGTGACGACCGGGGCGGTCGACACCACCATGACCACGGCCACGAAGGTCCCGAACACGCGCCCTGTCCGCACCTCTCCTTGGTACGCAGCGTCGGAATCGTGGAACAGGCGCGAGGACCAAGAAGGCTCGGGCGGATCAGCCCAGCCGCACCCGGGGTGGGGCCGGGGTCACCGGGCGTGCTGGAGCGGACGGTCGACGGCTCACAGCTAACCTCCCGCTCCATGGCCGCTGCCCTCGACGCGCCCCTGACCGGTGACCTCAACCTCACCCGCGAAGACGCTCGCTCGCTGCGCGACGCGGGGCTCGCGGGCGCCTTCACCTACGAGGGGAAGACCGACCCGTTCCTGCCGGTCGCCCGGGCCGCGGACGATTTCGACGGGCTGCTCTACACGAACATCGCCGTCGCGTTCCCCCGGAGCCCGATGCACACCGCGCTCCAGGCCTGGGACCTGCAGCGGCTCACACACGGGCGGTTCGCCCTGGGGCTGGGCACACAGATCAAGGCCCACATCGAACGCCGATACGGCAGCGTGTGGGAGCGGCCGTTGGAGCAGATGCGCGAGTCGATCGCCGCGACCAAGGCCATCTTCTCGTCGTGGCAGGACGGCACCGCCTACAGACCACGACTGGTCAACAGATACAGACAACAAACTGCTCTCCCAAGGGTGCGAGTGACCAAAATACAGAGAG
>JBCCFK010000139.1:0-11043 GCA_039029775.1 Actinomycetota bacterium | reverse complement strand
GCGTTCCCTCAGAGCTCGACGAAGGGGTGGTCGATGCGCTCGAACAGGTCGCCGAGGAGGCGGAGCGTGAGCCCCCAGATCACCTGGTCGGGCTGATCGAGCTGGATGCCGGGGAACAGCATGCCGGATGCCGGGTAGCGGTAGTCGATGTAGCGGCCGCGGTCGGCGAGGTCGCGCAGCGGCACCCAGAGGGCGTCGGCCACCTCGTGGTTGGCTCCGCGCTCACCCATGACGTAGGCGCGGACGGCGCCGTGGGGCACCTGCGTTCCGACATCGATGGCGAGATCCCGCTGCTCGAGGGCATCGAGATACTCCGGGAAGGTCTCCCAGTCCCATTGGATGCCCTCGTGAAGCGCGGTGCCGGGGATGTCCTCGACGCCCTCCATCAGGCCGATCAGCCACTCCCGCTGGTGGGGGTGGCACGGCGCGAATCCGACGCCGCAGTTTCCCGTCACGATCGTGGTCACGCCGTGGAACGTCGACGGTTGGACGAACGGATCCCAGGTCACCTGGCCGTCGTAGTGCGTGTGAGCATCGACGAACCCCGGTGTGACGATCCGCCCCGTGGCGTCGACCACGTCGGTCTCGGGTCCGATGAGGGTCTCGTCGACCGAGCCCACCGCGGCGATGGTCGAGCCCGTGATCGCCAGGTCGCCTCGGATCGGGTCGGCGCCCGTGCCGTCGTAGATCGTGCCGTTGCGGATCACCAAGGAGTACATGGGCCTCAGAATACTGAGGTCCGGTCCCCGCCGTCCCACCCGGGGTTCAGCTCGAGGGTTCGTCGATCCGCTCGAGGAGCAGGCGGACCGCGTTCTCGGCCGTCACCTCGAGCGCCCGGCGGACTCCGGCGAACTCTGCGTCGTCGTAGTCGAGCAGGACGTAGGGGAAGTCCCGACTGTCGAGGTCCTCGGTCATCGGCGCCGTGTCTCCGGCGAGGATCGCGATCAGCCCGTCGACCGCGCCCATCGACAGCTGGATGACGTAGCCGGCCTCGTCCTCGTCGCGCCCCCTCGTGGTGCAGACCATGAGGTTCTGGCCCGCCGCCGCGACCGCGGCGTCGATGGCGCGGACGATGCCGAGGATCGCCTTGGACCGCAGATCCGGGACGACCAGGCCGACGATCCCGGTCCGCCCGCCGGCCAGGGCACGCCCGCGGAGGTCGGCGACGTAGCCGAGCGAGTCGATCGCCTCGTGGACCTTGCGGCGGGTGTCCTCGCTGATCTGGGGGTGGTCGCTGAGCACGCGCGAGACCGTGGAGTGCGACACGCCGGCCTCGTGGGCGACGTCGACGATGGTGACCCGCTTGCGTTCCATCGTCAGACCGAGGCGACCCGCCAGTGGCTCGCCTCACCGGCCCCGAACAGCACGACCTCGTCGCCGAGCCGGGTGCTCAACGATGTCGCTCGTTCGGTCTCGACGTCTTCGCGTGTGAGTCGGAGCCGTTGCGTGGGCGGTTCGACGTTGTAGACGGCCAGCCCGTTGGCCGACACGAACAGCGGCAGCCGGTCCAGGGCGCCGGCGCGATGGAAGACCTCGGCAACGACCTCCAGCCCGTAGGCCGCGTTGAAGACCCCGGCTTTGGCCTTCGGTCCGTACTTGGCCGTGGTCGGGTGGGGCGCGGAGTCGGTGCCCAGCATGAAGTCGGCGTCGCCGGCCGTGGCCGCGGCGATGAGCGCGTCGCGATCGTCGGCGGAGTTGATGACCGGCTTGCAATAGAGGTCGGGGCGCATGCCGTCGGCCAGCAGGTCGGAGCGCTCGCGGGCGAGGTGGTGCGGGGTCACCGTGGCCGCGGCCTGCGGGTGGTCTCGGACGAAGGACACCCCGGCGGCCGTCGAGACGTGTTCCACAGTGACGGCCAGCTCCGGGATGCGGTCGCAGAGAGGAGCGAGCTCGCGGACCAGGAACGCCTCCTCCCGGTCGAAGATGTCGACCTCGGGGTCGGGGTCCTCGGCATGGACGAGCAGGCGGACGCCCATGTCGGCGAGTGTCTCGAACAGGTCGACGAACTGCATCAGGCCGGTGCCCCCGGCCTCGGAGTTCGTCGTCGCGCCGGCCGGGTAGTACTTCACCGCCGCGATGATGCCGTCGGCGATCCCGACCCGGAGATCGGGGATGTCGATCAGCGGTGAGCAGTACATGGCGATCAGCGGCCGGAAGTCGGGCGCCCCGGCGGGAGCGTGCTCGAGGATCCTGGCGCGGTATGCGGCAGCTGCAGCCGTGTCGGTGATCGGCGGGACCAGGTTGGGCATCACCATCGCGTACCGGAAGCGTCGCGCCGTGTACTCGACGACCGCCTCGAGCATCTCGTCGTCGCGGAGGTGCACGTGCCAGTCGTCTGGCAGCGGGATCTCGATCTCGGTCGCCATGGTCCGCAGCCTAGGAGGCGGGGAGGCCCCCTAAGCGATCGCAGCGCGCACGAATGCGACGAGCAGCGGGTGCGGGGCCCGTGTGCTGGTCGTGCGTTGGGGTTGGTAGAGCGTGCCCACGAAGAACGGGTGGTCTGTGCGCTCGATTGCCCGCACCTCTCCAGTGTCGTCCCTGGCCGACACGCGGAGGCCCTTCGCGTCGGCGATGTGGGCGAACTCGGGGTTCAGCCCGTAGTTGCAGTTGGTGCGCTCGACCACCGACGCCTCGCCGTGGATGCCGGCAAGCCTCGAGCCGGGCGCGAGGTCGACCGTGATCTCGGTCTCCACGAGCGAGCAGGCCAAAGCGTCGACGATGGCTGTGCCCTCGAGCCCGTACTCCGCGTGGACGGCGTTCTCGATGCCCATCAGGTTCCTGGCGTGCTCGACCAGCACGTGTTGAAAGCCGCCTCAGGTACCGACGAGCGGAATGCCCCGTGTTCTGGCCGAGGTGATCACGTCGTCGGCGCGGTCGGGGAACTCGTAGGGCGAGCCCGGTCCGATGAACACGCCGGCGCCCGGGTTCGCCACGAGTTCGGCGTCGATCTCGGTGGTGCGAACGAGACGCAGCTCACCGGCGCCGACGGCTCCAATGGCATGGTCCATCGCCTCGAAGGTGGCGGCCGCCGCGGGCGCCTCGTCGGGAAGGTCCATCACCAGACTGATCACCGGCACGCCCGGCATCGTACGATGGAGCCCATGTATGACTACGTGATTTCGGGGGGCACGCTGGTCGACGGCACCGGTGCGGCACCGGTGACGGGCGATGTGGCGGTCAAGGACGGCCTGATCGCCGAGGTCGGGGGGTCGGTCTCGGGCGCCGCCAAGGAGACCATCGACGCCGACGGAGCGATCGTGGCACCGGGCTGGGTCGACCTGCACACCCACTACGACGGGCAGGTGTCGTGGGACACCGAGATGGCGCCGTCGTCGCACAACGGCGTGACCACCGTGGTCATGGGCAACTGCGGCGTGGGCTTCGCCCCGGTGCCCCCTGGTGAGGAGCAGGCGCTGATCGAGCTGATGGAGGGTGTCGAGGACATCCCCGGCTCGGCCCTGTTCGAGGGCATGGAGTGGGGGCGGTGGGAGACCTTCCCCGAGTACATGGACTACCTCGCCGGACGCCAGTACGCGCTGGACGTGGGCGCCCAGATCGCGCACGGCTCGGTCCGCTTCTACGCCATGGGTGAGCGGGGTCGCACCAACCAGGACGCCACGGCCGACGACATGGTGGCGATGGGCAAGATCGTCGCCGAAGCGGTCGATGCAGGCGCCGTCGGGTTCTCGACCAGCCGGACCATCGGCCACCGGGCCCTGTGGGGCGAGCCGGTGCCCGGCACGTTCGCCGCCGACGAGGAGCTCCTCGCCATCGCCGAGGCGATGAAGGGCGTGGGCAAGGGTGTGTTCGAGATGATCCCCGCGGGCACGGTCGGCAAGCTCGAGGGCCTCGGTGGCGAGACGACCACCCAGGAGGCCGAGCACGACCTGATGCGCCGGTTCTCGCTGGTGTCGGGTCGCCCGGTGACGTTCACGTTGGTCCAGTCGCCCGACTACGACCCCGACCTGTGGCGCGAGATCCTGCGCCTGACCGAAGAGGCGAACGCCGAGGGCGCTCAGCTGTTCCCGCAGGTGAGCTCCCGCCCGATCGGGTTCCTCACCGGCCTGAGCGGCTACCACGCCTTCATGCGCAAGCCCACGTACCTCGAGAAGCTGGCGCACCTGTCGCTGGCGGAGCGGGTGCAGGTCATGCGCCGCCCCGAGATCCGCGAGGCGCTGATGACCGAGGACTCCATCCGCCCCGAGGAGCCCGGCTCGATGGAGAACGTCTACAACCTGTTCAACTACGCAGCGCCGGTCATGTTCCCCCTCAACGACCCGGTCGACTACGAGCCCGGGACCGAGGCGACCATGGGCGCGATCGCAGCGTCGAAGGGCAAGGAGCCGGTCGACGAGATGTACGACTTCTTGTTGGAGGACGGCGGCACCCGGTTCGCTTCGCTGAGCACGGTCGACGCCCACGCTCGCATGGAGGTGCTCCGCGAGATGCTGGTGCACCCGGACACGGTCACGGGCCTGTCCGACGCAGGCGCGCACGTGACGCTCATCTGCGACGGCACCATGCCCACGACGCAGCTGACCCACTGGACCCGTGATCGCACCAAGGGCGAGCAGCTCCCGATCGAGTTCCTGGTGCACAAGCAGACGCTGCGCAACGCGAACCTGTACGGCATGACCGATCGCGGGTCGCTCGAGGTCGGCAAGCGCGCCGACGTCAACGTCATCGACCACGACAACCTCAAGGTCAGCCCGCCCGTGGCGTACCACGACCTGCCCGCCGGCGGCACCCGCCTCATGCAGCCCGTCCAGGGCTACCTGGCGACCCTGTGCGCCGGCGAGCTCACCCGCCGCCACGACGCAGACACCGGCGCCCGCCCCGGCCGCCTCGTCCGCAGCTGACGCCACACCGTCGAACGCCCGCAGACGAGAAAGTGCCCACCTGGGGTCAGACCCGAAGTGGGCACTTTCTCAGTCGCCGGCGATGAAGTAGAGCCAGTTGCCCGTGTCGGTGATGGCGAGTCGGTAGCCGGCGAAGCCGCCGATGTTCGCGAAGCCTTCGAAGTCCTGGTCGTCGTAGAGCGGGCGCAGCGCCTCGCGCATCTCCGGCGTGACGTCCTCCCAGATCATCGGGAAGGCGTCGGGCCAGATGTACCAGTTGACCGGGGTGGCGCCCGTCTGGTCGTCGAGTATCCAGTTGAGTTTCAGCGTCTCGACCAGGAAGCGCATCGGCTCGCCGCCGAAGTCGCCCTCCACCTCCTGCCAGAACGTGACGGCATCGCTGTCCGCGCCGAAGCTGAAGCTGAACAGTGACGGGTCGATCAGCGCGTCGAGCGCAGCCCAGTCACAGGCGATGGCTGCGCCCGCGATCGCCTGTCGCGTCGCCTCGACCGCTTCGGGGAGGTCGGGATCCGGCGTCGGGGCCTCCAGCGTCTCGGCCGAGCAGCTCCCGGCTCCGGGGTCCGGCTCGTCGAGCTCCGGCAGCACGACCGGGACGACCGTCAGCGAGGTCGGCGTGATGCCGAGGCCCCCGAGGTCGTACAGGAGCGCGAACCCGGGGCCGGGCCAGCTCTCGGTCAGGGCCACGGTTCCCTCG
This sequence comes from Actinomycetota bacterium, assembly GCA_039029775.1. Classification (GTDB taxonomy): domain Bacteria; phylum Actinomycetota; class Acidimicrobiia; order Acidimicrobiales; family UBA8592; genus JBCCFK01. The sequence continues at coordinate 5,490 of JBCCFK010000139.1, read as the reverse complement.
ATGGGGGCCATCTCGACGCCGCCGCCCGTGAAGAAGCCCTGGCCGGCCACGTTCCCGGAGGGGTCCACGAGCCGGGTCTCGATCACGCCTTCGAACGCCTGGCCGGTCCCGCTCACCAGGAAGTCCGTGCCGTCGTAGAAGACCCGGTCGACCTCGATGAAGTCGCTCCGAGCCCACACCGCGCCCCAGTTCGGCACACCCGCCTCGTCGAAGCCGCCGACCACCCGGACCGTCGTCGACGTGCCGAACGGGTCGCCGGCCTCGTCGGTGAACTGCAGCTCGACGTCGGCGATCATCAGGATCGGGTCGAGCATCCTGGCCTCGCCGACGGGCAACAGCCAGCCGCCGAGTGCCTGCACGAACTGCTGCGCCGCGTCCTCTGCTGACATCGGCCACTCGCCGAACGGCTGCACGGCCTCCACCGGCCAGATGACGCCGTCGGGGCGTCCGACGTTCCCCTGTCCGCCCACTGGCGTGGGGGTCGTGGTCGGGTGGAGCGTCGGGCTGGGCGTCGGTGTGACTGTCGCAGGCGGCTCGGCGGCGTCCGGCGTGGGCGAACCGACAGCGTCCGGTGTGGGTTCCACGACGGGCGTCGGGGTCTCGGTGGAGACGGCGGACTGGTCCTCGCCGTCGTCGCCCGACACCGTCGCCACCAATGCGATGGCGACAACGGCGGCGGCCGCGCCGGCGGCGCCGAGCCAGAGCAGGCGCGGCGACTGCCACCACGGTGTCGGGCGCCGAGCGGCGCCGGCAACCTTGTCGGCCAGTCGCGCGAATGCGTCGGCGCCGGGCTCGACCTGCTGGGCGCGAGCTCGCAGGGCATCGCGGGCGATCCGCTCGATCTCCTCGTCGCGTTCGCTCATCGGACGTCCTCCAGCAGGTCCGCGAGGCGCTTGAGGCCCCGGTGGGCGTGGCTCTTGACCGTGCCCGTGGCCATGCCGAGCGTGGCGGCGATCTCGGCCTCGGAGAGGTCGAGGTAGTACCGCAGCACGACGACGTCGGCCTGCTTGGTGGGCAGGGTGCGGATGGCGGCGAGCACGTCCTGGCGGATCACCATGTCCAGCGCCGCCGGTTCGGGTGACGGCGTCGGGCCCTCGGCGATCGGCTTCTTCTCACGACGGACCTTGCGCTTGCGCAGCTGCGACCGGGCCCCGTTGAGGACAGCGCTCCGCAGATAGGCGGCTTCGGTGCCCGGCGTCGTCACCCGCCGGCCCGTCAACAGCTTGACGAAGGCGTCCTGCACCACTTCCTCGCAGGTCCACACGTCGTCCAGGTAGAACGCCGCCATCTTGACCAAGGACCGGTAGTGCTGGTCGTACAGCGTGCGGAGCTGCGACCCCAGGTCGACCTCGACCGCGTCAGATGTCTGGGCATCGCCCACACGGACAGCTTGCAACATCACATCCACGCCAAGGCGGACGCCTCAGCGGTGGATCCGGTTTACTCGTGGGTCCCGAGACTCAGGTGTTGACGAGTTCGGGCTCGGGTTCGTCGCCGGGCCTGGCCGCGTGGCGAGGGACGTACTCGCCGTGCCCGTTCCGGTCCGACGGATCCTCGTCGTCGCTGCCGTGTCCCTCCACGTCCAGCTCCGGCAGCAGGCGGTCGAGCCACTTCGGCATCCACCAGTTGCGGTCGCCGAGCAGCTCCATCGTCGCCGGCACCAACAGCAATCGGACGATCGTCGCGTCGAGCGCGATGGCCGCGGCAAGACCGAAGCCGAACAGCTTCACCACCCGGTCGGTCTCCAGCAGGAACGAGCCGAACACGAACACCATGATCGCCGCGGCGGCGGTGATCACCCGGGCTGTCGAGGCCAGGCCGTCGGCGACCGAGCGGGCGTTGTCGCCGGTGCGCTTCCACTCCTCCCGCACTCGCGAGAGCAGGAAGACCTCGTAGTCCATCGACAGGCCGAACACGATCGCGAAGAGCATCATCGGGATGAACGGCTCGATCGGTCCACCCCTGCCCAGACCCACGAGCTCGATGCCCCAGCCCCACTGGAAGATCGCCACCACCAGGCCGTAGGCGGCACCGATCGACAACATGTTCATGATGACGGCTTTCACCGCCACCAGCACCGAGCGGAAGACCGTCATCAGCAGCAGGAACGACAACAACAGGACGGCGGTGAAGAAGATGGGGATGCGCCGGGCCAGGAACTGCGAGAAGTCCTGGTTGATGGCGACCGAGCCCGTGACCAGGACGTCCAGCCCGTCGGCCTGCGCGCCTGGCAGCGCGTCGTCGGCGCGGAGTCGCTTCACGAGATCGTCGGTCTCGACGTCCTGGGGCGAGGTGGTGGGGAAGGCGCGCCAGATGACGGCGGTGGGGTTCTCGGGGTCGTTCGGGAACGGGGGTGTCACGGCCGCGACGCCTTCGGTGCCCCCGATCTCCGCGGTCACCGCCTCCAGGTCTGCCGGTCCGTCCAGTTCCGCGACGAGCAGGATCGGGCCGTTGAACCCTGGACCGAAGCCGTCGGCCAACAGGTCGTATGCGCGGCGGCTCGAGAAGTCCTCCTCGATGTTGCCCTCGTCGCTGAAGCCCAGACGCAACGAGAGCGCCGGGATCGTCAGCGCCAGCAGGATCACGGTGCCCAGCAGCGCCATCCACACCGGGTACCGCTGCACGAGGCGGCTCCATCGGTAGGGGATCGTCTCCTCGATCGGCTTGACGCGCCGAGCTGGCAACGTGTCCCGCAACTTCGGGAGCCAGGCACCGACGATGAGGATGATCAACGCGAGGCCCGCGAATCCTGCCGCGAGGGGAGCGACGCCGACGCCCACGCTGACGAGAGCCAGGGCGACGAGCACGGCGGCGAACAGGCCGCGCGCCTTCGTGACCTCGATCCGCGGCCCGATGAAGCCGAGCAGTGCGGGGAGCAGCGTGACGGACGCGATCATCGTCACGAGCACGGTCATCGACGAGCCGATGCCGAGGCCGCGCACGAACCCGAGGCCGATGAGCAGGAGGCCGAGCAGCGAGATCACGACGGTCGTCCCGGCGAACAGGACTGCGCGGCCGGCCGTGTCGATGGCGCGGGCGGTCGCGGTGGCCGAGTCGTGGCCGGCATGGAGTTCGTCCCGGTACCGGGTGACGATGAACAGGGCGTAGTCGATGCCGACGCCGAGACCGATCATCACGGCGAGCGTGAGGGTGAAGTCGGGCATCTCGACCAGGTTGCTGACGAGTCCCACGGAGAGCACGCCGGTCGCGATGCCGCCCAGGGCGACGCCGATCGGCAGGCCCATGGCCACCACCGATCCGAACGCGGCGATGAGGATGAAGATCGCGAACGCCAGCCCGAAGATCTCGGACTCGGGTGGGTGGAACTCGAAGAAGAGCTCGCCGCCGAACTCGACCTGGAAGTCGACCTCGGGGGCGAGGTCCTTCAGCTCGGGGCCGAGCTGCTCGGCCTCGGAGTCGGTGAGGGTGGACGGAGCCTCGACCTGTGCGAACGCGATCGTGCCGTCCTCGGAGATCTGCCCGAAGGCCTGGGGGTCGTACGGACTGACGACAGCGATGCCGTCCTGGGCCGCGAGTTCGGTGAAGTAGGCGTCCATCGGCCCGCGGACCGACGGGTCGTCGACGCCCTGCTCGGCGCGGAACACCACGCGCCCGGGGAAGCCGCTGCCCTGGCCGCCGAAGTACTCGTCGATGAGGTCGAAGCCGTCGCCGCCCTCGCTGTCGGGCGTCTCGAACGAGGCGCCGAAGTTCTGGCCGGCGCCCGCGGTCGCGACCACCAGCACGACGATCACGGCGATCCATGCGCCGACGACGCGCCATCGGTTGTCGTGACACCAACGGCCGAGCCTTGCGAGCATCTCGGGCTCCGATTGTTCAGGGGGCGAGGGGGATTGCCAGTCCATCATCCATCGGCGTGGTCGAGCCACGAATCGACGAATCTCGCGGTGTGGCATCGGTAACCCTCCGCGGCCGACCGGTAGGGTCTCGACATGCCGAAGATGACCGTTGACGAGGTCACGACGTTCCTCGACGAGCCCGGCCACCTGCTGCGCATCGGCACGGTGGGGGCCGACGGCCTGCCGCTGGTGGTCCCGATCTGGTTCATGCATCGGGACGGACGCCTCCTGTTCACGCCCCGCGCCCGGTCTGCCTGGCTGGCCCACCTCCGTGGCAACCCCCAGGCCTGCTGCACGATCGACGAGTCCGCAGGCCTGCTCCGCAAGGTGGTGGCCCGGGGTCCCGTCGAGGTGGTCCACGACCTGGGCGAGGACGACGACTGGCGCGACGTCTATCGCGAGATCACCCTGCGATACGTGCCGGAGGGATTCGCCGACGCATACCTGACCGACACTCACGACGAGCCCCGGGCGCTGATGGCGATGGAGCTGGACGAGGCCCGCTTGTCGACCTGGCGCATGCCCGCCGAGGGCGAGGATCGTCTGGCGGTGTGGTCACCGAAGTACTACCACCGCTGACCCGATCGACCAGGCGCGAACCGGCCCCACCACCAGCTCGTGTTTCCCGCATTCGCTGGATGGTGAGGCCGATTTCGTGTCGCCCGCCCTTTGACCCGTAGGTCTCGGGTTCCGCCGCCGAAACTCAGGTTGTCGAGGGGGTGGCGAACCAGCGCAGGTGCTCCGCCAAGCACCGTGACCGCCAGACGCCGAGGCCGGTGTGGGGGGACCAACCGGTCATCGAGACGACGATGCGCTGCCTTGCCACGATCCGCACTCTCGCAGGGCCCGATTGACCGCCGGTCAACTGGGAGTCAACCGCATCCGTCCGACCTCGCTGACCAGGGGTTTCGCGCGTCGACGGATCTGGCCGACTTTGGTTCACTTGCCTGATGGCACGTCAGGCGGGGGCACTCGGAGATCTTCGGGCGGTCTACGACGCGGTCGTCGTCGGCACCGGCTACGGGGGAGGGGCTGCGGCGTGCCGGCTCGCCAGGGCCGGCATGAAGGTCGCGGTGCTCGAGCGTGGACGCGAGTTCGAACCCGGTGACTTCCCGGACTCGGCCACCGAGGCGACCAGGGAGTTGCAGGTGCAGCTGGGATCGCGCCGGTTCGGCAAGGCAGCGGGTCTGTTCGACTTCCGGGCCTCCGACGATGTGGTCGCGCTGGTGGGATGCGGCGTCGGCGGGACCTCGCTCATCAATGCGAACGTGTCGCTCGTTCCCGACGACTCGGTCTTCGATGACGATCGCTGGCCGACACCGTTGCGACGCCCGGGTGGCGACTTCGAGCTCCGAACGGCGTACGACCGGGCTCGGGCGATGCTCCGCCCGGCGCCGTACCCCGAGGCCCGACTCGATCACCGGTTGCCCAAGCTCGAAGCACTCCGGCGGGCCGCGGGAGACCCGGCGGCCGTCGACCTGCTCCCGATCAACGTCACGTTCGATTCGGTCACGCACCCGACGGGGGTGGAACAGCCACCGTGCACGGGTTGTGGCGACTGCGTGACCGGGTGCAACGTCGGGGCGAAGAACACGACCGACCGGACCTACATCGCCGACGCGGTCGCCCACGG
>JBCCFK010000138.1:0-11081 GCA_039029775.1 Actinomycetota bacterium | reverse complement strand
GTCGGGCTGGTGGACGACGACCTGCGCGAGCTCGCCGAACTCGACGTGGAGGAACACGTCGAGGGGACGTTCCTCGAGGGCGCCCCGATCGTCGGGGTCGACGCGCTCGACGGGATCGGCGTCGAGGACCTCATCGTCGCGCTCGACACCATGCTCGCCGACACCCCGACCGCGGCCGACGAGGATCGACCACGCCTTTGGATCGATCGGGTCTTCGCCGCCAAGGGCTCGGGCACCGTCATCACCGGCACCCTGACCGGGGGGCGGCTCGGGGTCGACGACGAGCTGCTCGCGCTCCCGTCGGAACGACCGGTGCGGATACGCGCGCTGCAGTCGCACCATCGGGAGCTTCGCGAAGCCCTGCCCGGGAGCAGACTCGCCGTCAACCTCAGCAACGTCGATCACGATCAGCTCACCCGAGGCGATGTGCTCGTGCGGGGCGACCAGTGGCACCGGACGACGGTGATCGACGCGGAGATCTCCGTCCTCGCCGGCTTGGATCACGAGGTGTCCCGCCGCGGAGCGCACCTGGTGTACGTCGGGTCGGGCGAGCATCCGGTGCGGATGCGAATCCTCGGACCCGACGCGGTCGCGCCGGGCCAGGCCGGCCTGGCTCGGCTCCATCTCGCCCGCCCGCTGCCGCTGGTGGCCGGCGACCGGTTCGTCCTGCGCGAGAGCGGTCGCGGCGAGACGATCGGCGGCGGACGGGTCCTCGACGTCGACCCGGTGACCAAGGCGTCCAAGGCTGCTCCCGACGGTTCGGTCGAGCGCTTCATCGCCGAGCGGGGCTGGGTGGAGGTCGACTTCCTCGAGCAGGCCACCGGCGATCGACGGGAGCCGACGATCGGTCGCTGGGTCGTCGACCCCGACGTGCTCGACGCGGCCACCGTGGCGCTGCAGGCGGCGATCGAGGACGCCGGGCCCCTGGGACTCGACCTGGCATCGCTCGACGACCGCCAACGGGCGATCCTGGAGACGCTGGACGGCATCGAGGTCGACGGTACGCAGGTCCGCGTCGGCGACGTGGTCGATCCGCTGGCCGACCACCCCTTCATCGCCGTGCTCGAGTCGTCGCCGTTCCAACCGCCCGCACCCGACGGCGTCGACCGTGGCGAGCTCCGCGAGCTCGTCCGACGCGGGCTCGTGGTCGAGGAGGACGGCATCTTCTTCGCGGCCTCGGCCATCGAAGAGGCCGCGAAGGTCATCGCCCGCATGCTGGCGGCCAAGCCCGACGGCGTCACGGTGGCCGAGATCCGGGAGGAGTGGGGCACGACGCGGAAGTACACCCTGCCGCTCCTCGCGCGCCTCGACGGCACCGGCATGACCCGCCGCCGTGACGACGTCCGCATCGCCGGCCGTCGTCTCCCCCCTCCCGACTGACGGCTCCGAGGAGGATCTGTGAACCCAAATACGCGCAGCAATTTGGGTTCACAGATCGCCGTTGTCACTGGTCGCCGCTCTACTTCGAGGTATGGGCGACGTTGAACGTGCGCTCGCTCGGACGGCCGCGAGCACGGAATTCGGCCTCCTGACCACAACCCACCTCGGCCGACTCGGACTGGATGCCGGATCGATTCGGCGACGATGTGACGCCGGGACCCTGCACCGAGTGAGCCACGGTGTGTACTCGCTGGAGCCGCCTGAGTGGATCGACCGGTTGCGGGCGATCGTCCGCCTGCGGCTGGCCGGGAAGGCCGTCGCCTCCCATCGCAGTGCGGCTCGCCTGCACGGACTGTGGACCGGCGACGACCTGGACGTCACGATCCGCTACCCCAGCAGAGCACGGGCGTCGGGCGCGCACATCCATCGGTCGCGGGACCTGGTTGCGGGCGTGCTACGGGGCGTCGACGGGATCCCGACCACGAGCGTTGCGCGCACGTTGTGCGACCTCGGCCTCGTGCTGCCTCCTTGGGATGTGCGACGGATGGTGGAGCACGCGGTCGCGACCGGACGCGTTTCCGTCACCGAGATCGAGTCGGTGCGCTGGGGCGTGAGCGAACACGGCCGCAACGGCGTCTCTGCGATCGATCAGTCGCTGGCAGCCATGCCGGCCCGGGGCAGCCATGCGGAGTCGGGTCCCGAATTGCGCCTGATGGCCCTGCTCGAGGAGGCGGATCTCCCACGGGTGTGCCCTCAGTTCGAGGTGCGGGTCGCCGGGCGCACGTACCGGCTGGACTTCGCCTTCCCGCATGCGAAGGTGGCCGTCGAGTACGACGGCGAGGCGTTCCACTCCTCGCCGGCGCAGCTCCGGCGAGACGCCGCCCGACAGCGGCATCTGGAGGACGCCGGGTGGCGCGTGTTGCGCTTCGATCGCACCCACCTCTACACCGCTGCCGACGGAGCGATACTCCGCGCGGTCGCCGATGCGCTCCGGAGCCGCCGCGACGAGGATCTGTGAACCCAAATCGCGCGCGTATTTGGGTTCACAGATCCGTCTCGTCAAGTCAGAGTGTGCCGGCGGCGTCGTGCGGGAGTGAGCCGCGGGCGGCACGGATGTAGCCGTACGGGGTCTCGTGGCGCAGGTTCGAGACCCGGGACGTGTAGACATCGGCGTACTTCTCGACCTGGCGGGCGAAGAGGCTCTTGTCGTTGCCGGCGCGCATGAGCGGCCCCCAGACCGGATGGCCCAACTCACCGGCTCGGCGGGCCAACGGCGCGATCTGCTCGTCGAGCCGCCCTGCCTCGCGGATGACACCGTCCAGGTCCTCGGCCGGCTCGCCGCGCTGGCGAGCCATGCGCAGCTGGGCATGGCGGCGGTCGAGATCGACCTTGTCGCGCATCATCGACACCAGGCGCCGTTCGTCCTCGGCGAAGTCGATCGCGTCGACGATCTCGGCCTCGAGCTCGCGGGCGATCAGCGCGGTGCGCCATCGCAGCGCATCCTTCGTCACGTGCACATCGCCGAACAGGTGGTCGCCGACGTACAACAGCTGCGCTGCGTTGACGCCGAGCGTCTCCTCGACCAGGCGGGCGTTGCCGCCGAAGTAGACCTGCCCGGGCTCGAGAGCACCCCGGTGAGGCACCATCAACGCCTCGTCCTCGTCGACGATCCGGTGGAGCTGGTCGGTCTGGTCGAAGAAGCGCGGCTTGGAGGCGGACACGATGACGACGTCGAAGAGGTCCCGCCACGTCGTCCCGTCGGGACACGACGGATCCACGGCGTACCGCATCATGAACTTGGTGTACTCCCACTCCGAGTTGGTGATGAGCAGGAGTTGCTTCCCGGCCGCCCGCTGATCCTGCAGCGTGCGGACGATCTCGGGGTCCGGTTCCAGGAACATGTCCGGATCGGCCATGATCTCGGCCTTCAGCGCGCCCGCGATGTGGGACTCGTTGAGGGCGACGTCGATGGCTCGATACAGATCGAGGTAGGACCGCACCCCGGGGAGGTTGCCGGCGTCGTGTCGGTCGACCAGCTGGCACCACAACGACGCCCGACTCAGTTCGAAGAGCGTGTTCATGAACTCGAACCGGTCCTCGCCCAGATCGACGACGGTCTCGGTGTAGGTCGCGCGTTGGTCGTCGAACGACAGCAACTCGTTGCCGTGCTGGGCGCGCACGACGTAGCCGAACCTGGTCGCCTTCACGAGGTTGCCGAGCTCGATGTCGAACGTGAGGCCGAGGGTGAAGGCATCGGGGTCGAACTCGAGGTCGGCGACGGGCCAACCGAGGTCCACCAGGCGCTGCTGAGCGTGGCGGAAGGCAGCCGCCTCCCATCGGTCCACGTTGTAGTGGAGCAGCGTGTAGTCCATGTCGTAGCCGATGGCCCGTACGGAGCGGAGATTCAGCGTGCGGTTGGCGAAGAGGCCGCGCTCGGGCGGCGCGGAGGAGGGGTCTGCCGTCACCGCTCCAGCTTCGCACGTGCCAAGATCGCGCCCATGGCAGATGGCCCCACTCCTCACCTCGAAGGCACCCGTGGCGACTACGCGCCCACCGTGTTGCTTCCCGGCGACCCCAGGCGGGCGCGCTTCATCGCCGAGACGTACCTCGACGACGTCCGCCAGGTGAACGCGGTCCGCGGGGCTGACGGGTTCACGGGCAGCTACGAGGGTCGCCCGGTGTCGGTCCAGGCCGTCGGGATGGGCGTTCCGTCGGCGGCGATCTACTACACCGAACTCATCAGGTTCTACGGCTGCGAGCGCCTGATCCGTGTCGGCTCCTGCGGCGGCCTGTCCGAGAAGGTCGGCCTCGGTGACGTCATCGTCGCCACGGCAGCCGGAACCGACTCGGCTGCGATCACCACCATCAACGGCGGGCTCGACCTGCCGGCGGTCGCCGACTGGGCGATGCTGCGCAGCGCGGTGGAGGCGGCCGAGGCGGCTGACGTCGGCGTGACCGTCGGGCCGGTCTTCACGTCCGATCTGTTCTACGGGCCCCAGAGTGATGCCTTCGCGACGATGCAGGCACGAGGCATCCTGGGCGTCGAGATGGAGATCGCCGTGCTCTACGCGCTGGCGGCGGCGGAGGGGGCGAGCGCGGTGGCGCTGCTCACCGTGAGCGACGACATCCTTCGCGGCGGCGTGATGTCGTCGGAGGATCGCGAGAACACGTTCCACGACATGGTGCGCGTGGCCTTGGCCCTCGCCTGAGGCGCGGGTCAGCCCGTCGACGTCTCGTCGGTGGATCACGGCTCGTGGATTGACACCGCCGGGTCGGCGGCGCGCGTCAGCGGACCTTCACGGCCTCACGCTCGGCGAGCATCGCCTTGCGTTCGTTCTCGTTCAGTCCACCCCAGATCCCGTGTTGCTCTCTGATCTGAAGCGAATAGCTCAGGCAGTCGTCCTTGACCCCACAAGCCGTGCAGATCGCCTTCGCTCGTTGCTCTCGCTCGAGCTTTTCGTCCTTCCGCTCAAAATGGGGCGGAGGGAAGAAGACGATGGACTGCGGCCCCCGGCACGCAGCCCGAACCTGCCAGGCCTGGTCAGCTAGCAGTGCGCTCACGTAATCCCCCTTTCAACGCCGAACTTACCCATCGTCAGCGGACCATGACAAGAGGGAACTGGGTCATGTAGCCCGGTCATGACGACCCGAAACGTGACCACTGAGGTTCACGTTGCCACTGAGGGTGTTGGGGGTGAAGTGAGCGCTCCGGATCGGCCGGAGCGGGTGCTCATTCGCGGGGCGCGACCTCGAGCACCAGACCGTCCACACCGGTCACCACGACCTCGTCGTCGGCGGCCAGCGTGGCCTCGGATCGACCTCGCCAATGGCTGTCTCGCACCTGAACGGTGGCCGGGTCGTCGCCGTCACCCGCATCGACGACCGTGCCGACCTCGTCGATCAGGAAGTCGCGGGGGATCGCCGTGGTGGCGAAGCGACCGCGCACCATGATCGGCATGCCCCGGTACATCACCACGCCGATGCCGAGAATCGCGACGGTCATGGGGATCCAGGACATGGCCACGTCGGACTCGGGGTAGAAGAACAGCGTCCCGATCACGAACAGGACCATCCCGATCGCGGTCCACGCGCGCGGCACCGCCGTCTGCACGTCGATGGAGAACGCGACGAACGCCAGCACGATCAGCACCAGCGCCCACGTCCGGAACGGAAGCGCGGCGACGCCGTAGCCTCCGAGCGCGAGGAAGACGGCGCCGATCACGCCGGCGATGCCGATGCCGATCGAATAGAACTCGAACACGAGCAGGCCGAGCCCGATCACCAGCAACAGGTACGCCACGGGCGGACTGGCCACGGTGTGCATGAGCTGGTCGAGAAGCGACAGGCCTCGGAACCGCACCCGGGTGAGCGGCTCCAGCCTCGGTTCGTCGCCGGAGGAGTCGACGCGCGAGTCGAAGAACTCCTGCGCCACAAGGAAGTCGCCGATCGTGGGATTGGCGCACCTCGCGAGCGACTGCTCCGGCGTCAGCGGATTGCCGAGCTCGTCCACGTCGACGAGGTCGCAGGCCACGATCCCGACGTCGATCGCCTGCTCCCAGGTGAGGTCGGTGTCCTCGAGCAGTGCCTGGTTGTCGCCCCAGACCTCGCCGAACCGTCCGGTGTCGAGCGCCTGTTCGCCGGTGTCACCGAGCCGCGCACCGATTGCGACACCGACCGAGTCCGCCACGCCGACCAGCTGTGCGACCTTGCCGGCAGCGCGTGAGCCGGACGGGCCGACCCACACCGAGACCGGCACCGGCGACTCGGCGATCAGCGCGGCGAGTTCGTTCAGCCGCTCGTCGGACACGACGGCCTGCTTCGAGTTCACCTGCAGCACCAGGCCGCGTGCGCCGTCGGAGTTCACACCGCGCACCGCATCCTCGATGGCGGCGGCCAGCACGTCGTCGAGCAGGCCGGACACCTCGAAGATCTCGACGAATCCGGCGGCCTCGACCGCCGGGTCCAGCTCGCCGTCCTGGGCGGTCGCCGGGGTGACCAGCACGCCGAGGAAGATCGCCACTGCGCCCACGGCCGCGAGGAAGCGGACCACTACTCTCGACATTCGGATGGATCCCTCGGACTTCTTCACGGCTTCTCGCGTCCTGATCGTTGCCGGAAAGGGCGGGGTGGGAAAAACCACCGTCTCCGCCGCGCTGGGCGTCGCCGCATCTCGGGCGGGCATCGACACTCTATTGGTCGAGATCGAGGGTAAGCGCGGCCTGGCCACGGTGTTCGAGTCGAGCGACGAGCCTGTGACCGACGACCACTCGGCGCTGCACTACGACGGCACCGAGCTGATCGCGCCAGACCCCGACGCCGGGCAGGGCCGACTGCGCGCCAGAACGATCCGGGCGGACGCCGCGCTCATGGACTACCTGGAGGAGCACGGGCTCCGCGGGTTCGCCAAGACCCTCACCCGACTCCAGGTCCTGGACACCCTGGCCACCTCGACGCCGGGCCTGAAGGACCTGATCGTGCTCGGGAAGATCAAGCAGCTCGAGACCACCCGGGACGCCGACCTGATCATCGTCGACGCCCCGGCGTCAGGCCACGCGATCGCGTTCTTGCGAGCGGCGGCGGGACTGCAGGGCACCATCGACACCGGACCGATCCGGCGTCAGGCCGACGAGGTCGCGGCGATGTTGACCGACCCCGAGCGGGCACAGGTCCTGCTCGTGACCCTTGCCGAGGAGACACCGGTCAACGAACTCGTCGAGACGGCGTACGCCCTGGAGGACGAGGTCGGCATCAGTCTGGGGCCGGCGGTCGTGAACGGCGTCTTCCCCGAGGCCGTCGCCTCGACGACGACGTCGCGCACGTCGAAGGTCGACCCGGCCCTCGCTTCGGCGGCGGCGGACGCGACGAACCACTGGCTCGCGCGCGCCGCGGGCCAGCAGGTCCAGCGCGACCGACTCGCCGACGAGTTGCCGCTCGAACAGCTGACCCTTTCGCGGCGCTTCGCCACCCGGCTCGGCCGGGAAGACCTCGACGAGCTCGCCGACGAGCTGACCGAGCAGCTCCGCTCGCTGCGGTTCGGGGTGACGACATGAGTGACGTCCTCGACGCGGTGTCGACCGCGTCGGTCGTGCTGTGTTGCGGCACCGGCGGCGTCGGCAAGACCACGACCTCGGCGGCGCTCGCGGTGGCCGCGGCCCGTGCCGGCCGACGCGCCGTCGTCGTGACGATCGACCCGGCTCGCCGCCTGGCCGACGCCCTGGGGCTCGACGGGATCGGCAACGACTGCGCCAGGGTCGCGACGACCGACATCGCCGGCGACGGTGAGCTGTGGGTGACGATGCTCGACACCAAAGCCACATTCGATGCGCTGATCGAACGCCACGCCCACTCCCCCGACCAGGCCGAGCGGATCCTGACCAACCGCTACTACCGGAATCTGTCGACCAGTCTCTCCGGCACGCGGGAGTTCATGGCGATGGAACGGCTGTACGAGCTGCACCACGACGACCGGTTCGACCTGGTGATCGTCGACACGCCGCCGACACGAAACGCGCTCGACTTCCTCGAGGCGCCCGACCGCCTGGGGCGTTTCCTCGACGGCCGGCTCTTCCGGCTCGCGGCGCCGGGCCGACGGATGACTCGCCGGTTGACCGCGCCGATCATCGTGCTGATGCGCCGAATCGCACGCGTGATCAGCCCCGAAGTGGTCGATGACACGCTCGCCTTCATCGAGGCCTTCGGCGGCATGGAAGAGGGCTTCCGGGATCGGGCGAAGGCCGTCGATGCGCTTCTCGCCGACGACACGACGGCGTTCGTCCTCGTGACCGCCCCCCTGGGGGAGGCCATCGACGAGAGCTGCTACTTCGCGGAGCGACTCCGTGAATCCGGCCTGGACGTCCGCGCGGTCGTGGTGAACCGGCTCCAACCGCGCTTCACCGACGCCGCCCAGGAGGCGGTGTCGGCGGCCGCGGCGGCCGCCGCGGGAACCAACGCCCAGGCACAGCTGACGCTGCTGGCCGACCTGGTGACCCTGGCCGATGCCGAGGAGGCGCAGCTCGCACCTCTTCTCGAGTCCTGCCCCGACGCGCCGGTGGCCCGAATCCCGCAGCTCGACGGCGACGTCCACGACCTGGAGGGCATCGAGGACATCGCCACCTGTCTGTCGGGCTGAGCCGACCCGAGGTCAGTCGTCGTCGTCGATGGTGTCGAAGGCCGCGATGGCCTCCTCGACCGACTCGGTGACGGGCACGATGCGGTCGAATCCCGTGGTGTGCAACAGCCGCGTGAGCGTCGCGCGACCGCACGACACGACCACCTTGTTCTCGTTCTCCCGCGCCCGACGGATGCCGCCGATCAGCGCGCCCAGCCCGGCGGAGTCCATGAAGGGAACGTCCGACAGCTCGATCAGCAGGCGAGGTTCCTCCGCCAGACCGGTGAGGGCCTCGCGGAACTGTCCGACGGTGTAGGCATCGAGCTCACCCTCGGGCCGGCAGAGCACGTACGGCTCGCCGCCTTCGGGGCTGATGTGGTCGATGTGGATCTCCAGCACGGCAACCTCCAATGGGGTCGTCGTCGACGGATCGGCGCCCGCGCGCTGATCCCAGCGGGTCGGGGGATCATACCGGGGGGCCTCGACGTTCCCCAGCCGGACCGACGGGGCTCCGACGACTCGCTGACCGGGGAATCGGCTGCGGTAACCTCTCCCCTCGTGCCGCACGTACTGCTCGCCACCGATGCCGACCACCTGGCCGAAGAGGTGTTCGCCGCCCTGGCCGACGGAGAGACGACCGTGAGCCGCGTCCGCGCCGGCGTCGAGGTCCGGCCGGCCGTCGCCGAGCTGGAGCCGGACCTGGTCGTGCTCGACCTGCAGATCGGCAACATGGGCGGCGTCGCAGCCAGCCTCGATCTGCGACTGGAGGCCGACGCCGGCCGACTCCCGGACACGCGCATCCTCATGCTGCTCGACCGGGACGCAGACGAGTGGATCGCAGGACAGGCGAAGGCCGATGCCGAGTTGGTCAAGCCGATCGATTCGCTGCGCCTCAGGCGCGCGGCAACCGCGCTGCTGGGCGACTGACCGTCTGGCGGTCGCCGAGGATCAGTCCCAGGCGACCGGGAGCTTCCGACGCCCCCACAGGAACGGGGCCTCGAGCCGTTCGGTCGGACCGTCGAGGCGCATCGACGGGATGCGATCGACCAGGCCCGCCAGCGCGACGCGGGCGGTCAGGCGGGCCAGATGGGCCCCCAGGCAGAAGTGCGCTCCCCATCCGAAGGCCACGTGCTTGCGGGCGTCGATCAACGGCCGGTCGACGACGAACTCGTCCGCGCGCTCGAAGGCATCCGGGTCGCGATTGGCCGCGCCCATCAGGTAGATGACCTTCGAGTGCTCGTCGATGTCCACATCGTGGATCGCCACATCGCGGGTGTTGGTCCGACAGATGCCCAGCACGGGTGGGTCATAGCGCAAGCTCTCCTCGATGGCGTTCGGGATCAGCTCGGGCTCGGCCACCACTCGGTCCCACCGAGCCCGATCCTCGAGCAGGCGCCACACTGTGTTGGTGATGAGCGATGCGGTCGTCTCGTGGCCGGCGACGAGCATCATCGACACCATGCCGGTGACCTCGTCGGGATCGAGCGGCTGACCGTCGAGGTCGTGGCAGGCGAGGTGTGAGAACAGACCGTCGGGGACGGCCGTGCCCACGGGATCGGTGCCGGGCGCCAGATCCGCGGCGGCCACCGCGGCGCGACGGGCCTCCACCTCCCCCTTCGTGAATGCGCGGAGCTCGTCCCACCCCCGCTCGGCCCGGTCGGGAAAGGTCATGCCGAGGGTCAGCTCCTCGGCCCAGCGCTTGAGATCACCGTGGTCGGCGTCGTCGAGACCGAGCAGGGCACAGAACGAGGTGATCGGGAGCGGTGCCGCGAAGTCGTCGTGGAGCTCGGCTCGGCCGATCGGCTCCAACTCGTTCAACAGGTCCGACGCAACCGCCTCGATCGCCGGGGCGTTCGCCTCGACGGCTCGCGGGAGGAACGGGTCGCGCGCGAACCGGCGCCGCCGGCTGTGCTCGGGCGGGTCGTAGCGCTGGAGACTCCCGGTGTTCTGGTCGGAGTAGGAGATCCCGGGGCCGAAACGGTTGGACCACAGCTCGGCGTCGGACAGCAGGGCCTTCACGTCCTCGTGGCGGACCAGGCTGTAGAGCGGATGCTCCAGCGCATCGGACAGATGCACGGGGCATCCGTTCCGCAGCTCGGCGTACGCATCCCAGGGCGAGTCGAGGATGTTCATGGCGGTCGGGTCGTAGTCGACCATGAGCCGAGAATAGGACCGAGAGCTAGGGTCGCGCCGTGGATCTCACCGCCGACGACCGCCTGGACATCCTCGAGCTGCCCGGCCGCTACGCCGAAGCGCTCGACACGCTGCAACCCGAACAGCTGCACGACGTGTTCACCGACGACGCGGTCTGGGAGGTGATCGGGGGCCGTGGGCTCCGACTCGAGGGGATCGATGCCATCAAGGAGTTCATGGGACGCGACGACGTCCACCCGGGCGCCCACCTGATGACCAACCTGTTCATCGACGGGGTCGAGGACGGGCCGGACGGACCCGTCGTCGTGCTTCGCTCGCGCGGCGTCTACCCCGTCGGGCCGTCGGACTCCAAGAACCCGACGGCGGTGTTCTACGGGCGCTACGACGACGACGTGGTCAAGACCGGGGCCGGCTGGCGGATCCGCCACCGCCGCTACCG
>JBCCFK010000137.1:0-11091 GCA_039029775.1 Actinomycetota bacterium | reverse complement strand
TGTAGAGGTCGATGCTGGGCTCCGAACCCAGCCGACGGGCTGCGAAGGCATGGCCGAGCTCGTGCCACAGGATCGAGACCGCGGCGACCGCAGTCCAGATCACCACGGTGGCCACCGTCGCCCCTGGGAACAGCCCGAGGAGGATCACCACCAGGAAGAACGAGGCCTGGACCCGCACGGGGAAACCGAAGAGGGTGAACGACACGCCCGACATCGGCGCCTACTCCGAGGAGAGGAGGCCGAAGACGATCGAGTCGATCAGGGCCTGCCAGCTCGCCTCGATGATGTTCTCCGACACACCGATCGTGGTCCAGTTGTCGTCGCCGTCGGTGGAGTCGAGCAGCACCCTCGTGACCGCGCCGGTGCCCTTGTCGGTGTCGAGCACACGGACCTTGTAGTCCGTCAGCGAGATGCGCTCGAGCTGCGGCAGGCGCTCGACCAGGACCGAGCGCAGCGCGGTGTCGATCGCGTTCACCGGACCGTTGCCCTCGCCGATGCCGACGAGCCGTTCGTCGCCGACCCACAGCTTCACCACGGCCTCGGTGTCCACGTCGACCGAGACGTCGTTCCAGGCCCGGCTGCCGGCGCCCTTGTGGTGGGTGTCGACGTGGAAGGACTCGATGGTGAAGAAGTCCTGTTCCCACCCTGCGGCGCCGCGCATGAGGAGTTCGAGCGAGGCGTCGGCGACCTCGAAGTGGTACCCCTCGTGCTCCAGGCGTTTCAGGGCCTCGACGACGTCGCCCAGCGCCTTGCCGTCGAGCTCGAGTCCCAGCTGTTGCGCCTTCAGCTCGAGCGTCGACTTGCCGGCCATCTCCGACACCACGAATCGAGTGCCGTTGCCGACGAGCTCGGGGTCGATGTGCTCGTAGGCATCGGGTCGGCGGGCGATCGCCGAGGTGTGCAGGCCGGCCTTGTGGGCGAATGCCGACTTGCCGGTGTAGGGCTGTTGCGCCGCCGGGGTGAAGTTGACGAGCTCGGCGACGTGGTGCGACACGGAGGTGAGGTGCTCGACGCGATCCTCGGGGATGGTCTCGATGCCCATCTTCAGGCTCAGGTTGGCGATGATCGGGATCAGATCACAGTTGCCCGTGCGCTCCCCGTAGCCGTTGATCGTGCCCTGCACCTGGACGGCGCCACCCATCACCCCGGCGATGGCGTTCGCGATGCCGCAGCCGGTGTCGTTGTGCAGGTGCACCCCCACGCCACAGTCGACGTGGGCCACCACGGCCTCGACGGCCGCGGTGACGTCGTGGGGAAGCGAACCGCCGTTGGTGTCGCACAGGATCAGGCGCTCGGCGCCCGCCATCGCGGCGGCCTCGAGGACGCGCAGCGAGAACTCGGGGTTGTGCTTGTAGCCGTCGAAGAAGTGCTCGGCGTCGAAGAAGACCCGGCGGCCCTGGGAGACCAGGTACTCGACCGAGTCGGCCACCATCGCCACGCCCTCGTCGAGCGTGGTCCGCAGCGCCTCGGTCACGTGATAGTCCCAGCACTTGCCGACGATGCAGACCACCTCGGTGCCCGCCGCCAGCAGGTTCTCGAGCGTCTGGTCCTCGTCGACCTTGCCCTTCACCCGCCGCGTGGAGCCGAAGGCAACGAAGGTCGAGGTCGCCAGCTGGAGTTCCTGCCGAGCGCGAGCGAAGAACTCGTCGTCCTTGGGGTTTGCGCCCGGCCACCCGCCCTCGATGTAGTGCACGCCCAGCCGATCGAGCTGTTCCGCGATCCGGAGCTTGTCCTCGACCGTGAGCGAGATGCCCTCCAGCTGGCTGCCGTCTCGCAGCGTCGTGTCGTAGATCTCGACGGCAGGGGGTGCGGGCATGGGGTCAACCCTCCACGGGGGTGAGCCAGTTGTGGGGATCGGGGGCGTCGCCGACCTGGAGCGTGGTGAGCGCGTCCCGGAGCTTCAGCGTGTTGGAACCGGGCTGGCCGTCTCCGACGGTGATCCGGTCGTCGACCACAACGGTACCCACAGGAGCAACAACTGCTGCGGTCCCGGAGAGGAAGACTTCGCCGCCCGCCTCGGCCCACGCCTGCAGCGCCGAGACCGTGAGTTGGCGCTCTTCGACGTCGTAGCCGATGTCCGCAGCGAGCCTGATCACCGAGTCGCGCGTGACCCCGTGCAGGAACGATTCGTCGAGGGCCCGGGTCACGACCTTGTCGTCGTCGACGAGGAAGAAGTTGGACGCGCCGGTCTCGGTGATGTCGTCGCCGGTCGCGAACAGCACCTGATCCGCGCCGTGGTCACGCTTCGCCGCGAGCGTCGGGCCGAGCGCCATGGCGTAGTTGGCGCCGCTCTTCACCATGCCGAATTGCGGCGTGGTCCTCGGCACCTTCGTCTCGACGTAGATCGTGAGCGGCCGGACGCCCCCGGCGAAGTAGTCGCCGACCGGCGAACAGATCACGTACAGCAGCGCGGTGTCGCTGGGCACGGCGGCGGCTCCGATGTTCTCGGTGGTGCCGATCATGGTGGGGCGGATGTACAGCGACCCGGGCTGATCGGGCGTGTAGCCGGCGTTGGCCTCGACCGCATCGACGATCATCCGGCGGAGCGTCGCGGCCTCGGGCGCGGGCATCTGCAACCGCTCGATGCTCTGGCGCATCCGTTCGACGTGGTCGTCCAGCCGGAAGATCGCCAGTGAGCCGTCGCTCTGGCGATGCGCCTTCAGGCCCTCGAAGCACGCGCTGCCGTAGTGGAACACGTGGGTGGCCGGATGGAACGAGAAGTTCTCCATCGGCACCACGTGCCCGGGGTAGTCGTAGACCCCGTCGGCCATCGCGGCCATGGTCATCTTGTCCCCGAACAGGGTCCCGAAGGGAGCGGAGAAGGGATCAGCGGTTTCTGCCATTGGGCCGCCTCAGAGCTTCGACGAGATCGCGTCCCCGATCTCGGTGGTGGTGCCGGACATGTCCAGACAAGCATCGCACGCGGCCCGGATCCGGGCAGCTGCGGCCGTCTCGCCGAGGAAATCGAGCATGAGGGCGCCGGACAGGATCGCCGCGGTGGGGTTCGCCTGGCCGGTCCCGACGATGTCGGGGGCGGAACCGTGCACGGGCTCGAACATCGACGGTGCGGTCCGGTCCGGGTTCATGTTCGCGGAGCTCGCGAGGCCGATGCCTCCCGAGACCGCGCCACCCAGGTCGGTGAGGATGTCGCCGAACAGGTTGTCGGTCACGATCACGTCGTACCGCTGGGGGTCCTGCACGAAGTAGATGCAGGCCGCATCGACGTGGTTGTAGGCGGTCTCCACGTCGGGGTACTCCTCGGCCACCTCGTTGAAGGTCCGCTCCCAGAGATCGCCCGAGAACGTCAGCACGTTCGTCTTGTGGACGAGGGTCAGGTGCTTTCGCTCACGCCTGCGCGCGAGGTCGAAGCCGTACCGGACACAGCGCTCGACGCCCATCCGGGTGTTGACCGACCCCTGTGTGGCGATCTCGTGCGGTGTGTTCGCCCGCAGCAGACCGCCCTCGCCGGCGTAGGTGCCCTCGGTGTTCTCCCGGATCACCATGAAATCGTGGCCCTCGCCGTCGGGACCACCGTCGTACACGAACGGCCGGAGGTTGATGTACAGGTCGAGGTCGAAGCGCATCTTCAGCAGGAGGCCTCGCTCGATCACCCCGGGCGGCACCTCGGGCGTACCGACCGCGCCCAGATACAACACGTCGAGCCCACGCCACTCATCGAGGACCGAGTCGGGCAGGATCGTGCCGTCCCTGAGATAGCGGGCGCCGCCCAGGTCGTAGTCGACGGTGTCGAGGTCCACGCCGGCGGCACGGATCACCTTCAGCCCCTCCGCGATGACCTCGGGACCGATCCCGTCGCCGCCGATGACTCCGACCTTGTGCGCCATGTCGTTCTTCTCTCTCCGCGTCGCTTCACGCTCGAAACCGGGCGAATCCCGGCGGGTGCGGGCGAAATTGTCCCCCGCTCCGCAAAGCGGTAGCAAACCACGTCGGGCTACCGTCGGCGAGGTGCGTCGGCTCCTCGCAGCGGTGGTCATCCTCGGGACGATCGCCGCCGCGTGCGGCGCCGAGGACGAGTCGGCGATGGCCCAGCGCGTCGAGCTGATCACCGCAGGCTCGGCCGAGGGCAGGGTCGACCTCACGCCCGATCCGCCGCTCGGGTCCGAGCACACCGTTCGAACCGTGGCCCAGCGGACGATCGGTTTCCCGGGCGACGAGGCTCCCTTCGACGTCGAGGCTCCGCGCTCCGAGACGACCAGCCGGGTGGAGATCATCCATCGGCCCCTCGGCGGCGGTTTCTCGGCGGCGGGGACGGTCGTCGACGCGCAGGCGCTCGACCGGGGCGAGCTCGATGCCCACAACCTGATCCGGTTCAACCGAGGTCTCGATGCCATCCCGGGAGCCAGGGTCTCGGCCAGCGTGGACGCGAACGGCATCGTGGAGCGATCCCGCCTCGATCTCCCCGACGGCCTGTCGCCGGTCGTTCGCACGGCGGTGCTGGACCTCGGGACCTTCGCCGACATCGCTGTCGTTCCCGTGCCGCTCGCCGACGTCGGTGTCGGCGCGATCTGGATCGACACCGTGACCGATTCGTTCCGGTCGCTCGACACCGTCACGACGACCACATACGAGCTCACGGCGCTCGACGGGGGCCGGTACACCCTCGACGTCACATACGAGCAGGTCTTCGACGGCACGACGCGTGAACGTGGACTCGACCTCACGTATGAAGGCACCGTCGTCGGCGGCGGCACGGTCGAGGGAGACGTCAGCCGACCCACCCCGATCAGCCGCCGACTCGACGCCGACGGGGTCGTCTGGGTCAGCGACGGGGACGAGACGGTGGAGATGCTGATCGACCTCTACGTCGACGTGTCCACGTCGTGATTCGCGGGGCGCATGCCCTGTGTCGGGGCCACGGGTGCCGGTAGCCTTGCCCGAATGGCTCAGGAACAACAGCTCTCGCAGGCCGCGTTCGACCGTCTGAAGGCGGAGTTCGACGAACTGACGACCATCGGTCGGGTCGAGATCGCCAAGAAGATCGAGACCGCACGTGAGCTGGGCGACCTCTCCGAGAACGGCGACTACCACGCCGCCAAGGAGGAGCAGGGGAAGATGGAGGGCCGTATCGCCCACCTCTCCCAGATGATCGAGAACGCCGTCATCGTGGCGGATGCCGCCGGCGGCGACGCTGTCGGGGCCGGCGCCATCGTGTCCATTCGCTACGAGGGCGACGACGACGTCGAGCGCTATCTCGTCGGCTCGATCGAGGAGCGCGTGGACGACCTCGATGTCATCTCCCCGACCTCGCCCCTCGGGAGCGCACTGATGGGCGCCAAGGTCGGTGACACCGTGAACTACGAGGCGCCCGGCGGCACGCTCGCCGTGGAGATCACCGCGATCGACTGAGCTCAGGCGGGCCCCACCACCATGGCCGACGACGAGCAGGACCACGACACTCAGGACAGCCCTCCCGCCGACGATCTCTTCGTCACCGCGGGGCGTCGTCCCGACGCGCCCGCGGATGAACCCACCGACGACGAGCCGGTGACGTCGGCCGACTCGCCCTACCCCGACGGCGCGGGCGGCGCGGTCGAGGTCCCACCGACATCGGAGACGCAAGCACCGGTCCGGCACCGTCCACCGCGCCCCGGCTCGTTCGGCTACCACGCCCCACCCCCGAGCGCGCCCGACGGCACCGGCGGCTACCGCGCCGGGCCCTACCCCGCGGGTCCGCCCACGGCGCCCCAGCCACAGTTCGGACGTCGGGCACCTCGGCAGGGCCCCCGACCCGACGCCGACGGCTACTACCCCAGCGACTACTACCTCGGGACCGACTGGACCCGGGTCGTGATCGGCGGCCTGCTGACCCTCGCGCTCGGCGTGGCTGCGGTCGCCGCCGGACTCTGGCTCTACGAGGAGTTCGACCCCCGGGACGACGACGAGGAGGTCGTGGAGGAGGCCACCCCGACGCCAATCGAACTGGTGCCGGTCTTCCAGTGCGCGGGCGACCAGACGGCGGTCTCGGAGATCCCGGCGCCGAACACGCTTCTCATCGCCGGGCGTACGGCAGACAGCCGGTGGCTCGCGTTCCGGAACCCAGCGGCGCCGCCACTGCAACTCTGGGTCGAGGCCGAGCGGGTACCGGACTTCGATCCTTCGACCGTCGGTGTCGTCAGCTGTGCCCGATCCCCGCAGGAGTTCCCCACCCCGCGTGTGTCGGGGGCCGCTCCCAGCGGCCCACCACCGACATCGGGCCCCACACCAACCCCGCTTCCGAACCCGTAGGCTTCGAACCCATGGCACGCACGCTCAGTCAGAAGGTCTGGGACGACCATGTCGTCCACGCCGGTGACGGCGAACCCGACCTGCTCTACATCGATCTTCACCTCGTCCACGAGGTGACGTCGCCCCAGGCATTCGACGGCCTCCGGATGTCGGGCCGGAAGGTGCGTCGCCCCGACCTCACCGTCGCCACCGAGGACCACAACGTCCCCACCGCCGACATCGATCAGCCGATCGCCGACCCGATCAGCAGGAAGCAGGTCGAGACCCTCCGGACCAACGCCGAGGACTTCGGGATCACGCTGTTCCCGATGGGCGACCCCAACCAGGGCATCGTGCACGTCATCGGGCCCGAGCAGGGCCTCACCCAGCCGGGCATGACGGTCGTGTGCGGCGACAGCCACACCTCCACGCATGGCGCCTTCGGCGCGCTCGCCTTCGGCATCGGTACCAGCGAGGTCGAACACGTTCTGGCCACCCAGACGCTGCCGCAGAGCCCGCAGGAGACCATGGCGATCACGGTCAACGGCGAACTCCCGGCCGGTTCGACCGCCAAGGACGTCGTCCTCGCGATCCTGGGGGCCGTCGGCACGGGCGGCGGCATCGGCGCGATCGCGGAGTTCCGCGGACCGGTCATCGAAGCACTCGCCGAAGGGCGCAGACTGGGACGCAGCCATCGAGGCCTGGGGCCGACTGCGCACCGAAGACGGCGCCATCTTCGACCGCGAGGTCGTGCTCGACGGCGGCGACATCGTCCCCCACGTCACGTGGGGCACCAACCCCGGACAGGTGATCCCGGTCCACGGCACCATCCCCGGTCCCGACGACTTCGACGAGGCGACGGAGAAGGAAGCGGCTGGCCGAGCGCTCGAGTACATGGGCCTCACCGCCGGCACACCGATGAACCAGGTCGCGGTCGACACCGTGTTCATCGGGTCCTGCACCAACAGCCGGATCGAGGACCTGCGGGCTGCAGCCGCGGTGGCCGAGGGCCGCCGGGTGGCCAACGGGATCCGCACGCTCATCGTCCCGGGGTCCGGCCTCGTCAAGGCCCAGGCTGAAGCCGAGGGCCTGCACGAGATCTTCCGCGACGCCGGATTCGACTGGCGCGAGCCCGGCTGCTCGATGTGCCTGGCGATGAACCCCGACAAGCTGGCTCCCGGCGAGCGCTCGGCGTCGACCTCCAACCGCAACTTCGAGGGACGCCAGGGACGCGGCGGGCGGACCCATCTCGTCTCGCCCGCGGTCGCGGCGGCCACCGCAATCGCCGGCCACTTCACCACCCCGGAGGCGCTCTGATGAGCGAGTATCACGAGCGCGGCCGCCCGGCCCGTTGCTCCGGCAACAGGAGGGCACAGCTATGAAGGCCGTCCACATCGTCCAGGGCACCGCGGTGCCCCTGGACCGTTCCGACGTCGACACCGACCAGATCATCCCGAGCGACTGGCTGAAGCGGGTCGAGCGCACCGGGTTCGAGAAGGGTCTGTTCTCCGAGTGGCGCGACGGCGAGGACTTCGTGCTCAACGACGAGGCGTACGCGGGCGCCACCATCTTGATCGGCGGCCCCAACTTCGGCACCGGGTCGTCGCGCGAGCACGCCGTGTGGGCGATCCAGCAGTACGGGTTCGACGCGGTCATCTCGCCCCGATTCGGCCCGATCTTCAAGAACAACTCGACCAAGAACGGTCTGGTCCCCGTCGAGGTCTCCGCCGACGTCGGCGAACGACTGCTGGCCGCCGTGCAGGCCGATCCCGCGCTCGAGATCACGATCGACGTCGAGCGGGGCACCGTCGAGGCGCCCGCCATCGGCCTGACGGCCGAGTTCCCGCTCGAGGAGGCGACGCGACAGCGGTTCCTCGAGGGCCTCGACGACATCGGCATCTCGATGCGACACGAGTCGTCGATCGACTCCTTCGAGGCGACCCGCCCGACGTGGCTGCCCTCAGCTGGCTGAGGCCGCCAGAACCCGCCTGCGGCTGAGGATCTCGTCACGGTCGTGGTAGCAACCGTGGAACGCTCGCGAGCCCGTGTATCCGTTGCGGCCATGGAGCACACGCCAGTTGTCGAACAGCACGGCATCGCCCGGCTCGAGGCGCAGGACGAACCAGCGCGACTCGTCGGTGATGAGGTCGTGGAGCGCGGCGTAGGCCTCGTAGAACGCTGACATCCGCGGTTCGGGCAGCCAGAACGGCGCCCGGTCGTAGTTGTTGAACGACACCTGGCGGATCGTGCCGTCGGGCCCGAGCCGGATGGCCGGCCGTTCGGCGCGCAGGTGCACACCCGGC
Source organism: Actinomycetota bacterium (assembly GCA_039029775.1). Lineage (GTDB taxonomy): Bacteria > Actinomycetota > Acidimicrobiia > Acidimicrobiales > UBA8592 > JBCCFK01. The sequence continues at coordinate 2,563 of JBCCFK010000137.1, read as the reverse complement.
TCGACGTAGCGGGCTGGCACGACGACGGTCGTCAGGGTCTCGAAGTGCTCCGGAGCGTCACGGCGAAGGTCTTCGGCGGCGGCGAACCCATCGACCAGGATGCTCTCGCCGCCGGTGCCGCTGCGTTCGACACAGCAGAACAACTGGGTTCCCGGAGCGTCGGTCATGTACGTCGCGTCGGTGTGTGGCTCCAGGTAGGTCGTGGCATAGGCGGAGTCGAGGTGGTCGACGACGTCGGATGCCACCCGCCACATCGAGCCGAACACGGTGTGCCGCACCCGACCGACCCGCTCGGCGAGCGCGGTCGCCGCAGCCTCGGTCGGCTCGATGCCCGACAAGACCGCGGTCCCGTCGCTGACGATCGCATCGAGCACCGACAACAGCGCCCGATCGTCGGACATGACATCGGCGCACTCGTGGCGGGTCGGGTCGAAAGCCGAGCCGGAGGCCCACGGGCTCGCGATCAGGACTCCTTCGACACCGGCCATCACGCGGAGCAATCGCTCCGAACACCGGGAAGGCTCCGGGTGATCGACCCAGCGAACGACGAGCTCGTCGCCTTCCACCGCCACGTCGGCCGCGGCGAGATCGGACGGCAGCGCGAACGTGTCGACCTCTCGCTGCAAGGTGGTGGGTTCGAGGCTGGTGGGGTCCTCGGAGTGGTCCCGGATCCAGCGGTGGGTGAGCGACAGCTCGTGGCCGCCGACCGACACGGTGACGGCATCGTCGCTACGTGAGACGACCTCGATCATGGGTTCCTCCGATCCTCGGGTCAGGCGGGTCGCTCCGGCGCGACCACGGTGATGATGATGTCGCGCCGGTGCCGGAACCCCAACCGTTCGTACAACTCGATCGCGCCGGCGTTCTCCGTCCGGACGTGGAGGAACGCCTCGTCGCCGGCGGCGCGGATCCGCCCGGCGACGGCGAGCGTGAAAGCGGCACCGAGACCCTCACGACGAGCATCCGGGTGAACGCAGACCGCCGAGATCTCGACGTGACCCGGTAGGCGGAGCCGCTGGCCCGCCATCGCGACCAGCGCGCCGTCACGTCGCAGGCCGAGGTACGTGCCCATCTCGTGGGTCCGCGGGCTGAAGGGGCCCGGTTCGGTCAACTCGACCAGGGCCTGCATGTCGGGAGCGTCGGCGGAGCCGAGCTCGGTGAGATCGATCGGCGGCCCATCGGGCAGGGACTCGGCGACGTACTGTCGACACGGCACCGCCGCGAACGAACGCCAACCCTCGGGGACCTGGACCTCGTGGGGTCGCAGCAGGCCCACCACGTTCTCGCCGTCGAGCACCGAGGCCAGCGCATCCCATGACGGCGGCTCCAGATCCACCGTCGCCCCGAAGACCGAGACATCGGGCTCGAACCGGCCGGCGACCTCCGGATCGGCGAGCAACGACAGCTCTCGTTGCGGGCCGGTGACGGCGTGCCAGACCGGGTTGTCGAGAGGGTTGTCGAGGGGGTTGTCGGCCACCGCCCTACTCCTCGACCTCGGCCAGGTCCTCGGCATCGAGCGGCGGGTCCTCGCATACGTCCTGACCGGGGGCGCGGTTGGGGTTGAACACCCGTGGCTCCTCGACCCAGCCCCTACCGGCGTCGCCGGAGTCCAGGTAGGCCTCGATCCCGTCGGCCAGCGCGATCGCGGCGAGCTCGATGTACTCGGGGGTGGCGAACAGCGCGGCCTCGCTGGCGTTGGACAGGTAGCCAAGCTCGATCAGCGCCGTCGGGGTCGACGGCCGCCGGATCATGCCGTAGGCATCGCCGCCTTCGGTGTTGAGCACGCGGAGGACGCCGGCGTCGCCCGCCGTGGTCCAGGCGATCCCCTCGATCGTCGCGAGCGCATCGAAGACCGTCTCGTAGAGCACCTCGCCCAACCGACGGGACTCGGGCGAGTCGCTCTGGACGAAGATCTCGGTTCCCGGTACGTCCGAGGCGAAGGCGTTGGGGGCGTTGTGGTGGATCGACACCAACGCCTCCACGCCCAGCGCGTCGGCGAACGCCGCTCTGGTGGCGAGAATCGTCGGGTAGTCGGCCGTCCGGGTCAGGGCGACGGTGATCCCTCTGGCCTCGAGCTCGGCCTGCGTGGCGAAGGACAGATCGAGGTTGAGGTCGCGCTCGACCAGGCCGTTGGGCCCCACGGCCCCGGTGTCGATGGGCCCGCCGTGGCCAGGGTCGATGACCACCCGGATGTCGGTCAGGGGCTCGCCGCCGACGATCTCGGCGACCCGCCCGCAGGGTGTCATCACGATGGTGCTCTCGAGCAGGGGCGCCAGGACCTGCACCGGCACCCCAGTGTCGGTGATCAGGCCCTTCGGAGCCGGCGTCGGCGTCGGGGTGGGCGTGGGCGTCGGCGTCGCCGTGGGGCTCGGTGTCGAGGTCGGCTCGGGTACCTCCGTCGGCGTGGGGACGGGCGTGACCGTGGCGGCTCGGGGTTCGGACGCGACCGGAGACGACGATGAGCACGCGGTCAGTAGCAGGGCGAACGCGGCTCCCGCCGCAGCGACACGCACGGGCGACAACCTAGCGGTCGGGCCATCCGACCCAGTGCTACGCAAGAATC
>JBCCFK010000136.1:0-11177 GCA_039029775.1 Actinomycetota bacterium | reverse complement strand
GCGGTGCACGCACGGCGGTGGGCGTGGTCGAGATTCGCGGTCGAAACCACTTCGACGTCATCCTGGATCTCGCCGCCCCGAACACCGTTCTCGGCGACGCCGTCGCCTCCCTCGTCGAACCGCCACCGGAGAGCCATGCCGACCTTTGAGCCGTTTCAACCAGCCGTTGTCGACCCCGCAGGCGTCGATGCATCTCCGCACCCCCGCCCGATGCCCGTCACCACCGACGAGTCCCGCGCCGCCACCGCGGACGTCACCGGGGGTCAGCCGCTCATGGACTTCGACGGCACGTCCAATCCCTACATCGACTACCAGAGCATCGACCTGCTCCTCTCGCTGCAGCACCCGCGCAGTCAGGGCTACGACGAGATGTGCTTCTTCGTCATGGGCCAGGTGAAGGAGTTGCTGTTCAGGGGGTTGCACTTCGAGCTCGTCAATGCGCAGCGCCAGCTCCGGGCGGATGCGGTCGACAACGCAGTGTTCATCCTCGGCCGAGCGGGTGCCTACGTCGACTACATCACGTCGTCGTGGGATCTGCTGTCGACGATCTCGACCGAGGGCTTCAACCAGTTCCGCGACACCCTCGGAACCGCGTCGGGGCAGCTGTCGTTCATGTACCGCCACGTCGAGTTCGTGCTCGGCAACAAGAGCGAGCGCCTCGCCAGAGCGCACCGCAACGTGCCGCACGTGTGGCCGGCACTCGAGCAGGCCCTCCGCTCCCCGAGCCTCTACGACGACGCCATCGCCTTGCTGGCCCGAGAGGGCCTCGAGATCGGCGAGCGCGCGCTGGACCGCGACTGGTCGCTCCCCTACGAGCCCGACGCCTCCGTCGAGGCCGCCTGGCGGGAGATCTTCGCCGACCCGCGGACGGACAACACGCTCTACCGCCTGGGGCAGGGTCTCGTCGAGCTCGACCAGAAGTTCTCGGTCTACCGCTGGCGCCACTTCGTGTCGGTCGAGCGGATCATCGGCTACAAACCCGGAACCGGCGGCTCCTCCGGCGTCGCCTGGCTCGAGGGCGTGACCGACCACCGTTTCTTCCCCGAGATCTGGGCCACCGCGAACTGAGGTCGTTCACGCCGCGAGCGCGGTGTCGATGTGGATCTCGTAGCGATCGGCTCGGTCGGGGCATTCGGTGAACCCGACCCGCTTGAGGTAGGTCGCGTGCTCGGCGTTGGACGCATCGGTCCAGACGAGCGGCGGGCAGTCGTCGTCGAACAGCCCCGAGTGCTGCGAGTACACGTAGCCGGCCACCTTGAAGTCGCGGTACTGCGGGATGACGAAGTCGAGCTCGACCTCGAAGCTCCCGTCGGCTCCGGTCCTCCCGATGAACAGCCCGGCCGGGACCATGTCCCGCAGGATGAACGCGGTCAGCTGGCGGTCGTCCGCGGTGTACTCGAACTCGGGTTGGAACTGCCCCTGGATGTCATCTCGGTAGAAGTCCAGGAAGTCCAGCAGGTAGCGGGAGTCCGCTGGGACGTGGAGCACCCGGAACACCTCGCTCTTGCGGGCGACCAGCTTGCGCAGATACCAGACGTGGATGCTCGCCACGATGACGTTGACGACGGCGATCGGGTAGGCACCGATCGACAGCGCGTACGCCAGGAAGGTCAACGAGCCGGCCAGGCCCAGGAGGCGGAGCCGGAGGATCGACCGTTGGGTGATCGACAGCACGATCAGCCCGGAGCCGAGGTATCCGACCGCTTCGATCACGAGATTGGCGTCCATCGCCAGACCGTAGGCGGTGCCGAAGCGGCCGACCGCCACGTCCCGGCAGGCGATGGGACGGTGCGCGTCACCAGGTCATTGCCAATGGTCTGACCATCAGACCATAATCGAGGTGGCCCCGGCGACCGGGCGCCGACCGGCGAGGAGGAAGCGGTGTGACGGACCTGCAACCGATCGAGGGGCCATCGGCGTGGCGCGGCGACCACCTGGAACAGACCTCGGAATGGATCCGCGAACTGAACGCCGCCGAGCTGGAAGAACTGACCACGGTCGCCCGCCGCTTCATCGAGGACGACCCCGACCTGCGGACGGTCGTGGCTGCCGACTACCAGCTCGCGGCCTGTGCCGGCCTGCTGCGCGAGATCTGCGACCAGCTCGACGCCGGCCGAGGGTTCATCCTGGTGCGCGGCCTCGACCCGGCGACGCTGGGCGACGAGCTGTCGGGCGCCATCTTCTTCCTGGTGAACCTGCACGTCGGATCGCCGATGCAGCAGAGCCAGGTGGGCGATCTCCTGGACCACATCGTCGCCAACTCCGACAAGCTCCTCGAGGACCCCGGGGCGCTCCCGAGTCGAATCCGCGATCAGCTCCCCTTCCACAGCGACAGCTCGGACGTGGTCTCGTTGCTGTGCCTCCGCGGGGCTCGCAGGGGCGGCGCCAGTCTCCTGGTCAGCGGCTCGACGATCTACAACGTCATCCTCGAACGACGACCGGATCTCGCCCCGCTCCTGTTCCGGCCGTTCCACTGGGACTGGCGACGCCAGGACCACGACGCGCCCGCGCCGACCTACACGAGTCCGGTGTGCAGTCACGTCGACGGCGTCTTCAGCACCTACGCCGGCAGCACCATGGTCTTCTCCGCGCAGGACTACCCCGGTGTGCCACCACTCACCGACGCCGAGCGCGAGGTCCTCGAGCTCTATGACGAGGTCTCGGAGGAGGCGGGCCTCGCGCTCAGCATGGACTTCCGGCCGGGTGACATGCAGTTCCTGCTCAACTACGCAGCCCTCCATTCCCGCACCGCGTACGAGGACTCCGACGACCCGGCCGAGCGACGCCACCTGCTCCGAATGTGGCTGAGGCGCGACGTCGGGCGCCCGATCGTCGACGGCTTCGGCAAGAACGCGGTGGTCGCAGACCGCAGCTCGGCCGGCGACGCCGACCCGACCGTCGAGGATCGGATCTTTCACATTCGCGGCGCCGTGGTGCCCGACATGCAGCGCGGCCTCTGAGGTCGCGACGCCTGCGGTCCGCCCGGGCGGTCAGTAGAGGAACATCGGCTTGCCGCCGACGTGGCGAACCTTGGGCCGATACTCCGAGGCGTCGTACAACTCGTCCACGTCGACGCGCTTCACGCCCTCGCCCGTGACCGATATCGGGACGTTGGTGTAGGTCCCGGAACGGAGCGCGACCATGCGACCCGAGGACCCTTCGAGGGCGAGATCGGCCGCCATCACGGCGTAGTTGGTCGCCACCATCAGATCGAGGCTGTCGGGCCGGCCGGACCGCATCAGGTACGCGACCTCCTGCAGAACGATGCCCTCACCGGTCCGCTCCTTCAGCAGTTCGCCCACCGTCTTGCCGATGCCCCCGAGCTTGCGATGCCCGTACGGGTCGGCTTCGCCGGTGAGATGGAGCTCACCGCCGTCGATCGTCGCCCCCTCCGACACCGTGACCATCGCGTAGTTCGACGGATTGTCGGCCTTGTCCTTGGTGACCATGTCGGCCAGGCGATCGATGTCGAAGGGCACCTCGGAGATCAGCGCCCGGTCGACGCCCGCCAGGTAGGCGGTGATGAGCGACGTCTCGCCCGAGTACCGACCGAACAGCTCGACCACGGCGATGCGCTCGTGGGACCCGGTACTGGTCCGCAGGTTGTGGATGAACTCGACGCCTCGGCTGACCGCCGTGGAGAAGCCGATGCAGTAGTCGGTGCCGTGCACGTCGTTGTCCATCGTCTTCGGGATCGCGATGACGGGGACGCCTTCCTCGTGCATCCGGAGTCCGTAGCTCAGCGTGTCATCGCCCCCGATCGGGAGCAGCGCGTCGATGCCGAGCGCGTCGAGGACCTCGAGCACGTGTTCGGTGAGATCGTGGGGGCCGTCGCCGTCGACACGGTCGCGGAGGAAGTCCGGGACATCCTCGCCGGCGACTCGGCCCGGGTTCGTCCGCGACGTGTGCAACGTCGTGCCGCCACTGCGGTCGATCGTGCGGACGATCTGACGATCGAGCCGCATGGTGTTCGCCTCGAGGCTCGCAGGATCGGCGGGGTTGCAGGCCACCAGGCCGCCCCACCCGCGACGGATGCCGACCATCTCGCCGCCTGCGTCGATCACCCGCGTGACCGCCGCCTTGATGCACGGGTTGAGTCCGGGGACGTCGCCGCCGCCCGTGAGAATGCCGATACGCATGGCCGTTTTCCTCGCTGGGGTCCGAGTCTGATGGGCCACGCTGCCCGGGCAGCGACCAGCTTTGCACGCGCACGACCGGGACCGGAAACCCGGGTCGGGGTCGCCCCCGTTACTCGACGAAGAAGTCGGTGAGCGTCTCCTCGATCGCGTCCAACAGCACCGGGATGGTCAGGGCGTTGGCGAACGTGCTCGCTGCGGCATCGCCTCCGAACCAGACCGCCACACGATCCCCCTGGACGGCCGGGAGGGACGGCCACAGCGGCTGGGCCTCCCAGAACTCGAGCGCGGCGGAGCCGCCACCCATCGAGGCTCCCTCGAAGTCCATGACGATGAGGCCCTCACCGTCGATCAGGCTGATCTGCTCGAGCGAGAGCTGATTGCCGTTCCGGTCCTCGCCGGTCGGTTCCGGCAGCGGAACCAGGCCGGCGTCCCCGAGGAGGACGCCGGTGATCGACTCGTTGGTGAACTGGTAGATCCCGAAGCCGGGGAACCCGAGGGCCACCGACACCGACCTTCCCTCCGCGAAGGACACGCGGTCCGGGAAGCCGGCGATCAGCGCCTCGAGTTCGGCGATCTTGCTCTCGGCCGCGGCGACGTCGTCGATCGCCGCTCCGACGTCGAGCAGGCCCTCGCGCCAGTCGTCGAAACCGATCGGGATCGTCGGCGCGATCGCCTCGAAGGTGGCGAGCGTGTCGGGCGTGATGAAGCCGATCTGCCCGACGATGAGGTCGGGGGCGAAGGTGGCGAGCTCTTCGAAGTTGACCTCGGCGCTGGAGTCGAAGACCTGGATCGCAGGGTCGTATGCCCCGGCCGCAGCGAGGTAGTCGACCTCGCCGGGGATGCGCTGCCCGAACGCCACCGGCTGTACGCCGAGCGCCAGGAGGGCGGCGAGCTCGCCCTGGTCCGTGATCGCCACGATCCGCTCCGGCATCGCTTCGACCGTTGCCGCACCCAGGTCGTGCTCGATCGTCACGGGGTAGTAGCCGTCGGCGCCCTCACTCTCGACCGGCTCCTGTTCGGCGGGCTCGTCGGACTCGGCCTCCGACGCGGATGGTTCCTCGGCCGGCTCGCTCGTCGACGCCTGATCCTGTGTGACCTGCTCTTCCTCGGCGTCAGCCGCCGGCGCCGTGGCGGTCGCCGACGCCGCCGTCGCGGTGCCGTCGTCATCGTCGCCGCACGCTGCCGCCAAGAGGAGACAAGCCATCAGGGCGGCGAACAACCGATGGGCGGAGGAATGACGTGAGCGCGGGAGACGACGCGTGTTACACCATGTAATCATCCGGGCATCATGGTGCCGGCCCCGTGCGAAGTCAAGCCACCCACACAGCAGATGTCTGCAACACCTAACACATTCGGATGGCGCGTCGAACCACGTCCTGCGACGTGCCCGACCAGGACCGCGCTAGACATCCGGGATGCGCAGAGGAGCCGTCCAGAGGCAGCCCGAGCGATGAGCACCGGGCTGACCCGCGACGTGATCGCCGAGAAGGCGGTCGAGACCGGGTTCCGGGACCTGTCGATGTCCAGCGTGGCTCGCGCGCTCGGCGTGACGCACGTGGCCCTGTACCGACACGTTCGGGACCGGGCGGACCTCGGCTATGCGGCTGCCGACGTCGTGGCCCGACGCATGGTCTGGCCCGAGGCCACCGGCGACTGGGCGGCGCACCTCCGGGCTGTCTGCCATCTGGTCCGCGACACGTTTCACGAACACCCCGGTCTCTACGACGAGGTCGTCCGTTTGGGCAGCGTCCCGAACTTCGACCGACACATCCTCGGCACCGCCAACCATCTGCTGGAACAGGGCTTCAGCCCGCACCAGGCCCGGCTCGCCGTCGAGATGATGTTCCACGTCGTCCTGGACAGCGTGCGGGCAGCCGAATCCGAGCCCGTGGCCACCCAACCGGAGGTCCCCGACGCCATCCTGTCGGCCTCGGTCACCTTCGACCAGAAGCTCGACGTCCTCCTCACGGGCCTGGCGGCGGTCGTCGGCACCGACTCGACCGATGGCGGCGTAGCGTGAGCCCATGAAGATCTCGGTCTCGGTGGGCAGTGCCTACTACGACGGCGAGAACTGGCCGGACATCGTCGAGTACGTGAAGGCCGCGGACCGCCTCGGCGTCGACTTCGTCTGGTCCGCGGAGGCGTGGGGCATGGACGCGGTCGCGTCGATCGGATATCTGGCTGCGGCCACCGAACGAATCACCCTCGGCACGGGCATCATGCAGATCAGCGCCCGCACGCCTGCGGCCACCGCCTTGACCGCGCTCTCGCTGGCACAGATCTCCGACGACCGGTTCGTGCTCGGTCTCGGGGTCAGCGGCCCACAAGTGGTCGAGGGCCTCCACGGCGCAGCCTTCGCCAAACCGCTGGCACGACTCCGCGAGTACATCGAGATCGTCCGCATGGGCATTCGTGGCGAGCGACTCGTCTACGACGGCGACCACTACCTGCTCCCCCGACCCGGCGGTGAGGGCAAGCCGCTGAAGTCGTCGATCCCGCCCAAGCCCGATCTGCCGATCTACCTGGCCACCCTCGGACCGAAGTCGCTCGAGCTCACCGGCGAGTTGGCCGACGGATGGCTCGGCACCTCGGTCATCCCCGAGCGCGCCGACGTGTTCCTCGATTCGATTCGAGCCGGCGCCGACCGAGCCGGCCGTGACATCGGCGAGATCGACATCCAGGTCAACAGCCCGATCACCGTCTCCGACGACGTCGACGCCCTCATCGAGCGGGCCCGTCCCGGCATGGCCTTCACCCTCGGCGGCATGGGCTCCGCCACCACCACCTTCTACAACAACGCCTACTCACGGGCGGGCTGGGCCGATGTCGCCGACGAGGTCCGGCGCCTGTGGGTCGACGGCGACAAGGCCGCGGCAGCGGCCGCAGTCCCCGAAGAGCTCGTGCTGGCCGCCTACCCGATCGGGACCGAGGCGATGGTGCGCGAGCGCGTCCGCGCCATCGCGGCTGCCGGCGTCGGCTGCATGCGCGTACCCCCGCAGGGCAAGACCGCCGCAGCCCAGATCGAACACCTCGAGATGGCGGTCGACCTCATCCGCAGCGAGGTCGGTTGAGCGGGCTTGCAGCCCGGAGCGCTCGGGTAGCCTCCGGCGTGCGATGACCTTGCGGATCCTCCTCAGCCACAACCCGGAAGACCTCGAGGCGTACTACGGACGGGCGCTTCCGGAACTCGAGGCGCTCGGCGTCGAGGTGGTTCCCAACCCGACAGACCACGACCTGTCGACACCGGAGCTCATCGAGGCCGCGGCCGGTTGCCACGTGATCGTCGCCCACCGGGCGACCCCGGGTGAGGCGGCGGTCTTCGCCACCCTTCCCGACCTCGTGGCCTTCCTCCGGACCGCGGTGGACATCTCCACGATCGACCTCGGCGCCGCGACCTCCGCCGGCGTGATCGTCGGGCACGCCGACAAGTCCTTCGTTCCCTCGACGGCGGAGCTGGCGCTCGGCCTCCTGCTCGATGCCTCCCGCAACATCGCATCGTCCACCGAGGACTATCGAGCGCATCGGGAGCCGCCACAGCGTCCCGGCCGACAGATCCGTGGCATGACCGCTGGGATCATCGGCTACGGCGCGATCGGTTCCTACCTGGCGGACCTCCTGGCCGGAGCGGGCCTCGACGTGGTGGTGAGCGACCCTGACGTCACCGACGTCGGTGGCCACGGCCGGGCCTCCCTCGAAGACCTCCTCGCCACCTCCGATGTGGTGTTCCCGCTCGTCGCCAGCACCTCGGAGACCCACCACCTGATCGACGCCGCGGCCATCGCCGCGATGCGGCCGGGTTCGATCCTGGTCAACGTGAGCCGCGGTGAGATCGTCGACGAGAGCGCCGTGACCGCGGCCCTCGACGGCGGCCATCTCGCCGCGTTCGCATGCGATGTGGGCAGCGCACCGGACCAGCGGCCCGACCCGACGCTCGCGGCGCGGCCCGACGTCGTGGCCACGCCCCACCTCGGCGGACTCACACCCGAGAACGCCGACGCCCAGGCGAGGAGCTCGGTGGAACAGGTGGCCGCCATCCTGGCCGGCGACGTCCCGCCACGGCTGGCCAACCCCGATGCCCGAAGCCGGCTCGAGTCGTGGTGGGCCCACCGATGATCGGTGCGTGCGACACACACATGCACTTCTACGACGCGTCCTTCCCGACCGCTCCTGGGGCAGTGCTCCGACCACCCGACGCCACGGTCGACGACTACCGCAGCGCTCGAAGTCGACTCGGAACCGCTCGGGTGGTGGTCGTTCAGCCGACCACGTACGGCATGGACAACGGCTGCCAACTCGCCGGGATGGCCGCGCTGGGCGACGCCGCTCGCGGCGTCATGGTGGTCGACTCCGACACCCCACGCCAGGAACTCGAACGCCTCACGACGCTCGGCGTGTGCGGCGCCCGATTCCACATGCTCCCCGGCGGGGCCGTCGACTGGAGCGAGCTGGAACCGACCGCCGCCGCCGTCGCGGACCTCGGCTGGCACATCCAGCTGCAGCTCGACGGCAACGAACTCCCCGATCACCTCGAACGACTCCTGACGCTGCCCACCGATCTCGTCGTCGACCACGTCGGTCGCTTCATGCCGCCGCACGGCACCGACTCACCCGGATTCCACGCCCTCCGGCAGCTGCTCGCGACCGGGAGGTGCTGGGTGAAGCTCTCGGCGCCATACGAGGGATCGGACCTGCCGAGACCCCATGACGACGTCGTCGAACTCATCGATGCCCTCGTCGCCGAGGCGCCCGAGCGGCTGCTCTGGGCCAGCAACTGGCCACACCCCGGTCAGGCCGACCCCCCGACACTCGACGACCTGACCGCCTGGCGCGACCGATGGATTCCACCACGGCATCGGCAACGGATCCTCGTCGACAACCCGACCGTTCTGTACGACTTCCCACCCTCGGAGGCCACCCCATGATCGATCCGACCGCAGCACCCGATGCCGCGTACGCCCGCTACCCGTCGCTGGTCGACCGGACCTGCCTGGTCACCGGTGGCGCCGATGGCATCGGTGCCGGCATCGTGACCGAGCTCGCGGCCCAGGGGGCGAAGGTGGCCTTCATCGATCTGCAGGGTGACAAGGCGGCCGAGGTGGTCCGAGCGTGCGTCGACGCAGGGGCCGCGCATCGCCCCGTCCACCGAGTGCTCGATCTTCGCGATGTCTCAGCCATGCAGGCTGCGATCGCGGAGCTGGCGGCCGAGATCGGCGACTTCACGGTGCTGGTCAACAACGCAGCGAGCGACGATCGCCACGAGTGGGACACGATGACACCCGAGTACTTCGACGACCGGATCGCAACGAATCTCCGCCACTACGTGTTCGCGATCCAGTCGGTCGCCCCGGCGATGCTCGCCGCCGAACACGGCTCCATCGTCAACATCGGGTCCAGCAGCTACATGATGCAGGAGGACTTCTTCCCCGGGTACGCGATCGCCAAGTCCGGGGTCGAGGGGATCACCCGCACGATGGCACGAACGTTCGGACCCCAGGGCGTCCGGGTGAACACCGTTCTGCCGGGCTGGGTGGCGACGGAACGCCAGCTCACCACGTGGTGGTCCGAGGAGGGCGAGGAGGGCACCCTGCGCGATCAGGCGATCAAGCGACGGATCTACGCGAAGGAGTTCGCCCAGATGGTCCTGTTCCTCGCCGCCGACGACGGCGCGGCGTGCACCGCGCAGCAGTTCCTCGTCGACGGCGGGCGCCGCTGATCCCGGCGCCTATCGGTCGCCGTCGAGGGGTGCCCTCGACGCGAGGGCCTCGGCGCGCTCCCTGATGCCCCGCAGCTGCTTGCGGACCATGACGTCGTCGCCGGGGCCGAGGAGGTGTCGAGCGGCCGGTCGACCGAGCGGCCCGTCGATCCTCGCGGTGGCCACCGACGTCAGCGCGCAGCCCTCGGCGACGGGATGGAGTCGGTAGGACAGGACGAACGTGACGGTCCAGAGCAGGATCCGCTTCGGCCCGAACGAGATGACGAAGTACTCCGGCTCGTCGACCACCGGGGTGTCGAACACGATGGGTCCACCGGGCACCGGCTCACCCGCTCGACGGACCATCCACTCGGGGTGGAGTTCGGTGGCGCTGCGCCGACCGAGGTTGTCGATGAGATCCCAGCTGTACCAACCCGCCCGCCCGAAGCCCATCTGGACCAACCAGGGCCAGACGGCGTCGGGGGCGGCGGCGATGTCGACGCTGTTCTCGTTGCGGAACGCGGCGTCGGCGACCTCCTCGGCGACGCTCACGTGAGCTCGATCCGGGCGGCGAGGGCAGGCCCGTCGATGTCGACCGCGAGCCATGGGGGCCTCTCGCTCGCCTGTGGGTCGGTGTGCGCGATGACCAGCGCGCCGGCCGCGACGACGTCGTCGAGCAGCGGCCGATGCGCGAGGGCGTCGAGTGCGATCGCGAACGCGGCCCGGACGGGCACGGTCATGCGAACGCCGACCAACACGAGGTCGTCGACCCGGATGGCGTCGGTCCGGATGTCGCCGACGCCCTCGGTGGCGTGCACTCGAGCGAGGTCCGCCACCTGGGGTGAGTCGGCGGCGTCGATCACGACGGTGGGCAGCTCCACACCGGCCTCGTCGATCGTGCGCCCGGCATCGATCGGGATGAACACCGGCACCGGGAGCTGCTCGTCGGGCATGCGGCCAGTGTCATCGATCCCGAGCCTGGACCGGCAGTCCTGCCGGGTGTCATCCGGGTGGTCGCACCGAACCGGGGTCAGCCGAAGAAGAACCGCTCGACCTCGGCCAGCGCGGTGTTCGCCGCGCGGAGCGAGCCGACGAACCAGTGGCCGCCCACCACCTCGACCCGCTCGCCCTGGACGGCGGGCAGGGTCTGCCAGAGGGCGCTGGCCTCGACATCGGCGACGGCCGCATCGACGTCGTCCTGGCTCTGGGCGAAGGTCCCGACCGGCAGGATGAAGATGTAGTCGGCGTCCGCGATCAGACCCAGCTGCTCCAGCCCGAGATTGACGAGCAGCGTCGAATCGAGTCGGTCTGCCGCAGGTTCGTACTCGAAGTCCGTCGGCACCCGG
>JBCCFK010000135.1:0-11221 GCA_039029775.1 Actinomycetota bacterium | reverse complement strand
GTGCGGGTGGGGTGGGGCACGAGCCCTTCCGTCGGTGTCTGGCACCGTTTGCACCGCTTCTTCCGAAGTGCGGGTGGGGTGGGGCACGAGCCGTTCCGTCGGTGCCTGGCACCGTTTGCACCGCTTCTTCCGAAGTGCGGGTGGGGTGGTCGCTACAGTCCGGGGATGCATCGGCCGATCGTGCCCGACGACATCGCACCACCGGCGGCGAACTACGCACACGCCCGGGTCACCGAGGGGGCGAGCCGCTGGCTGCACACGTCCGGGGTGGTCCCGATGGCACCGGACGGCTCCGTGCCGCCGGCGCTCGTCGATCAGGCCGAGGTGATCTGGGCCAACATCGGCGCCATGTTGCGCGACGCCGACATGGGCCCTGCCGACGTGGTGTCCGTCACCACCTACGTCACGCCAGGGCACGACCTCGCCGAGATCATGGCGGTTCGCGACCGCGCGCTCGATGGCAACCTCGCCGCCTCCACGCTGGTCGTGGTGGCCGAGCTGGCCCGGCCCGAGTGGCTCATGGAGATCGCCGTCATCGCGGCGGCGTGAGCCGAGTCCTCGTCTGGCGCCACAGCACCACCGCTGCGCCGACGCACGCCACGGCAGCTGCGACCGAGAAGACGTGGATGGCGGCGAAGCCGTCTCTGATCCCGTCGATCGTCGACGGGTCCACCGCGGTGTCATCGCCGCCGAGCAGCTCGCGCACCGCCTCCACGTCGCCGGCCTGGCGATCGACGACGAACAACAGGATGGCCCCGCCGATCGCGACGCCATAGGTGATGGAGAGCGTCCGGATGAACTGGTGGGCGCTGTTCGTGCGGCCCATCTCGGCCGGGTCGCTGGAGGACTGCAGCAGGTTGAGGCCCGCCGTGGAGATGAACCCGATCGAGAGCCCGACGCCGAAGTAGGCGCCGAGCACGACCGCCGACGGCCAGTCCGCTGCAGCCGCCCCGGCGGCGAGGACCAGCGTCGGGACGGAGAGCAGCGAGCCGAGCAGGATCAGGTCGGCCTCGGTCCGGCGTCCGATGACGCGGCTCACGACGAACGCGGCCGTCGTCCAGCCGATCGTCAAGAACATGACCGAGAAGGCGGCGGCGGACTCGGACCAGCCCTTGACCGTCCGGGTGTACAGCGGCAGATAGTTGTCGGCTGCGAGCCCCGCGGTCAGGACCAGGCCGGACGTGAGGTGGATGCGGCGCAGGGGAAACCTGGTGAGGTGCACGCGGGCCAGGACGGGATCGCCCGGTCGGGCCGAGTGCCGCCAGAGCAACGCGCCGCAGGCGACGGCCACCACGACGCCGGCGCTGGCACCTGCCCAGGACGAGCCCACGCTCGCCACGCCGACGAGGGACGCGACGACGAGCGCGGTGATCAGGCCGATGCCGCGCCAGTCGATCTGGATGCGGGTCGGCCGGTCGCGGGTGCTCGGCAACGACCGCCAGCCCATCGCCAACGCCACGGCGGTCAGCGGGATCTGCGCGAGGAAGACCAGGCGCCATGAGCCGATTGCCAGGAGTCCGGCCACGATCACCGGTCCGCCGAACCCGAGCGTCCCCCAGACCATCGAGTTGGCGGCAAAGGCGCGCGGTCGCAGCGCCATCGGGTACGCGAGGCCGACCGCAGCCAGGGCGACGGCGATGACCAGCCCGCCGCCGAGGCCCTGCAGGACCCTCGCTGCGACCAGGGTCTCCATGTTCGGCGCCACCGCGACCAGCAGGCTGGTGACCAGGAACCACACACCGGTCACCCGGAACGTGCGACGGACGCCGACGGCGTCGATGAACGGCCCGGCGGCGAGTCCGGCGATGGCGGAGGTGGCCAGGAAGCCGGTGATCACCCATGGGACCAGGGCCACGTCGCCGAGGTCGTCGGTGATGCTCGGGAGCGCGGCGACGATGGCCAGGCCGTCGAACGCGACGAGGGCCACGACGGTCAGGTTCGCGACCGTCACCGTGACGTAGGGCGGTCGCCAGATGCTGTCGCCCTCGAGGGCCTCACTCTGGTCGTCGACGGTCACCGACGCACGCTATCCGGGCCGCCGCCGTCGGCCGCGGGAGTTCACCCGTCGGTCAGGCGGGAGGCGACGCCGGCCTGTGCGAACACCTCGCGGGCCGACGCCGTCGCTGCTGCCACCACGGCGGCTTCGTCGACGCCGACCAGGTCGCCGTCGTCGATCAGGACGTTGCCGCCGACGACGACGTGGGTGATGTCGGCTGGCGATGCGCAGTAGACGAGGGCACTCGGCACCCGATGGACCGGGGCGACGAAGACCGAGTCGAGCGCGACGACCAACAGATCGGCGAGGTTGCCCGGCTCCAACGACCCGACGTCGTCCCGACCGAGTGCCGCCGCGCCGCCGCGGCACGCCATGGTGATGACGTCCTCGGGCTGCAGCGCGACCGCGTCCAGGTGGTGGACCTTCTGCAGGAGGGCCGTGGCCTTCAGAACCTCGAACATGTCCTGCCGGTTGTTGGAGCCCGGACCGTCGGAGGCGAGCGCGATGCGGATGTTCCGCGCCCGCATGTCGAGGATCCGCGGCACGCCGGAGGCCAGGTACATGTTCGAGACGGGGCAGTGGACCACGACCGCATCGCGCTCGGCGATCAGGTCGAGCTCGTCGTCGTCGAGCCAGACCGAGTGCGCCAACTGCATGTCCGGGCCCAGCAGGCCGAGCGACTCGAGCCAGGTGACATGGCGGAGCTTCCGTTCGTCGAGGCTCATCTCGACCTCCACGGCGGTCTCCGCGCAGTGGATGTGGCATCCGGCGCCCCACGATCGGGCGTCTGCGACGGTCGCTCGCATCGTCTCGTCGGAGCAGCCCCACGGGATGAGGGGAGCGGTCTCGATCCGGATCCGGTCGTCGTCGTGGCCGTGCCAGCGCTCCCGCAGGGCGGTCGTCCGCTCGAGGATCGTCGGCAGGTCCTCGGAGAGCGACGGCTCGTAGTTGCGGTCGGCCCACCCGCGAGCGAGGAGGAACCGCACACCGAGGTCGGCGGCCGCCTGGCACACGGCGTCGTCGATCGCGGCGTCGATGTGGATGTACTGGTGGTCGATCACCGAGGTCGCTCCACCGCGGAGGTTCTCGATCAGGCCCACCGTCGCGGCCAGGCCCGCAGAATCGCGGTCGAGGTGCACGGCGCCCGGCCAGATGCAGTCGCGCAACCAGTCGAGGAGGGGCTTGTCGTCGGCCAGGCCGCGGAAGAACGTCTGGAACAAATGGGTGTGCGCGTTGGTCATGCCGGGCATCACCGCAGCGCCGGTCGCGTCGATCACCCGGTCGGCCTCGACGGCCGCCGGTGGGTCGCCGGGCCCGACCTCCAGCACGCGGTCGTCCTCGATCAGTACCCAACCCGGGTCGTGGACGGTGAACGCGTCGTCGACGGTGACCACCGCGCCGCCCGAGATCAGCAGGGTGCTCATGGCGTGAAGTCTGCGAAGGCGTCGACCACCGGTGCGATGTCGGGCATCAGGGGGTACAGGATCGGGCAGGTGACACCGGCGTCGATGTACTCGGCGACCTTGTCGCGGCACTGCGCTGCCGTGCCGACCGCCATGAGACTGCGGCACAGCTCGTCCGGGATCAGGTGGGCCGCCTTGCGGTAGTCCTCCTCGGTGGCCGGCCAGCCGACGATCTCCTGGACTCGCTCGACCAGCTCGGGGTCGGCGCCGGAGGCCTCCATGATGTGGGGTTCGGTCCCGAGGTAGTAGGCGACCAACGACTTGCCGACCATGACCGCCTCGTCCGGGTCGTCGTCGGACAGTGAGCACGCCAGCAGCTCCGGCCGGTCGATGTCGTCGAGCGCCTTGCCCGCACGCTCCGCGCCGACGCGGACCCGTTCGACCGCATCGCGGATGTAGTCCGTGCTGACGACGTAGTTCAGGACCGGGCCGTCGCAGATCTCGCCGGAGAGCTCGAGCATCTTGGGGCCCGTGGCACCGATATAGATCGGGATGTCACGAGGGCTGGTGTCGCCGTACGCGACATCGAGGCGGACCCGGTCGAGGGTGACGAACTCGCCCTCGTAGGTGACCTCCTCCATCGTGAACAGCTCGCGGATCGCCTCGATGTTCTCGCGCATCGCCGTCAGTGGTTTGCGACGCCCGGCTCCGACGCGGGACGCGATCGGCTCCCACCACGCACCCAGTCCGAGCATCACCCGGCTCTCGCCGTCCGGCGTGAGCCCGCCGAGCTCCCACATCGTGCTCCAGGTGGCTGCGATCACGGCCGGGTTGCGGGTGTAGATGGGCAGCACGCCGCTGCCGATCCGCAGCCGGCTCGTCTCGGCGAGCAGCGCGCTCATCATCACCACGCAGTCCCGGGCCAGCCTGGTGTCGGCCTGCCAGATCTCGGAGAAGCCCTTCTCCTCGGCATACCTGGCGATCTCCAGCTCGTACCGGATGTCGTGCTTGTCCTGGAGGTAGAGAGCCATGCGTTGCGCCATGGGCGGCGAGCGTAGTTCCGTGCTCGCGTCGACCGTTAGGGTCTCACGGGTGCGTGTCCTGCTGGTCGAGAGTGTCCCGGAGCCGACCCCTGCATCCTCGATCGTGTCCGAGCTCCTCGCCGGCCGCGGCCACGAGGTCGTGCCGCTCGATCTTCGAGCCGAGGGATTCGACCGCTTCATGAGCGAGGCCGAGCGCCGCGCGTACCACGAGGAGGACAACCTCGTGACCGCCGAACAGCGGCGATCGGTCGAGCTGGTCCGCTCGGTCGACGCGCTCGTGCTGGTCTCGACGCTGCGCGAAGGCACGCTCGACCCCGTGGTGAAGAGCTGGTTCGAACGCGTCTTCATCCCGGGGGTGTCGTTCACCTTCACGCCCGCCGGTCGGATCACGGCCGCCCTGCGAAACATCAAGCGCATCGGCATGGTGCTGGAGTGTCCCGACGACGACGTCGTCCCGCACCGCCGGGTCACCGGCCCGCGCTCGGTCGTCCGTGCGGTGCGGCTGAACGCCGCCCGAACCTGTCGCACCACCTACCTGGCGCTCGCACCCGAGACCGACCGGCGGTCCGCCGTCGAGCTCGCGTTCAAACGCTGGTAGTCAGCTCGACGTCGACACCGACGTCCTCGCCATCGCCATCGGACGACCCGAACGCGGGCCCTGCGCCGGCCTTCGGCTCAGCGCACGGGCCGCAGGTCGGCGAAGTGGGCCTGGACCGACGCCAGGTGCTCGTCGATCTCCTCCTGGCTGCGCCGGTCGATCTTGTACAGGGGCAGCCACGCGAACTCGGCGCTGCCGCGGCAGGCGTCGAGCACCTGACCGGCGAGGAGCACACGACCCCACTCGCCCTGGACCAGGTTGACGAGTCGGCTCGATCCCAGGGTGGTGACGGCGGTCAGTCGCCGGACCGATCCCAGCGCATCAGCGGCGAGCATCTCCTGCAACCAGTCGAGGAGCTGGGCCGGCTGGCCGCCCCACCAGGTGGGGTAGACCAGGACGAGCTCCCGGTGCTCGCGCATCTGCTCGACCGAGGGTCGGCCGCCCTGAGGCAACCGATACGTCAGGGCCTCGATGCCGGCGGCGTCGCAGCCCGCCTCGACCCGGCGCAGGAGTTCGGCGTTCAGACTGTCCGGCACCGGATGCGCCTGGACGATCGCGGTCGTCATCGCCGGGACCTTACCGGGCCGGTCCGCCGGCCGACCCGCTCCCGCCGCCCGACACGCGTCAGCTCATCGGCGGACCGACGAATTCGGCGTCATAGGGCCCGATGGCCTCGACGAGCCTGGGGATGTCCGGCTCGGTCGGATCCGGGATTCGCACCTCCGGAGCCTCGATCCCTGCCTCGACGTGGAACTGCTCGAATCCGCCGGGCGTGTTGATCTCGAGCATCTTGGCGCCGTCCGGTCCGGCGACGAAACAGTGCGGGACGTCGCGCGGCAAGAAGATCGACTCACCCGCTCGGACCACGGTGGTCGGAGCGTCCATGTCGCCCAGCCGCGCCGTGACCTCGCCCTCGAGGATGTGCAGCGCCTGGTCTTCGCGGTGGTGGACGTGCATGGGAGGTGAGAAGTGGGGCGGGAGCCACTGCTCCATGATCGAGATCGCACCGCCGGTCTCCTCGCCGCTGACCGTCGTCCGCATGAACACACCTTCGAACCAGATGTCCTTCGTGCCTCGTTCCGCCATCACCTTCTCGCTTTCGTGACTCTCCGGCACCGCATTCCGCCGCGGCGCCCTCCGCTCTTAATGAGATGACAGTCTCACGATGAGACGTTAGTGTCAAGAGGGTTCGAGTGAACTCCCGACGAGAGGACGTCCACGCCATGGCAACTCGGGAACGACAGCGAGCCCGGACGCGGCAGGCGATCCTCGACGCGGCGGGCGAGCTGCTCGACGCCAACTCCGACGTCACCATCGAGGGTGTCGTCGACTCGTCCGGCATCAGCCGGGCCACCATCTACCGCTACTTCGAGAGCGCCGACGACATCGCATGGCACGCGATCTCGGACCGCATGACCGTCGACGCCGAAGAGGTCGTCGAGGCCGCGGGTGCGTCGGCGGTGGCGCGGATCGTCGCGGCCGAGCAGGCGGTCCACGACTACCTCTTCAACGAGCCCGACAACCTGCGCCGGGTCGTCGCCACCACGGTCGCTCGTGTCCTGGAGGGACGTGCGCAGGAGACCGACCGCCCGGCCCGCCGGCTGCGGTACATCGACACGGCGATGGAACCGATCGCCGACCGGCTCGACGACGAGACCGCGTTCCGGCTCCGGCATGCGCTCGGGACCGTGCTCGGTGCCGAGGCCTATGTCTCGCTCGTGGATGTGTGCCGCGTCGACCCCGCCGACACGCGGGACGTCCTCTCATGGGCGGCCGAGGCTCTGATGCGCCAGGCGATGATCGACGCGGGTATCGACGCCGACTGACGGCTCACGCAGCCGAGCCCACGAGCACGGCGCCGAGCAGGATCAACGCCACTGCGCCGACGACCCGTCCGGCACGCTCGTTGACCCCGAACACGATCGATCCGACCACCACCACGGTGATGTTCTGGGACGCCAACGAGAGCGGCGCGACGATGCCGACCCGACCGCGATCGAGCGCCTCCAACAGCAGCGGCAGGGCACACCCGATCACCAGCCCGGACACCGCGAAGGCGGGCAGCGCTCGGCGACACTCACCGAGGAGATCGCGCCCGGCGGTGACCCTGGATTGCACGCCGAGCACTGCGGCCGCGGCGACCAGCACGATCGCGCCTGCCCACCACGACGAGACCGACGACGACGACCCGAACTCGCGTGCGACGACGTCTCGCACCCCGAAGCTCAACGCGGTTGCCAGCGCGAGGACCACGCCGAGGCGCCGGCCGCGGAGCCCGGGCTCCCACCCGATCAGGGCGCTGCCGGCGATCGTGACCCGCGTGCCCGCCACGATCGCGAGCTCCCAGGTCTCGTCGAGGAACGCCACCGCCAACACGACCGACCACGCCGGCGAGGTCCCCACGAGCACCGACGTCCTGCTCGGGCCGATTCGCCCGATCGCGGCCACGAACAGTCCTTGGGAGCTGCCGGGTGCGATCGCGCCGACCAGGGCGAAGCGCCACACGTCGTCCCACGCCGGCAACGAGTGGCCCGCCAGCACTGCGACGACCGCCGCCACCGCCGCCGCCACCGAGACACCCACGAATGCGCCGACGGTCGGTGACGCGCCCGTGCGATCGAGGCCCCACCGGACGATGACGATGTTCAGCGCCCAGCCGGCTCCGGCGACCGCCGCGAGGACGATGGCCGCCGTCACCAGCGCGCCGCGATGTCAGCCAAGCTGGGGCAGGACGCCCTCGGAGAGGCGGTGCAGCTGCTCCTCGACCTTCCCGTACGGATCGCCGGGCATGGCGGGGAACAGCACGAGGTTCTCGACGCCGCCGAGGTACTCGTCGTACCACTGGATCTGTTCGGCGACCTCGTCTGCGGTGCCCACCAGCCAGACCTTGTTCTCGAGCGACTCGTCCATCGTGGGGATGAGCCCGGCCTCGGCCGGGCCGCCGTCGGGCCCCATGTACCCCTTCGACCAGCCGTAGGGGCCGAGGAACTTCCAGTATTCGTCGTGCCCGTCGCGCACCGAGGCGATCGCCTCTTCACGGGAGTCGGCCACACAGGTGTTGACCACCAGCGTCCGCTTCTCGCCGGGCTGCAACTCGGTGCCGTGGGTCTCGGCGTAGATCTCGGCGAAGCGGTCCCAGAACATCTTCATGAACTTGTGGTGCTTGAGCCACATGACACCGCCCCAGCCGTTGCGGGGCACGGCCTCCAGCGTCGGCGGCGACGTGATCGCCTGCCAGATCTCGTACGGATACAACGGCCGCGGGATCAGGCTGAGCTCCTCGACGAAGCCGCCTCGATCGGGGATGCCCGGAGCGGGGAACTCGTAGATGTCGCCCTTGAAGCTGAAGGATTCCTGGTCGAGTGCCATCCGGATGACCTGGACCGCCTCGTCGAACTGCTTGCGGTTGAACTCGTCGGCCTCGGCCTTGTCCGGGTTGTCGAACGACCCGATCTTGGAACCGAAGTTCTCCTGCTCTCGCGGAACCGTGCCGCGTCCGATCCCGAGCACGCCACGGCCACCCGAGACGTTGTGCAGCGTGGCGAAGTCCTCGGCCATGCGGAGCGGGTGCCACATGCCGACGATGTTGAACATCATCCCGATCCGGATGCGCTCGGTGCGCTCGGCCAGGATCGCTCCCAGCATCAAGCCGTTCGGCACGACCTCGTAGCCCTCGTACTGGAAGTGGTGCTCGGTCAGCCAGAACGAGTCGAACCCGAGCTCGTCGGAGAGGACTCCCATGTCCAGGATCCGCTCGGTGGCGTCCCAGACCTCCTTGGCGCCGTAGCGCCGATCGGTCGGGGCCGGCAGTCCGGCACCCGCATCGTCCATCTCGACACCACCGAAGAGGAAGATTCCCGTGCGCATGTCGTCACCTTAAGCCCGCGACCGCGGGGCTGTCGTCCCGTCCGGCGACAGGATCGCGCGAGGTCCGAGACCCCCAGACCGGGTCTGACCAGCGGTTGGCCCCATCCGGTCAGGACTGGGCGACGACCTCGAAGGCCCGACACGTCGGCTCGACCGCGAGGTCGCCCATCCGCGCGTCGGCCTCGGCGACGGCCTCGGGGCCGACCGCCTTCCACTGCGCCATCGAGCCCCACCAGATCACGACACGCACCGGCGCGCCCTCGTCGTCGGCGTCGACCCAGACCTCTTTGCGCACGAATCCGTCGCACGTCTCGAGGAACGCCGTCCACACCCGCGCGTCCGCCTCGAGCCACGCGCCCCGCACCTGCGGATCGACATCGAAGGACAGCATCTCGACGACCACAGAGGGAGAGCGTAGGAGCCTCGGCAAGGCGAGTTCGTGAACAGTATGTTTCGTGTGGGGTCTGCGGGGGTGTGACGCGTTAGTGTCCGCGCCACGGCCCCGACGCCCGATCCAGGAGCCTCGACCCAACCATGGCCACTGATACCGCTGCACTGTCGTTCGACAACATCGGGATGACGTTCCCCGACGGGACCGAGACCCTCCGCGACATCACTTTCGACGTCCACCGGGGCGAGTTCGTGACCATCGTGGGTCCGTCCGGTTGCGGCAAGTCGACACTGCTCAAGATCGCATCGGGACTCCTCGAGCCCACGGTCGGGGCGGTGACCGTCGACCGCGACCGCCTGGGCTACGTCTTCCAGGACGCCACGCTGCTGCCGTGGCGGACCGTCGTGCAGAACGTCGAGCTGCTCCCCGAGCTCCACGGGATCGGCAAGGACGACCGTCGCAAGCTCGCTCAGGAGGCGATCGAACTCGTCGGCCTGTCAGGCTTCGAGGACCACTACCCCAAGTCGCTCTCGGGCGGCATGAAGATGCGCGCCTCGCTCGCCCGAACGCTGACCCTCGAACCACCGGTGTTCCTCTTCGACGAGCCCTTCGGGGCCGTCGACGAGATCACCCGAGAGCACCTTAACGACGAGACACAGCAGCTGTTCGTGCGCGAGGGCTTCGCCGGGCTCTTCATCACCCACTCGATCTCCGAGGCGGTCTTCATGTCCACCCGGGTCCTGGTCATGTCGAACCGCCCGGGTCGGGTCATCGCCTCGTTCGACGTCCCGTTCGAATACCCGCGGGACCCCGAGATCCGATTCGATCCCGAGTTCGCCAAGCTCGCCGGGTCCGTGTCCCAGGAACTGCGCGGAGGTCACTGATGGAAACCCAACGGCCCGACACCGACGTCGACGTCATCGACACCGAGGACGCGCTGGCGATCGAGATCCAGCGAGAGCAGAACGCCGCCCCCCAGGTTCCCAAGGAGAACCTCGCTCGGGTCATCCTGCCCCCGTTCGTGTTGGGCGCGGCGATCATCGGCTTCTGGTACTTCATCTCCTACGGACTGCTGAGCGAGCGCCGCCGATTCCTGCTGCGGCCGCCCCACGAGGTGCTCAACAACGCCTTCCTCGACGGCGACGTCATGGAGGAGATCATGTTGTCCACCTGGTCGAGCACCAAGGTGGCCTTCTTCGGACTCGTGATCGCCGCCGCCATGGGCCTCGTGCTCGCCGTGCTGATGAGCCAGACCAAGCTGGTCGAGCGGGCGATGTTCCCGTACCTCGTGGTCCTGCAGTCGGTGCCGATCCTCGCGATCGTGCCGCTGATCGGGTTCTGGTTCGGCTTCGGTCAGACGTCGCGGATCGTGGTCTGCGTCATCATCGCCTTCTTCCCGCTGGTGGTGAACACCCTGTTCGGTCTCCAGTCCGCCGAACGGGGCATGCACGACCTGTTCACGCTGCACAACGCCAACCGGGCCACGCGCCTGCAGAAGCTGAAGATGCCCGCGGCGATGCCCGCGATGTTCGCCGGGCTGCGGATCTCCGCCGGCCTGTCCGTCATCGGCGCCATCGTCGGCGACTTCTTCTTCGGTCAGGGCGAGCCCGGCATCGGCCAGCGGCTCCGCACCTATTCGAACCGGCTCCAGGGCGAAGAGCTCCTGGCCGCCGTGATCATCTCGGCCAGCCTCGGCGTGGCCGTGTTCCTGTTCTTCACCTGGTTGCAGAACCGGGTGGTCGGCAAGTGGTACTCGGGAGCCGGCGGGTCCGGCGTCTGAACCACCGACGACAGCAATCCACCACACCCTGGGAGGGGTCCACAATGACAAAGCAGCTATGGCGGTTCGCCGCTGTACTCCTGGCCTTCGGGCTCATCGCCGCTGCATGCGGTGGCGACGACGACGACGGCGGTGACGCCGTC
>JBCCFK010000134.1:0-11223 GCA_039029775.1 Actinomycetota bacterium | reverse complement strand
GGCTGGACTTCGAGGGTCGATGGACCCGCCACACCCTCATGCCGCCGCTCCTGCGACCCGACCCGCTCGAGACCGGCCCGCCGCCCATCTGGTTGGCCGCCCTCGGCCCGCGGATGACGGCGCTGGCGGGCGAGGTCGCCGACGGTCTGTTGGTCCACCCGTTCGCCTCGCGTCGCCACGTGGCCGAGGCCAATCTGCCCAATCTCGAGATCGGGATGCGCGCCGCCGGTCGGGGGCGCGACGAGGTGACCGTCGTCGTCGGGGTCATCGTCGGCCTGTACGAGACCGACGACGAGGCACGCCGAGCCGACGCCGCCGTCCGGGGCATGCTCGGGTTCTACGGCTCGACGCCCGCCTATCGCCCCGTCCTGGAAGCCCATGGGTGGGGCGACCTCCAGCCGGAGCTGCGTGCGCTCACCAAGGCGGACCGCTGGGGCGAGCTCGGCGCCCGCTATGACGACGAGCAGGTCCGCACCTTGGCCGTGATCGGAACGCCGGGGGTCGTCGCCCGAGAGCTGCACGCCCGCTTCGGCCATCTGGCGGATCGGCTGGCCCTGTCGTTGCCTGGACCGCGCCGCCCCGAGCTGCTCGCCGCGCTCGCCGACGCCTACGCGGCGGGCTGACTCCTCCCGGCCCCGCCCTCAGTCCCGGCTGAACGGAGCGTCACCGAATCGGGCCTGCAGGACCTTCTTGGTGATCTTGCCCGAGGGGTTGCGGGGGACGGCGTCGACGTGTTCGAGCTGCTCCGGGATGGCGTTCTTCCGAAGACCGGTGGCGATGAGGAACTCCCTCATCGCCACCATGTCGAGCAGGTCCTGACCGGGCGGCGTCGACACCACGGCGCAGGCCCGCTCGCCCGTCCGCTCGTCGGGCAGCCCGATGACGGCCACGTCCTGGACCCGCTCGTGCTGGAACAACAGGTCCTCGACCTCCTTGGCCGAGATGTTCTCGCCGTGGCGGATGATGACGTCCTTGAGCCGACCCGAGATGATGACGTAGCCGTCCTCGTCGATGATCCCGAGGTCGCCCGTGCGGAAGTACCCGTCGTCGTCGAACGCATCGTCGTCGAGCGAGCTGTCGAGATACCCGAGCATCAGCTGGGGCGCCTTCGCACGGAGCTCGCCCTCCTCGCCTGCGGCGGCGACCCGGCCGTCGAGGGTCACGGCGCGGAGGTCGACACCCGGCATCGCCCGACCCTCGGTGGCGGCGAGCTTGTCGTCGGGGTCCGCGTCGGCGCCCATCGTCAGGATCGGCGCTTCGGTGAGGCCCCAGCCGGACACCACACCGGTCCCGCCGAACGCCTCCTTCATGTCCTGATGCAAGGTGGGCGGCTTGGGTGCGCCGCCGCCCGGAAAGTTCTTGACCGACGGGAACAGCGGCGTGCCGGGGTCGGCGCGCTGGGCGGTCAGGTAGGCGAGGTGGAACGAGGTGCCCGCGCCGGGGTGGGTGCAGCCCTCTCTCGACAGCAGCGGGATGGTGGTGGCCGGGTTGAACGCTCCGTCCGCGAGCAGCGCACAGCCGAACTGGAGCGCGCTGAACAGCCAGGTGATGCCACCGATGTGGGGGAACGGGAAGACGAGGGCGGGGCGGTCGCCCTCGACCACGTCCAGGCGTTCCGCCATGGCGAGACCGATCGCGTGCACGGAGCCGTGCGTGTGCTTGGCGCCCTTGGGATCCGAGGTGGTGCCGGAGGTGTAGAAGAGCCAGCGCAGCTCGGATCCGTCCTCGTCCGCCATCGGCGGCAACGTCGAAGGGTCGCCGGTGGGAAACGATCCACGTTCGACGAGGAGGTGGTCGAGGCCGTCCACGTCCTCGGCGATCCGCGCACCCATCGCTCCGAAGTCGAACGAGGGCGTCTCGCCGAGCGTCACGAGCAGCTTGGCGCCGGCCTGGCGAACGCAGAACCCGACCTCCCGCTCCCGATAGATGGCGATGATCGGGTTCTGCACCGCACCGACGCGGGCCAACGCGGCGGCCAACACCACCGTGTCGAGCCAGGTCGGCAACTCCCAGGCGACGACATCGCCCTCGCCGACGCCCAACGCGTGGAAGCCCGCCGCCATGGCCTCGGCGGCATCGCGGAACTCGCCGAAGGTCATCCGGGCGCCGGTCTCGTCGACGAGCATCTCGGCGTCGGGCGTGGCGGCGGCACGAGCCTCCACCAACTCCCAGAGGTTTCGGGCGGTCAGCGGCATGGTTCCCCCTCGATCGATGGGAGGCGTTCTACCACACCTGATGGGGCGTCAGATCCAGCCGACAGCGACGGTCCGGTAGCGTCGCGCGGCATGGAACAGACGACGATCGCAGACGGCTTGGCGTTCCCGGAAGGCCCTGTCGTGATGGCCGACGGGAGCGTGATCCTGGTGGAGATCGCCGGGCCACGACTCACCCGCGTCCGCATGGACGGGACCACCGAGGTCATCGCCGAGTGGGAGGACCCTCGTTCCGCGGGCCCGAACGGTGCAGCGCTGGGCCCCGACGGCGCGATGTACGTCTGCAACAACGGTGGCTTCCTGTGGTCGGATGTCGACGGGATGCGATTCCCCATCGACCGGGCGACGGGGAGCAACCAGGCGCCGGAGTACGTCTCGGGATCGATCGACCGAGTCGACCTCGAGACCGGCCAGATCACGACCGTCTACGCCGACCTCGACGGCGATCGCCTCTGCGGACCGAACGACCTCGTGTTCGACGACACCGGCGGGTTCTGGTTCACCGACCTGGGCAAGCAGCGGCGGCGCGAGGTGGACAAGGGCGCGGTCTACTACGCCAGGCCCGACGGATCGCACCTCGTCCGGGCGATCGACAACATCGACCACCCGAACGGGTGCGCGCTGTCGCCCGATGGCTCGACCCTGTACGTGGCGCAGACCACGACCGGCCGCCTGTGGGCGTATGAGGTGACCGAACCGGGGGTGCTCGCCAGTCCACGCGGCCGATGCGTCGCGAACACGCTGGGCAATCTCGACTCGATGGCGGTCGAAGCAGACGGCACTGCGGTCGTTGCCGCGCTCCGCCGGGGACTGCTCGTCGTCCGGCCCGACGAGACACACGAGTTCATCGCGGTCGACGGGCCGCTGATCACCAACGTGGCTTTCGGCGGTGACGACCTGCGGACGGCGTACATCACCGAGTCCGCGATCGGCTCCCTGATCGCGATGCCGTGGCCGCGACCCGGGCACGCGCCGGCGTACCGGGTCTGAGCGGACCGCCGGTTCAGCCGCGCACGCTCGTGCGGCCCGTGAACCCGATGTAGCGGGCGACCTCGTCGGCCTCGACGTCGATCGGGTCGTCGAAGCGCCCGGGGCCGCGCAGGAGCTCCGAGATCGGCGCCAGCGTCTCGTAGGCGGCCGTGGCCGTGGGGCCGTCGATGCCGTGATCGACCCCGGCGGCGTCGGCGATGTCCCACGCGTGGGTCAGCGCATCCACCCAGATCGTGCCGATGAACGAGTCGACCGGCATCTCGCCGAAGGGCGTCTGCGCGACCAACTGCAGCGCACCTTGTTGGTCGAGCGCGGCGATCGTGTCGGCGATCGCAGCTGCGACGGTGGCGGCCGGGTCCTCGCCCGCGACCTCGGCCTCGGGCTGCGGGTCGGGAGCCGCCATGTTGCCGGTCGCCGCACCGGTGTTCCGGATGACCCATGACGCGTGACCGGCCACCTCGCGGGCAGACCAGCCCTCACAACACGATGGACTGTCCCAGGCGTCGGCCGGGACACGCCGGGCGACGGCGTCGAGGAGGTACAGGGCACGGACGTATCGACGGGAGTTCTCGCTCATGGCACGAACCTACTTCCGCACACGCGAAGACGCCTGCGGCGAGCCGCAGGCGTCGATCGGGACGTGAGTGCCGGCGGTCCGGCCTCGAGATGGTCAGACGGCGTCGTGGCCCTCTTCGCCGGTCCGGATGCGAACCAGACGCTCGACCGAGGAGACCCAGATCTTGCCGTCGCCGATCTTGCCGGTCCGGGCGGCGCCCATGACGGCGTCCACGGCCTTGTCGGCATCGTCGTCGGCCACCACGATCTCCAGGCGGCTCTTGGGAGTGAACGCGACCTTGTATTCGGTGCCGCGGTAGGTCTCGGTGTGGCCGCCCTGGCGACCGAACCCCTGGGCCTCGGTGACGGTCATGCCCTGGATGCCGAGGGGCGCGAGGGCGTCTTTGACTTCCTCGACCTGGTGCGGCTTCACGACGGCGGTGATCAACTTCATTGGCGATCGGATCTTTCTGTGCCCGCGCCCGGCCTCTCCGTGCGCGTTGTGTCAGTACAATAAACACAATACGCCGAGCTGACAACCCCCCGACCGCCTACCTGACGAAGTCCTTTCGGGTGATTTCACCCAATCACTTCAGGGCCTCCGGGCGTCGCCGACAACCCGGGCCCGGTCCCCCCGACGCAGGACCCCTTGCGACCACGAGCCCAACTTTGTATCTTCGTATCAATACATAGCTACAGTCGGAGCCCGCCGCTCCCGCCGCCCTCATGTCTGACCTCCCCACCCCACCGGAACGCCTCGGCACCAGGATCCGCATCGACCCCGGTTCTCGGATCCCGCCGTTCGAGCAGCTGCGGGCGCAGCTGGCGCTCATGGTGTCGTCCGGCCGGCTTCGGCCCGGATCGCGGGTCCCGACCGTCCGAGGCCTCGCCGACACGTTGCAGCTCTCCAACGGCACGGTCGCCCGGGCCTACCGGGAGCTCGAGGTCCAAGGCGTCCTGATCGGGCGGGGGCGTCGCGGCACATTCGTGAGCGACAACCCGCCGAACAGCTACTCCGCCCAAGAGCGAAGGCGCCTCCTCACCGAGGCCGCGGCCGAGTTCGTCGCCGTGGCCCGCCAGCTCGACATCGACGACGACACCGCCCTGGAGACCATCGGGGAACTGCTCGACGACCCCCGCGGCACCTGACCGGAAGGACGCCATGCCCACACCGACACTGCCCGGCCCCCTCGTCGACGCCGGCTGGCTCGCGGACCACATCACCGACGTCGTCGTCTGCGACACCCGCTGGTACCTCGACGGCCGCTCGGGTGCGGCCGCGTTCTCCGCCGGCCACATCCCGGGCGCGGTGTTCGTCGACCTCGACACCGACCTGTCCGCACCTGCCGGACCCGATGGTCGGCATCCACTCCCCACGCCGGAAGCGTTCGCCGGAGCGATGGGGCGCCTCGGGGTGGGCCACGACAGCGTGGTCGTCGCCTACGACGACGCAGGCGGGATGGTCGCCGGCCGGATGTGGTGGATGCTCGACGCCCTCGGCGTGGCGTGCGCCGTCCTCGACGGAGGCATCGACGCCTGGCCCGGCGAGCTCGAACTGCAGCCCCGCCAGATCGTCCCCACGACCTTCCCCGTCGTCGCTTGGCCGCCCGATCGCTTCGCGTCAGCCGACGAGGTGGCCGACCTCGCGGGCGACGTGCGAGTGATCGACGCACGCGCCGCGGAGCGCTACCGAGGTGAGGAGAACGCCGTGGACCCACGCTTCGGACACATTCCCGGCGCCCGATCGGCCCCGTTCGCGGCGAACCTCGACGGCGGCCGGTTCAAGGAGGCCGCCGAGCTCGCGGCGCACTACGAGTCGCTGGGCATCGAGACCGACACGCCGGTCGTCGCCTACTGCGGCTCCGGCGTCAGCGCGTGCGTCGACCTGTTGGCCCTGCGACTGGTGGGCTCGGCCAACACTCGGCTCTACGTCGGGAGCTGGAGCGAGTGGGGCGGTGACGAGGGGCGGCCACTGGCAACCGGGGCCGAAGAGAGCTGACGACTCACTGCGCGCCGTACACGGGCGCGGGTGCGGCGGTGCCGGCGATGGATGCATGGACGAGGTTCCCGACCTCGGCCGCATCCATCCGTCGATCGCCGACCGACTGCACGTCGCCGTGCTGCCAACCGTCACAGACGTTCAACCGCCCACCGCTGGCCTCGAACATGCGGCCGGTCACATCGCAGGCCGGGCTGGCCAACCAGGCCACGAGCGGCGACACGTTCTCCGGTGCCTTCTCGTCGAACACGTCCTCGGGGACCTCGGCGGAGTAGAAGATCCCCTCGGTCATCCGAGTTCGGGCGTCGGGGGCGATCGCATTGGCGAGCACGCCGTAGCGCCCCCACTCGGCCGCCTGCTGGATCGTGAGCTCGGCGATGGCCGCCTTGGCTGCCGCGTAGTTGCCCTGACCGACCGAACCCATCAGTCCGGCACCGGAGCTGGTGTTGACGACT
Source organism: Actinomycetota bacterium (assembly GCA_039029775.1). Taxonomy (GTDB): domain Bacteria; phylum Actinomycetota; class Acidimicrobiia; order Acidimicrobiales; family UBA8592; genus JBCCFK01. Next base: position 5,011 of record JBCCFK010000134.1, on the reverse strand, counting down.
CGGGCGACGACGTCCTCGCCCGCCTTCGCGCGGTCTCGCCAGTGCACGATCGCATGACGCGCCGGGGCGAAGTGACCCTTCAGGTGCACCCGCACGACCGCGTCCCACTCCTCCTCCGACATCGACGCCAACATGCGATCCCGCAGGAAGCCCGCGTTGCAGACCAGGGCGTCGAGGCGTCCGAAGGTGTCGACCGCCTGGGCGACCATCGCCTCGGCCTGGGCGAAGTCGGCCACGTCGGCCCCGTTCGCCACGGCCCGACCCCCCATTGCCTCGATCTCGGCCACGACGTCGTGCGCGGGTCCCTCGGATCCCGCCGTACCGTCGCGCTCCACGCCGAGGTCGTTGACCACGACGCTCGCACCCTGCGCAGCCAACTCGAGCGCATGGGCACGACCGAGGCCCCGCCCCGCACCGGTCACGATCGCGACGGTCCCCTCACAGATTCCCATCGATGTCTCCCTCGGTTCGATGTCGAACGGCGACCACCTCTGCACCTGTCAGCGTCGCGAGGTCCCCTGGCGCGATGGGAAAGCACGTGTCCGGCGTGCCCGCGGCGGCCCAGACCTCGTCGTGGGTCAGCAGGTCCTCGTCCAACAGCGTCCTGAGGGGTGTCGCGTGCCCGAGCGGCGGCGTGCCGCCGATCGCGAAGCCCGTGGCCTCCCGCACCACGGCGGCATCCGCCTTCTCGAGCCGTGCGCCGAGGAGCTCGCTCATGAGACCGGTGTCGACCTGATTGGCTCCCGACGTCAGGATCAGGATCGGAGAACCGTCGACGCTGAAGACGAGCGACTTGACGATCTGGCCGACGGCGCATCCCACCGCTGCTGCGGCATCGACCGCGGTCCTGGTGCCCTCGGGGAAACGCTGGATCGCGGGGTCGAGACCCACCTCGGCGGCAGCAGTGGTGAAGCGGTCGACGGCGTTCATCGCCGGCAGCCTATTCCTCCCCCAAGGCCTCAAGCCGCACCGCTCGGGACCGATGGAGCCCGCAGATCGCTGGGACACGAGAACCGAGGAGTTCTGCGTTGTCCCGAGCCCACCCCGCGACCCGCCGATATCCGCATCGGCTGACGCTGCCCGTCACCGTCGCTGCGTTTCTCGCGCCGTGGGTCGCGAGCGGATGGATCCCGCCGGAGCGGCCGGTGCTCGTCGACGTGGCCCAGGTCGGGCGGTCGCCCGACGACACGCCGGAGGTCCTGGCGCTCGTCGAGCGACAGCAACCCACCGCGGCCGAACCCGGGAGCTCGGCGCTCGCTGCCCAGCTCGCGGCCGGGTCACCGGCGGTCATCGTGGCGCCGGCCGAGCCGCTCGCTCAGGGCGCCCCACCGGCAAGCGAACTGGAGGACCACGAGCGAAAGGGTCAGGCCGCACTCGGGCGGGTGACCTGGCCATGGCAGGACCGGCTGCCGGGTTGGCGCATCGTCTTCCAACAGGGCGGGGCCGGCCACGGTCTGACCAATCCGGCCACCAAGCGCATGGATGTGAGCGTCCCCGGCGGATCGGACGTCTTCTCCGTGGCCAGGGTCGCCGCTCACGAGATCGGCCACGCCGCGGACCTCACGTTCAACGACACGGCTGCTCGGCGGGCCTGGAAGTCCCAGCGTGGGATTCCCGCTGATGCTCCCTGGTGGCCCAGCGGCAGCGGCAGCGACTTCAGCACCGGAGCCGGCGACTTCGCCGAGTGCTTCGCCAGCTGGCAGCTCGGGATCGAGAGCCTCAGCGCATGGGGGCCGTGTTCGGCCGGCGACCTCGAGATGCTGGCCTCGATGGTGTCGGGCTGATCCCGATCTAGCGCCGGCCCCGGATGAGACGCCCGGGCCGAGCCCCGGTGTCGGCGTCGTTGCGCCGCGTCACCTCACCGGCCACGAGCGTGGCCACGTAGCCCTGGGCGTCCTGCACGAGGCGCCGGCCTCCCGCCGGGAGGTCGTGCACCATCCGCGGCGCCCGCAGCACGAGGTTGTCGAAATCGATGACGTTGACATCGGCACGCTTGCCGACCTCGAGCGTCCCTCGGTCGGTCAAGCCGAAGAGGTCGGCTGTCGCCTTCGTCTGCTTGTTCACGACCCACTCGAGCTCCAGCCCCTCCCCTCGCGTCCGGTCCCGCGCCCAGTGGGTGAGCATGAATGTCGGTATGGATGCGTCGCAGATCATGCCGCAGTGGGCGCCCCCGTCGGACAGCCCGGACACCGCCTGCGGGTGCGTCAGCTGCTGACGGATCGCATCGTGATTCGCCTCGACGTAGTTGAAGACCGGGAGCATCAACAGCGCCTCGCCGTCCTCGGCGCAGAATGCGTCGTAAGCCGCCTCGATCGGCTCCTTGCCGTTGGCCGCAGCGATGGCCGCGACCGACCGGTCCGGGCCCGGCTCGTAGTCGGGCGGGTCGCCGAGCACGTACAGCTGGTCGAACATCGAGGCGATCACGTCCGTGAGCCCCTCGAACAACTTGGTGGGGTCCGGTGGCAGGTTCTCCTCCGCGAGGATCGCCGCTTTCACCTCGGGCTTGCGAAGCTCGACGATCCGGTCGCCGATCGGGAGGTCGGCGAGCGCCGCGTAGGACGGCCGGCGAGCGAAGGGGTGGTGGGTCTGGAAACCGATGAGCAGCCCGAAGGGGCGAGCCGCGACCTGGGGGTGGAGCGGCGCGCCGGCCTCGGCCGCCGCCAGCGACTCCGCCAGCAGCTGCTTCCATTCGTCCGGCTCGTTCTGGGTCTGCAACATGGCGAAGGTGATGGGCATCTGGATCTCGTCGGCCAGACGACGCATCCATGCCACCTCCTTCACGCCCGAGATCACGTCGTCGCCGGCGATGCCGGCAGGAGCCAGCTCGAACACTCCACCGCCGCCGTCGCGGAGCCCGTGGCCGAGGCCGAACAACTCGTCCTCTGCCGCGAAGGTGCCGGGCACGGGCTCGCCGTCGATCGCCCGGTGCCCGACGGTCCGGGAGGTGGAGACCCCGAGCGCACCGGCCGCGATCGCATCGCGCACGATCTCGCGCATGGCGGCGATGTCTTCGGCACTCGCCGGTTCGTTCCTCGCGCCGCGCTCCCCCATCACGTAGCCACGAACCGCACCGTGCGCGATCTGGGTGCCGACGTCGACGGCGAACGAGCGCTCCTGCAAGAAGTCGAGGTACTCGGGGAACGTCTCCCACTGCCAGTCCATGCCTTCGGACAAGGCTGTGCCGGGAATGTCCTCCACGCCCTCCATCAGCTGGATCAGCCACTCCTCCTGTCCGGGACGCACGGGAGCGAATCCGACTCCGCAGTTCCCCATCACCAGCGTCGTCACGCCGTGATGTGACGAGGGCGCGAGCTCCGTGTCCCACGTGGCCTGACCGTCGTAGTGCGTGTGGACGTCGACGAACCCCGGCGTCACGAGCAGACCGCGGGCGTCGATCACCTCGCCGGCGTCGGTGCCGAGATCGGCTTCGATCGCCGCGACCCGTCCGTCCACGATCCCGACGTCGGCTGCGCGCCGGGGCGCTCCCGTCCCGTCGACGACCGTCCCGCCCTTGATCACCACATCGAACCGCATCACCCCATGATGGCGCAGGGGTCGGGGTCGGGCCACGCCCCCCACCACTAGGGTCCTCGTCCATGACTGGACCGATGGATGGCATTCGCGTGGTCGAGCTCGGCGTGTGGATCGCCGGACCCGCAGCCGGCGGGATCCTCGCCGACTGGGGCGCCGACGTGGTCAAGATCGAGCCACCGACCGGCGACCCGTCGCGCATGTTCCGCTTCATGCTCGGAGGTGACATGCCGACCAACCCCGTCTTCGAGATGGACAACCGGTCGAAGAGGTCGATCGTCCTCGACCTCCGGTCCGACGACGGAATCGGGACCGCCCTCGACCTCCTCGACGGCGCCGACGTCTTCCTCACGAACGTGCGCGCCGACGGCCTGGCGCGGCTGGGTCTCGACCCCGAGACGCTGCTCGACCGCAACCCGAGGCTCGTCTACTGCGCGGTCACCGGGTACGGCCTCGAGGGAGACGATGCGAACCGGCCCGCGTACGACATCGCGGCGTTCTGGGCTCGCTCCGGCATCGCCCACCTGCTCACACCGGAGGGCGCGAATCCTCCGTTTCAGCGAGGCGGGATGGGCGACCACAACACCGGCCTGGCGGGCGCGGGCGCGATCTCGGCCGCCCTGTTCCATCGCGAACGCACCGGAGAGGGCCAGCTGGTCTCGACCTCGCTCTATCGCGAGGGCGCGTACACGGTGAGCTTCGACATGAACATGGCGCTCATGTGGGGGCTGCACCCGTCGATCGGCCAACGCGAGACGATGGGCAACCCCTCGATCAACAACTACCGGGCAGGTGACGGCCGCCGGTTCTGGGTGGTCGGGCTCGAGGCTGAGCGCCACTGGCCACCGCTGGCCCGAGTCGTCGGGCACCCCGAGTGGGTCGACGACGAGCGCTTCGCCACGGCCCAGGGACGGGCCCAACACGCGGAGACCCTCATCGCCCTGCTCGACGAGGCCTTCGCCACTCGCACGCTCGACGAGTGGGCGGAGGAGTTCGCCACCGAGCCCGACATGTTCTGGGCCCCGATCAACAGCATCGACGACGTCATCGACGACCCGCAGGCGGCGGCCGCCGGGATGTGGGTCGACGTCCCCGACGGCGTCACCAGCACTCGCATGGTCGCCTCGCCCGTCGACTTCCACGGCTCGCCGTGGGCTCCGCGGATGATCGCTCCAGAGCTCGGGCAACACACGGCCGAGATCCTCTCCGAGCTCGGCTACGACGAGGAACGGATCGCGAGGATCGTCGACGCGGCAAGCGGTTGACGCGACGGATCAGGCCGGCGAGCTCCCCGGCACCGCGGCCTTCCGGGTCGAGGTGGATGCCGTCAGTCGACGCTCGCGCTGAGCGTCGAAGGCCACGACGAGGTCGAGTTCGAAGATCCACGCGACGAGCCCACCCTGGATGGTGTCCGCGCGGTCGTGCAGGGCGGTCACCGAGTTGTTGTCTGGCAGTGGATGAGGGAACAACACCATCTGGG
>JBCCFK010000133.1:0-11333 GCA_039029775.1 Actinomycetota bacterium | reverse complement strand
CCGACGGGAAGGACCAGATGATCGGCGAGGCGCTGGGCATCGCGAAGGACGCCGTCGCAGCGACCATCGACCGCGTCGCCGACCGCAGCGACACCCCCGCCGAATTCATCGAGGGCCTCGGCACCGCCATGGCGAAGTGGTTGACCCGCTCCGAGTTCGTCGAGGGCTGCCCGGTGGCCACCGTCGCACTCGAGGTCGCACCGCTGCACGAGACCCTCACGCCTGCCAGCGAGCGGGCCTTCACCCACTGGATCGACCAGATCGCGACGCACCTGGTCTCGCTCGGGCTGTCCGAGAGCGAATCCGACGAGGTCGCGGTCGCGTCGATGGCGGCGCTCGAGGGCGGCATGATCCTCGCCAGGGTCCGCCAGGACGCCGCCCCGCTCCGCAGCGCCATGGCCCGGCTGGCCGCAACCGTCTAGGGCATCAGATCGTCGAGAAGGTCGATCTCGGCGAGCGTCGCCGCAGCAGCCTGCACGATCGGCACCGCGAGGGCCGCGCCGGTCCCCTCGCCCAGGCGGAGTCCCAGGTCCAACAACGGCTCGACCTCCAGCGCCTCCATGGCGATCACCGCGGCGTGCTCCGCAGAGCGGTGCGAGAACAGGCACCGCTCCGAGACGCCGGGCACCAACCGCTCGGCCACCAGGGCCGCCGCACAACAGATGACACCGTCGACCAGCACCGGCACGCCCGCGGCGACTCCGCCGACGATGAACCCCGCCAACGCGGTGATCTCGAGTCCGCCGACCTCGGCCACCACCGCCCGGGGCTCGAGCGCCTCTGCCCGACGCATGGCGTCGGCCACGACCGCGGTCTTGCGCTCGAGGTGTTCGTCGTCGATTCCCGTTCCCCGTCCGGTCACGACCTCGGCAGCGGTCCCCGTGAGCGCGCCGATCAGGCAGGCGGTCGGGGTCGTGTTCCCGATGCCCATCTCGCCGGTCAACAAGAGGTCGTGCCCGGCGGCCACGAGATCGCCGGCCACGGCGCTGCCGACATCGAGCGCTCGGGTCACCTCGTCGGCGGTCATGGCGGCCTCGACCGCGAGGTTCCGGGTGCCGGAGCGTACGCGTCGGTCCTGAACCTCTGCCGCGGTCGACGGTGGACCGGCGATGCCGACGTCCACCACGTGGACCGCGATGCCCAGGTGGCGGGCGATGGCGTTGATGCCTGCGCCCCCTCCCACGAAGTTCTGGACCATGGCCGCCGTGATCGCCTGTGGCCACGGGGTCACCCCGGCATCGAGGACTCCATGGTCCCCGGCGAACACCGCGACGGCGGGTGCGGTCGGAATCGGTGCCGGGCAGCGGCCGGCTATCCCGGCGAGCCGGCGAGCCACCGCTTCGAGCCGTCCGAGCGATCCCGGCGGCTTCGCCAGCGTCGGCTGCCGGGCGTCGGCGGCCGACATGGCGGCCTGGTCGAGCGGGCGCACCTGCTCGGCGGCCTCGGCGAACGTCGTCATGCAGACTCCTCGAGAGCGGTTTCCAGCCGGTCGATGCCCGCCTCGTCGGGCACGGCGATCCTGACACCGTCGAACCCGAACGAGGCGGTGTCGCGGACGAGGACGGCGCGGGCGGCCAAGCGGGCGCGGAGGTCGCCGCAACCGCGCACGACGACGTAGTTGGCATCGGAGGGATCGGCGACCAACCCGTGGCCGGCGAGGACATCGACCAGCCGACCCCTCAGTTCGACCACCTGTCGCTGCCACTGGACCGGATCGGCTCGCTCGACCATCCCGGGGAGGGCGCTCGCGGCGATCCCGTTGACCGTCCAACGGGGCACCGACCGCTCGAAGCGCTCGCGGTCCTCGGTGGCGGGAAGGACGACATAGCCGATGCGCAGACCCGGACAGGCGAACGCCTTCGTGAGCGAGCCGATGCGCCACGCATCGACATCGCCCCTCGACCACCGACCCGTCGCCAGGACGTGGAACGCCTCGTCCCACACCCCTGCCTCCGCGTCGCCCGGTGCGAGGAGGCCGGTCGGGTTGTTCGGGTTCGAGCGCCACCGCGGCGCTCCGGCCCGGATGTCGGCCAGGTGCCGCCGATAGAGGGAGAACTCCGGCTCCTGCACCCACCCGACCGGCGCCGCGGCGGCGACGAGGGCGATCGCCTCTGCGGCGCCGTTGGTCAGGATCAGGCGGTTCGATGCGACGCCGACCATCTCGGCGACCGCGTCGGTCGCGCGCGAGTCGTCGGGGTAGCGACCGATCGCGTCGCCGGCTGCGGCCACGAGGTCATCGATGCGCGGCGCCGCCGGGTTGAGGCTGGCCGAGAGGTCGAGCACATCGGTGGGATCGATCCCGAGGCTCGCAGCGAGGCGAGCGCCGTCACCGCCGTGTGGTCCGGCCGGGAGCTTCATCGCCGGCACCCGAGGAACGCACCCAGCACCAGCGAGGCGAGCAGGACGTTCTCCGCGCGTTCCGCGATCGCGATGGCCCGACGTGCGGCCGCCGCGTCGGGCCGTGGGCCGTCGCCGAGGGTGGGCCGGTCCTCCCGCCGAGCACCATAGGCCAGTGGCCCGCCGAGCTCGACACCCAACGCGCCCGCCATCGCTGCCTCGGCCACGCCCGCATTCGGCGACGGGTGGGCGCCGGCGTCGCGCCGAACGGCACGGAGAACCTCAGACGACCTTCCGTCCGATGTCAGCGCGAACAGGCCCGCGGTGAGACGGGACGGGATCAGGTTGGCCAGGTCGTCGAGGTGGGCGCTGACCTTCCCGAATCGTTCGTAGCGGTCCGAGCGGTGGCCGACCATCGCATCCATGGTGTTCACCGCCCGGTACGCGAGCGCACCCGGCGCGCCCGCCACCACGGCCCAGAACACGGGCGCCACCAGCGCGTCGACCGTGTTCTCGGCCACGGACTCGATGACCGCGGCGGCCACACCGGCCTCGTCGAGCGTCGCCGGATCCCGGCCGACCAGCGCCGGCAGGGCTCGACGCGCCGCCTCGAGCCCTCCGGCATCGAGCTCGTCCACGATCTCGGCCGCCACGCGCCGCAGCTCGGTGCCGGCCACGGCGGTCGAGGTCGCGCCGGCCGTGCCCCTGGTGAGATTTCCCGCGAACGCTCCGACGGCCACCCCGACCAGGGCATACGCCGCACCCACGTCGACCCGGTCGCTCCAGATGCACTGCTCGAGACCCGTCATCAACGAACCGAAGCGAGCGACCGGGTGCCACTCGTCCGGCGGTTCCGGGAGCACGCGGTCCGCCGCGACCCCAAGAGCCACCGCAGCCATGCGTCGACCGATCGTCACCACGACCCCGCCAACGCCACCAGCGCAGCGGTCTCGGCCAACATGATCCCCGCGCCGAGCACGTCCCCGGTGAAGCCGCCGAGGCGGCGGATCGCGAATGCGAGGAACGTCGCGAAGGTGGAGAGCGCCACGAAGACGGCGCCCACACCGATCGCCCCGTTCACCGCGCCGGCGAGGACGAACGCTGCGGCGACGAGCAGCGCGTCCGTGATCCGGAACGACGGACCCGAGTCCTCGACGAACGACGCCGCCAGGCCCTCGGCACGCGCGTACGGCACCGCCCGCATCGCGGCGCCTGCGGCGGTCCGAGCCACCGCCCACGGCGCCACCAGGGTCCACAGGCCGACCGAGATGCTCGTCAGCGCCGCGAACCGGACGAGGAGGACCGCCACGACGACCGCGACCCCGAAGGCCCCGACCTCGGGGGTCCGCATGATCTCGAGCCGACGGTCCCGGTCGGCGTGTGGCAGCAGGCCGTCACCCGCGTCGGCGAGACCGTCGAGGTGGAGTCCCCCGGTGAGCACGAGATCGGCGACCACGACCATCGCCGCGACCAGCGCGACGCTCCAGACCTCCGAAGCTCCCTCCCGGACGGCACCCAGCGCGACCCCGAGCACCGCGCCGACGATGCCGAACCAGGCCGCGGCTGCGGCATCGGGCTGCCGCCCCCGACCCAGGATGGTCAGGAACGAGAAGGCCGCCGCGAGCGACCTCACTCGAACTCCTCGATCGCCGCACCGAGCTCGATGACCCGACCGGCGACCACCACCAGTGTCCTGTCAGCCATCGCCGACACCGAGCGGTTCAGCGCGCCGAGCACGTCCTGGAAGTGACGACCGAGCTCGGTCTCGGGGTGCACCGACAGACCGACCTCGTCGGAGACCAGCACCACATCGGCACCACACGCCGAGAGGGCATCGAGCAGGGCCGCGGCGTCGATGCGGAGTTCGTGATGGCCGGCCACCCACGTCCCCAGCGAGTCGACCAACAACGTGCCGTCGTCGACGGAAGCGATCGATCGGGCGAGCCCGTCGGTGGTCACCTCGACGGTGCCCCAGTCGGCGGGGCGACGGGCCCGATGGGCCGCGATCCGCTCCTCCATCCCCTGGCCGCTGGGACCCGTGGCCACGTAGGTCACCGGGCCGCGCCGCGCCGCCAGGCGCTCGGCGAGCTCGGACTTTCCCGAGCGCACGCCGCCCAGCACGAGCGTGATCATGCTCCCTCGATCCGTGACGCCACTGCCGCATGGACACAGCGGGCGACCCGCCGGCCCCACTGCGACCGGGGCCCGCCGAAGGCGACCGGCTCACCGTCGGCGGGACAGGTCACCGCGACGGCGTCGCTCGCCGTCCCGGTGCCGGGCACACCGGCCTCGACGAGCGCCTGGGTCTTCGCCTCGGTGATCGTCATGACCATGTTGACGAGGGCCGCCTCCGAGCATCGAACCGGCAGGTCCACCACGATGTTCACGGTCCCCGGCGACACGGGCTCGGGCTCGGCCGCCGCGGCAGCCCAGGTGGGCACGGACAGCCCGACGGTGGCGTGGACCTCCACGCCAGCCTCGGCGGCCGCGGCGACGCGCTCGACTCGGGCCGCCGTGAGCAACCCGACACCGGACCCGGCGAGGTCCAGGTCGCGTGCGACCTCGGCGACGTGGGCGGCGAGGTCGGTGCGGCGGTAGCTGTCGTCGACCTCGATGTTGACGAGCCACTCGACCCGACCGAGGCCACCGCCCACCGACGCGGACGACAGGACCGTCACGGGCGCGGGGTGACGCCAGACGAGCACGGACTCACCGGTCGAGACCCGCTCGAGGGTCGGCTGCATCAGTAGTCGAGGCCCTTGCGGGCCAGGATCCCTGCGTCGTAGGCGTGCTTGACCTTGTGGACCTCCGACACCGTGTCCGCGATCTCCACCAGCGCCGCCGGAGCGTCGCGCCCCGTGGCCACCACGCTCACGTGCTCGGGACGATCGCGCAGGGTCTCGATGACCGCCTCGCTGTCGATCCAACCCCAGTTCATCGGGTAGGTGAGTTCGTCGATGATGACGAGGTGGTGCTGACCAGCCGCGATGACCGCAGCGGCGTGCGCCCACGCAGCCTGGGCCACCGCCTCGTCCTCGGTGAGGTCGTCGGAGTTCCAGGTGAAGCCTTCGCCGATCGCCCACCACTCGACGCCGAGCTGACGTCCCATCTTCTCCTCGCCCACCTGCCAGTCGCCGGACTTCAGGAACTGCACGACCGCGACGTCCCAGCCTCGCGCGAGCGCGCGAAGCATCACTCCGAATGCCGCGGTCGACTTGCCCTTCCCGTGGCCGGTGTTGACGATCAGCTGACCCTTGCGGCTGTGCGTGGCCTCGGGACGAAGCGGGTTCTCGGTGGGGACGGTGGTCGCATCATCGCTCATCAGTGCCTCCTGCGGCGGGGAACGACGATCAGCTGACCGTCGTCGTCGGTGACATCGAGGTCGGCGCCATATGCAGCCGACAGGGTCTTGGGGTCGAGGACCGCCCGGGGCGCCCCTCGAGACACTACGGCGCCGTCGACCAACAGTGTCATGGTGTCCGAGTACTGGGCGGCCAGGCCGAGATCGTGCATCGTCGCCAGGACGGTCACACCGAGCTCGGAGCGGACGCGGTCGACGGTCTCGAGCACGTCCTGTTGGTGTCCCACGTCGAGCGCCGTCGTGGGTTCGTCGAGCAGCAGGATGGGCGCCTCCTGGGCGAGCGCCCTCGCGATCACCACGCGCTGGCGTTCGCCTCCCGACAGCTGATCGACGCGACGGCCGGCGAAGGACTCCAGATCCACCGCGGCGAGGGTGCGCTCGACCACCTCGAGATCGCGCGGCCCGGTCTTCAGTCCGGCGCCCAGATGCGGCGTCCGGCCGAGCAACACATAGTCGATCACCCGCATGCGCGGCGGGATGTTCGGGGTCTGGGGCATCAACGCCATCCGCTGGGCCCGGCCACGAACGCCGATGCCCGCAGCGTCCTCGTCCAGGATCCGGACGTGCCCCGCCTCCTGGCGTTGGAGCCCGGCGATGACCCTGAGGAGCGTCGTCTTGCCCGCACCGTTGGGGCCGATGATCGACGTCCACGAGCCGGTGGGCACGCTGACGTCGACGCCACGAAGAGCCTGGTGGGTCCCGAGCCGCACCTCGACACCGGTCGCTTCGACCGCTGCGGTCCCGACGGACACCTCGGCGGCGGTCACACTCCGGCTCCGGCGTCTCGGGTGCGGAGCACCAGGAGGAAGAAGGGGGCGCCGAAGAACGCCGTGACCACCCCGATGGGCAGTTCGGCGGGCGACTGAATCGTTCGGGCGACCAGGTCGGCGAGGACGAGGAACGCACCGCCGAGCACGAACGACAGTGGGATCAACACCCGATTGCTGGGCCCGACGAGCAGCCGGACGAAGTGGGGAACGATGATGCCGACGAACCCGATGAGGCCGCTCACCGCCACGGCGGATGCGGCGGCGAGCGAGGCGGCCAGGATGACGATCCAGCGCACGCGTTCGGGGTCGATGCCCAGCGTGCGCGCCTCGTCCTCGCCGACTGCGAGGACGTCGAGTGCCCGCCGAGACCAGATGATGACGCCGACCGAGACCAGGAGATACGGAGCCAGCAGCTGCACGTCGTCCCAGTTGGCCCCGCTCAGACGACCGAGGATCCAGCTGTACACCTCGCGCAGCCGCTCGACCTCGCGAGACTGGACATAGGTCTGGAGCGCGGTGAAGAAGGCGGCCACCGCGACACCGGCGAGCAGCAGCGTCGACGGTGTGCCCCGTCCGCTCACGGCGCCGCCGACGAGCAGGGTCAGACCCACGGCGGCGGTGGCCCCGGCGAACGCCAGGACGGGAATGGGGTCGAAGTAGCCCACGCCATCGCCCGCTCCCCAGACGATCGACAGCGTCGCACCGAGGCCGGCACCGGCTGCGATACCGAGGAGGTAGGGATCGGCCAGGGGGTTGCGGAACACACCCTGGTACGCGGCGCCCGACGCTGCGAGCATCCCGCCCACCATCAGGCCGAGCACGACCCGGGGGAATCTGATGTCCCACACGATGGCCTGACGGCTGGCCGACAGACCCGAGTCGACGTCCACGCCCGGGACATGGTCGATCAGCTCGAGCAGGACCCGGTCCGGGCGGATCGTGACGGCGCCGACCATGACGCCGACGACGGTGGCGACGAAGGTCAGCCCGAGCGCGGCGAGGACCCAGCTCGACCGGAGTCGAGCCGGGTCCACCGCAGTGGACTCAGCCGGCGTCGGCGAGCTCGAGATCAGCCGTGGCATCGGCGATCACCTGCAGGAAGTCGACGATGCGAGGTCCCCAGCGAGATGCGATGTCGTCGTCGAGCTCGATCACGTTGCCGTTCTGGACCGCGCTCAGCTGATCCCATCCCGGCCGAGCCGCCACGGTCTCCGCGGACTCACCGCAGCACTTGGTGTCCGCCAGGAAGATCAGGTCCGGGTCCTGCTCGAGGATGTACTCCGCGGACAGCTGCGGGAAGCCGAAGCCGTCGACGTCGGCCTCGTCGGCGACGTTCACCAGGCCGAGCATGGAGTAGATCTGGCCGATGAAGGTGCTCGACGTGGCCGAGAAGAGGTCGCCGGTGAGCTCGTGGTAGTAGGTGACCTCGCCGAGATCCGGCAGGTCGGCCGCGATGGCGGCCATGTCGGCTTGGATCTGGGCGACGAGTTCGGCAGCGTCACCGAGGTGACCCGTGGCGGCACCGACCTGTTCGATCTGGGTGTAGGTGTCCTCGATCACGGCGCCGAAGAACAACGACATCGACGGGATCCCGGCCTCGGCGAGGCCCGCCTCGATGTCCTCGGGAAGCCCGGAACTGACGACGAGATCGGGCTCGAAGCCGATGATGGCCTCGACGTTGGGCGTGAACCCCGAGAGGTCGGTCATGGGAGCCTCGGGCGGATGGTTCGACTGGTCGTCGACCGCGATCACGAGGTCGCCGGCGCCGACGGCGAAGAGCATCTCGGTCGCCGTGGGCGAGAGGGACACGATGCGTTGGGGCTGGGTCTCGAAGGTGATCTCGCCGGTGCCGTGGGCGACGGTCACGGGGAAGGCGGCGTCCATGTCGTCCATGGGCTCCTCCTCCATCTCCTCCTCCATCGGTTCCTCGGCCGGCTCCTCCATCTCCTCTTCCATGGGTTCCTCGGCGGCCTCCTCCATGTCCTCTTCCATGGGCTCGTCGGCCGGCTCCTCCATCGGCTCGTCGGCGGGCTCCGAGGCGGAGGCGTCCGGCTCTCCGGTCGCCACGGCGTCGTCGTCGTCGCCACCACAGGCGGCAGCCACCAGGGCCAGCGCGAGCAGCAGTGCAAGCAGGGTCTTCAGGGACTTCACGGGGGTTCTCCTCTCTGTCGAGGCCGATGGGCAGTCGTCGACAGGGCGAACCCTCTCTGACGAACCCCTCCTCCTCGGGATGGTTCGTCGCAGCGAGCGAACTCGACCGGACTCGTCCCCGAGCAAGCTCGGAGCATCACCGTTGCGGGACAGTGCCGGAATCACACCGGACTTCGTTTCACGCACCACGTGCAGCCGGACACGATACCAGGCGGAACGGAGGGAGCCCGCAGCGGCGGCGACCGACCTGGGCCACCGGAAGTCCGAATCGCAACAAGCGTTGCGATGCGGGAAGATGACGTCATGAATCCTCTCGACGATGCCACCTGTGGCACCGTCGCCCTTGGCGGGGCACTCGAGGTGCGGCGGCTCGGCTACGGCGCGATGCGACTCACCGGACCGAACATCCTCGGCCCGCCCCGAGACCCGGGGTCGGCCGCGAAGGTCCTCCGCCGAGCGATCGACCTCGGCGTCAACCTGATCGACACCGCCGACGCCTACGGCCCTCACCACAACGAGGAGTTCATCGCCTCGACCCTGATGCCGTACCCGGAGGATCTCGTGATCGCGACCAAGGGTGGTCTGACACGGGACCCCGACGGTGACGGCAGCTGGCCCACCAACGGCCACCCGGATCATCTGCGGGTTGCTTGTGAGGGGTCACTGCAACGGCTCCGCGTGGACGTGATCGACCTCTACCAGTTCCACCGGCCCGACCCCGAGGTGCCCTTCGAGGAGTCCATTGGCGCCCTGATCGAGCTGCGAGACGAGGGCAAGATCCGGCTGATCGGCCTCTCGAACGTCTCGATCGAGCAGTACGAACAGGCCAAGGCGATGACACCGATCGCGTCGGTCCAGAACCGGTACAACGTGCGCGACCGGAACTCCGAGGACGTGCTCCGCGCCTGCGAGGCCGACGGCGTCGCGTTCCTGCCGTACTTCCCGCTGCAGGGGTTCGGGTTCACGTCCGGCTCCAACGCGCTCGGCACCGTGGGCGAAGGGCACTCGGCGACCCCGGCGCAGATCGCGCTCTCGTGGCTCCTCGCCCGCTCGCCGGTCATGCTCCCGATCCCGGGGACCTCGAGCGTCGCCCACCTGGAGGAGAACATCGCTGCCGCGTCGATTCCGCTGAGCGATCAGGACATGGAGCGACTCGACGCGATCAACCCGGCGTTGTCGGCGATGCTCGGCAAGCTCGCAGGGCCGCTCAGCGACGCCGGCAAGGCCCGCGTGCGCGCGGCGGCCGGCCCCCTGCGTCGGCTCTGGAAGCGCCTCCGGTTCTGGGACTGACGCGCGCTACTCCTGATTGCAGGCGTGGATCGTCTCGCAGTCGACGCCGCCGGTATCCAGTGTCAGGAAGTCCTGCACCGTCGACACGATGAGCAGGAACATCAGGGCCAACAGGGCGGCGCCGATGACCGCGGCGATCTTGCCGCGGTGGCCGGTGGAGTACAGCGAGTCCCGCGGGTCGACCCAGTCGGGGTTGATGCGTTTGAACGGCTCGAGGTCCTCGTCGTCGCGGGCGTCCGCCATCTGCGAGCGACGGTCCTCGAGCAGCGCCCGCGCCGCCGCCAACTCGTGGACGTCGTCGGCGCTGCGCGGCGCGTACTGGTGGACACCGAAGGCGGCCACGAGCCGCCGATAGGCCTGTTCGAAGCGCTGCGACACCGCCATCAGAGCCCCACCTTCAGCACCTGCAGCGGTCCGGTGGGCGGC
The DNA here is from genome assembly GCA_039029775.1 of Actinomycetota bacterium. Lineage (GTDB taxonomy): Bacteria > Actinomycetota > Acidimicrobiia > Acidimicrobiales > UBA8592 > JBCCFK01. The sequence goes on along the minus strand of JBCCFK010000133.1, from coordinate 998 downwards.
GCATACGTCACACGCAGGTCCCCGGCCAGGGAGTCCGGGCACGACGGCGGATCGACAAGGGTCACTGGCACTGCAAACGAAGCCGTGACCACTGCCGATTCGCCGGCGAGCAGATAGCTCCTGTCGACACCGCCGGGCCAGGTGTCGAGAGATCTGCCGTTGGCGCGGTCGACTGCGTCGAAGTTGACGGCGATCACGCGAATCGGCGCCGAGCTGTCGTTGCGCAGCAACCCGGCAACCGCCACAACACAGCCGCCCTGCTCCTTCGGCTCCGCCGTGATACTCAGGTCGACGACCACCGGCTCGTCGTCGCCCCCGCCCCCCAACTCGCCGGCGATGAGGACCACCCCGCCGACGAGCACGAGCATCGCGAAGACGGCGAAGAACTTCCCGGTCCAGCCGGTGGCGCCCTTGCCGATGTCGGGGTCGACCCAGTCGGGGTTTTCGCGGCGGAACGGTTCAAGGCCCTCCGTCTGGCGTACGGCCTTCATCTCCGAGCGGCGGTCCTCGAGCTCGGCCCGGGCGCCGGCGAGTTCGGCGACACGGTCCGGCTCACGCGGGACGTCCTGGTGGGCGCCGAACGCGCCGCTCAGGCGCCGGTACGCCTGCTGGAATCGCTCCGAGACCGCCATGGGAGCACGGTAGTTCGCCCCGATGGCCCGATCAGGCGAGAAACGCCTGACCAGCCGGAACGTGGGCTACAGGATCTGGGACAGGAAGAGCTTGGTCCGGTCCTCGGTGGGGTTGGTGAAGAAGTGCTCGGGCGTGCCGACTTCGACGATCTCACCGGACTCCATGAAGATGATGCGGTCCGCCACCTCACGGGCGAAGCCCATCTCGTGGGTGACGACCATCATCGTCATGCCCCCGAGCGCGAGGTCCTTCATGACGTCGAGGACCTCCTTGATCATCTCGGCGTCGTCGTCAACGTGCTGAGCGTCGTGTCGCGATGCAGCTGCGCGTACTCGCGCTCGGCGTCCCACAGCTCCAGGAACTTG
>JBCCFK010000132.1:0-11529 GCA_039029775.1 Actinomycetota bacterium | reverse complement strand
CTCGGCATGGCGGACGAGCCGGCGATCCAGCTCGACTTGATCCGGGCGGCGCTCGGCATGCTCGAGACGGCGACCGAGCCGACGATCGAGGACTATCCGGTCGAGGCCACCGAGGCCGGCCCGGAGGCGTGGGCCTGTCCCCTCAACCTCGCGGTCGAGCCCGACGACGCACTGAGCACCAGACTCCTGGGGGAGGTGGGTCGCCTGCGACCGTGGGCGGCGGAGACGCGCCGACGCCGGGGCCGCACCCTCTTCGGTCTGTCGGGAGCCGACCCCGATCAGGTGGACGAGGTGGCCGGGGTCCTGGCCGAGGTCGCCGAGTCCGGCGACGTCGGCCGACGCCCCGAGGTCGGCATCGAGTGGTCGCACGAGATGCCGTTTCTTCTGCGTCACGTCGCCGACGACCTGCGCAGCTTCTACCACGAGGCCATCGCCGCTCAGCCGGGCGATACGCCGCCCAACCACGACGCGCTCAACGCGTGGATCTTCGGTGACACGGTGCTCGGCGAGGTCCTGATCCTGATCGGGGACCACCTCACCGCGGCCGGCGACCAAGACCGCATGGCGATCCTCGTCCGGAACTTCATCATCCCCGAGCGGCATTACCGCGGCGTCGCCAACTTCGAGGGGCTCGTGAGGGGCCGGACGCCGGACCTCTCGTGAGGCCCTTCACCGAGTCCGGGTGCTCACCGGCGAACCAGTGATCCCAGTGATTGGTGTGCTCGTTGCAGTTCGGCGTGTCATCGGCCTCGCCGTGACGTTCTCCGCTGGGAATCCGGTGCTGCTGCCGGGCCTACGATGCGGCGATGGCGTTGTACCACTGGCTCAGAATTCGGGCGCAGGGTCGGAGCTGGGCGGGTGCGTACGAGCGACTCGTCGACTCAGATCTCGGCGCGGAGGTGTGGGGCGCCTTCAGCGGAATCTTCGGAGTGGGCTCGAACGAGTTGCTCCTCGTGCTGCATGGCGAGCGGGGCCCTCGGAACGACACCCTACGAGCCGCTGGATTCGAGATCGTGGGCTCGCACACGTTCGTTCCGACCGTTCGTCCGGTGAGGTTCCAGCCTGTTCGTCGCGCCGGCCTCTACGTGTTCCGGTTCTTCGAGGTCGCTCACATCGACATCGACGAGATCGCCCGGCTCTCCGAGGAGGCGTGGACGACGTTCGAGCACGCTGGCTCGTACGCCGCTGAACCCAAGGCCCTGTTCGCCGAGGCCGACCGATCTGGCGTCGACGGGCGGATGCTGTTGGTCACCTGGTACGACGACCTCGAGTCATGGCAGGCGTCTCGCTCGCCGGCGCCGGAGGCGAGCGAGAACTTCCGGCGACGCCGCGACCTGACCCGGGGAACCGTGGCGTTCGCCACCCGGCTCGTCGAGGCGTGATCAGCCGGGCGTGATCGTGATGTCGAAGGTCTCGCTGGCCGGGTCGCCGGCGAGGACGTAGTCGACCCGGATCGTGGCGTCGGTCGGCTCGGCCCAGTGGGCCTCGCCGAGTCTGAAGCGGGCGACGTCGCTCTCGCCGTCCTCGAGCACCGCGTCGCGGGCGAGGCTGGTGTGGGTCTCGGCGGGGTAGTGGATGTCGAGGCCGGGCGGATCCTCGACGACGATCCTGAAGTCGGTCACCTCGGGAGCGAGCCCAGCGAAGGGCAGCTCGACCCAACCGTTCGCGGCGGGGGGCAACTCGATCTCGTTCTCGGACAGCGCGAAGGGGCTTCCGTCGAAGTCGACCACGGGGATCCTCACGGTGTCCTCGGCCCGCAGACGATCCCCCTCGTGGGTGAAGGTGAACTCCATCTCGAGCTGGACCGTGCGGCCTCGGCCGTCGACCTCGGTGGGGATGGTGACCTGGAAGGCGATGTAGTCGGTCTCGCGGCGGTCGAGGTCGGCGTCGGCGTAGGTGGACGTGTAGGTCTCGGTGTTGGCCGGGTAGCCGACAGCGGCGCCCTCCTGATCGATCGAGGCCGTGACCCGGAGGTCCTCGATGTCCTGTCGCCCGCGGAGCGAGACCGTGACCCAGGCGGTGTCGCCCTTGGTGACGGCTGCGGTTCGGTTCGTGCGCACGGTGAGGTAGCGCCTGAGGCGCACGTCTTCGACGTCCTCGCTCTCGGCGGCCTGTGCCGGGGCGGTGGCCAGCACCGCGGCCAGGATCGCGAACACGAGCATCGCGTACCGGCGACGCCTCACGACTCCACCTCGTCCTCGGCGGGGGGTGGGCAGAGCGCATCGGCCCGATCCGCCACCTGCCCTCGCAACGCCTCGTCGTCGAGGAGCATGTCGAGGAAGATCCTGTGGTCCTCGGCGCTCACGGCGAATCGCGCCCGGACTTCGTCCCGGTAGCCCTCGACGGCGTCGGCGTCGGGATGGGCGAAGCGCGTGATGTCGCACTGGAGCGACGACTCCAGCTCCACCATCGTCTCCACGCTGGCCGTCAGTTCCGGGCCGCCCCCACAGCCGATGAGGGCGATGCTCAGCGCGAGGAGGCCGCTGGCCATGGTGGCCAGGCGGGGGATGGGACGTGGGAAAGGCGCGTCGCAGCGCCGGAGCAGTTCGAACATGTGTCGATCCAGGAGGTGCTGGTCGTCTGGTGTTGTCCCGCACATCCATCGGCCGGTCGGGGCGAGGTTGAGGTGGGGTGGGAAGGTCACCCAGGCCGATCGGGTCGAACGACCCAACGAGGCACGAGGGGCTCCACCCCAGCTACGGTCGTCGCCGCACGTCCAGACTCGGAGAGAACGCCATGCGCGAAGCAGTATTCGTTTCCTACGCCCGGACCGGCATGGCCAAGGCCGCCCGGGGCGGGTTCAACATGACGCCGGCGATGACCATGGCGGCCCACGCCATCAGCAAGGCTGTCGAGAAGTCCGGGGTCGAGCCCGAGGCGGTCGAAGACGTGGCGCTCGGCAACGGCGCTCATGGCGCCGGCAACCTCGGCCGGCTGTCCGGGCTGCTCGCCGGCCTGCCGGTGACCACCGGCGGCAACACGATCCAGCGTCACTGCTCCTCGGGTCTCAACTCGATCGCGGTCGGTGCCAACTACATCAAGGCCGACGGCGCCGACGTGGTGGTCGCCGGGGGAGTCGAGTCGATCTCGATCCCCAGCCCCGGATTCGGCGGCAGCGCCAACATGGATCCCCGTCTGCCCGAGGAGTACCCCGCCATCTACATGGCGATGATCGAGACCGCCGACATCGTGGCCGACCGCTACGACGTCTCGCGCGAGTACCAGGACGAGTACTCGTACCAGTCGCAGATGCGCATGGCGGCCGCGCAGGAGAACGGGCTGTTCGAGGACGAGATCGTCCCGATGGACACCAAGATGAAGCTCGTCGACCGGGAGACCAAGGAAGAGTCGATCGTCGAGTACACCGTCGACCGCGACGAGTGCAATCGGCCGTCCACCACGCTCGAGGGCCTGGCGAAGCTGGCCCCGGTCCGCGGCGAGGGCAACTACATCACCGCCGGCAACGCGAGCCAGCTCTCCGATGGCGCCGCCGCCGTGGTGATGATGTCGGACGAGGAGGCTTCACGTCGCGACGTCGAACCGATGGGCGCCTTCAAGGGGTGGGCCGTCGCAGGTTGCGAGCCCGACGAGATGGGCATCGGGCCCGTCTACGCCGTCCCGAAGCTGCTCGCCCGCCACGGTCTGACCGTCGACGACATCGATCTGTGGGAGCTCAACGAGGCGTTCGCCAGTCAGTGCCTCTACAGCCGCGACACGCTCGGCATCGATCCCGAGAAGTACAACGTCAACGGTGGCTCGATCGCCATCGGTCACCCGTTCGGCATGACCGGTACCCGCTGTGCGGGCCACATCCTGCAGGAGGGCCGGCGCCGCGGAGCGAAGTGGGGCGTCGTGACCATGTGCATCGGCGGTGGTCAGGGCGCGGCAGGCCTCATCGAGATCTACTGACGTCGGTGGCCGGCTCGGGTGACCGGGTCCGGTGGACGATGACCGTGGCGATGATGGCGGTCGCGGAGACGATCGTCATGACCGTCCCCGGGACGAAGTTCACATGGCCGCCCAGGTCGAGGAACACGAAGTAGCCGACATCGGCGAGGCCACCGACGAGCGCCGCGAGGAACGCGGCCGGCATCGACCCGCGCCAGATGAACGCCGCACAGATCAGGGTCACCGCGCCGATCCAGAACAGGTTGAAGCCGTGCTGGTCGACGATGGCGCCGACCGCGTCCGGATACTCGATGTCGAGCACGGCCGGCTCCACGGCGTCGGCGATGCCGCCGACCGCGTCCGCGGTGTCCCGTGCCATCGTCATGACACCGGCGAACATGTGCACGAGTCCCCAGACGACCCAGAGCACGGCGACGAGGTGCAGCAGCCTCGTGCCCGAGCCGGTGGTGGCCGACCCCGGCTCGCGCGGAATGGACGGCGCGGTCATGCGCGTCGACCAGCGGTGGCGCTGACCGTGATGTCGAGCTGTCTGCCGATGATGGCCGACGGCATGCGGCCGACGCCGATCGCATTGCGATCGACCGTCGCCGTCGCCACGAACGATCCGGCGTCGTCGGCCACGTCGATGTTGGCGACCACGACCTCGATCTGTGCGTCCTGACCCTTCACCGTGACCGTCCCGTGTGAGACGACGCCGTCGGTGGCGTCGGCCACTCCCTCGGAGCGGAACACGATGGTGGGGTGAGCGCCGGCGTCGAGAAAGTCCGGGCTGATCACGTGCTCGTTGCGCTTGGCGTTCTTGCTGGCATAGGAGGACGCGTCGGCGACGACTTCCACGCTCGTGATCTCGTGGTCCTCGCCGACCTCGATCGTGCCGGAGACGACGTTGAGCGTTGCGGGAATGGTGAAGAGGCCGAGCTTCCTGGCCGACACGACGACGGTGGTGGCCGACGGGTCGAGTGCCCAGGTGCCGGGTGCGGGTCGTGTCGATGTCATGCCGCGACCCCCGTTGCGCTGTCGTCGCCGAGGGAGGCCAACGCGGCACGGAACTGCCCGTCGAGGTCAGCGTCACGCAGCACGCCCGTGTCGAGATCGAAGTTGTCGTGGAAGCTCGGGATCGAGAGGCTGGCCTTGACGTCGTAGCCGAAGAACTGCCCGGACATCACGGCCGTCTTGAGCACGTTGGCCCCGCCGCTCGGACCGATCGACGTCGAGAAGAGCACGGCCGGCTTGTCCTGGTAGACGCGCATGTCGATGCGCGAGGCCCAGTCGAAGACGTTCTTGTAGGCGGCGGTGTAGAAGCCGTTGTGTTCGGCGAACGAGATCAGGACGGCGTCGGCCGCTCCGACCCTGTCGAAGAAGTCCCGGGCGGCGTCCGGGATGCCGTCCTCCTTCTCGCGGTCGGCGCTGTAGATCGGCATTTCGTAGTCGTTGAGGTCGATGCTCTCGATCTCGAGCTCGCCCTCGACGAGGCCGTCGGCGAGGAGTCGTTCGGCGTAGTTCAGGAGCTGTCGGTTGATCGACTCGCGGCTCGTTGTCGCAGCGAAGACGAGGAGTTTCATGGGGGTGCTTTCTGGTCGGTGTTCGGGTTGGGGGATCAGGTGGTGCCGGTGGCGGCGATGGCGCCCATTCGGCCGGCGGCGAAGTCCGCGACGGCTTCCTGGATCTCGGCGTGGGTGTTCATCACGAACGGTCCGTACCGGGCCATCGGCTCGCCGATCGGTTCGCCCGTCAGGACGATCCCGTCGAACGGCTCCGTTGCCTCCTCGGGCACGGCCAGCACGACGTCGCCGCCCCCGTCGACGAGAGCGGCCAGATGGTGGGCTCGGAGTTCACGTCCATCGGCTCCGACCGCCGCAACGCCGTCGAGCGCATACACGAGCGCGGTGTGACCGTCGGTGGTCGGGATGCGCAGCGTCGTGCCGGGCTCGATGGTGACGCGAGCGAGGCCGACGGGGGTGTGGGTCGCGGCCGGGCCGGTCGCGCCGAGGAGCGAGCCGGCGATGATCTCGGCCGACCATCCGTCGCCTCGTGCCGAGCCCATGTCGTCGGCGGGCAATGCCTGGTAGGTCGGTGGTGTTCGCCGGAGCGAGGCCGGGAGGTTGACCCATAGCTGGAGCCCGTGTCCCACGCCACCTTCGCGTTGGACGCGCTCGCTGGGCATCTCCGAGTGGACGATGCCGTCGCCCGCAGTCATCCACTGCGCGTCGCCGGGTCCGATGACCCCGTGGTGTCCGGCCGAGTCGCGATGCTCGACCTCACCTTGGAGGATGTAGGTGACGGTCTCGAAACCTCGGTGGGGGTGCGGTGGTGCGCCCACAGCTGTTCCCGGGGCGTGGTAGTGCGGCGCCATCTCGTCGAGCAACAGGAACGGGTCGAACCAGTCGGCGACACCGCCGGGGAACGGCCGGTACACCTCGAATCCGCCGCCTTCGAGCGTGCTGGTGGCCGGGATGACCTGCGAGACGTCCCTGGCCCTGCCGGCGACGGAGTGATCCCGCTTCGCTGGCTCCATCATCGATCGCTCCTTTCATTGACAGGTCAACTATCTCCTTGAAGTTTCAAGTTAATGAGAGATTGTTGTCGCGTCAACCACTAGGCTGGTGATGTGACGGACGACCGGTGGCTCGACGAGACCCAGCAGCAGGCGTGGCGGGCCCTGTTGGTCTTCGTGAACCGCGGCCTCCCGCAGCTGGAGCGCACGCTCAAGGAGCACGACCTGCTGGTGGTGCACTACTCGATCCTGGTGGCGCTGTCGGACGCTCCCGACGACACGATGCGTCTGACGGAGCTCGCCGATGCGGCCAACCTGTCACAGAGCCGGCTGACGCATCGCCTTCGGACGATGATCGATCGTGGGCACGTCGAGATCGCGGCCGACGCGGACGACGGTCGCGGCAAGAACGCGACGCTGACCGCCGCCGGGCGCCAGCTCCTCGAGCGGGTGGCGCCGATCCACGCCGACGACGTGCGCTGTCTGGTGTTCGACCATCTCGACGGAGCGGAGACGGCTGCGCTCGCGAACGCGATGTCCAAGGTGGCGAGGACGCTCTGCGACCACGACGCCTTCACCGAGACCGGATGCTGACGCGACCGGCGGTGCTGCCGTCGGTCCCGGTCAGTCGTGGAAGCCGCGGTACGTGGCGATCTCGGACACCGGCCGGCGTTCGGACACCACCCCGTTGGCGGGGAACGATTCGTCGGGGAACCCCATCGCCACCGTGATCACGATCAGCTGATCGTCGGGGATCGCGGCGTGCTCCCGGACGACGGGGGACTGGCTGATGCCCTGTCCGTTGATCACGCATCCGACGCCGCGGTCCCAGGCGGCCAGCACCATGCCGTACACGAACTGGCCGAGGTCGAAGTACGCCTCGGTCGAGTCGTACAGGTCCCGGTCGATGCACCCGATGACCGAGACCGGCGCGTCGAACTGGCGGAAGCCGCGCAGCACCCAGTCCTGGCGCTGCTCCTTGTTGTCCCAGCCGATCCCGGCAGCCTCGAAGAGCTGGGCCGCGACCCTCTTCTGGCGCTCCCGGTGGTCCCCCTCGTAGCGGCCGTGCCCACGGATCTCGCGGTCGGGTCGGCCGGTCTCGAGCATGCGTTCGGTGTTGCCCCGGCGGATGCGATCGAGCACCTCGCCGGTGACCACATGGACGTACCAGGGTTGGGTGTTCATCGACGACGGGCACTGCGCCGCCACCTCGATGATCTCGTCGAGCAGTTCCTTCGGGACCGGATCGGGCTTGTAGCCCCGGATGCTGCGGCGGCCGAAGGCCAGGTCTTGGAACTCCACGTCGTCTCCCTTCCGTGCGCCGACGAGCGTAGGTTGTGCCAGTCGAGACAGCACAATTCGGCTTCGGGCGCTCCGCCGACAGGGGACCGGCCGAGCCCGGTCGTCAGGCTTCGTCGGGCACCCAGTTGCCGTGGAAGCCGTATGGGACGCGTTGGGGCAGGTGGATCAGGGCGACGGGGTCGCCGGTGAAGTCTCGTGCCTCCCAGACCTCGACGTCGCAGCTCTGAGTGTTCTCGTCGTGGACGTACGCGAGGAGCCAGCCGTCGTCCTCGTCGGCGTCGGGGGCGCGGGGTACGAACACGGGCTCCTGGCAGAATCGCCCGTCGCCGTGGTCGCGGAACTCGCTCTCCCCGGTCTCCACGTCGTTCTTGACGGCGCCGCGGTACAGCGAACCATCACCGGAGTACACGCCGTAACCCCAGCGATGCTGGCGACCGACGACCCGCTCGTCGACCCGGGGGAACTCCTGGTTGCGGTCGGAAACGACCTCTTCGAGGACCTTGCCGGTCGTGGGGTCGATGGTCCATCGCGCCAGGATCGGAGGGCCGCCGCCGGGCATGCTCGACCGGCTGGCGAACATGTGGGGGTGGCGGATCACGTCGGCGATGATCCGGCCGTCGTCGGTGTCATAGGCGTTCAGCGGGTGGAAGACGTAGCAGGGTTCGACCTCGCACCAGACGACCTCGCCCGCGTCGGCTTCCCTCGGCAGAACGCCGACGCGGGCGCCGTGCTCGAGCGTCCACTGGTAGGGCATCGACACCCCGCTCATGGCCGAGTCGATGTCGAAGTGGACCGGGAGGTCGTAGATCAGGACCGAGCTCTCGGTGATCGAGCAGTCGTGGATCATCGGTCGACCGGGAACGGGGACCTGCACCTCGCGTCGCACTGCGCCGGCCGTGTCGACCACGACGTAGCGGACGTGGTCCCACTCCCAGTAGTAGGTGATCGCGTGGAGCTCACCCGACTCGGGGTCGAGCTTGGGGTGGGCGGTGAAGGACCCGTCGAGTGAGCCGCCGAAGTCGTCGCGGGCGATGGTGTCGAGTTCCTCGGTCAACGCCACCGGGTACGAACCCGCCTCGACGATGGCGTACGTCGTCCCGCCCTGGCAGACGATGTTGGTGTTGGCGTTGCCGTCGCCCATGCCGTGTCGGGGTCCCTCGACCTGCGGCCATCCCTTGGCTTCGGCGACGCGGTCGCCGCGCACGTACCGGTTTCGGTACCAGGCGGCCCGACCGTCCTCGATCCGCAGCCCGTGGGCCATGCCGGTGCCCGAGAACCAGTGACCCGAGGCGCCGTCGAACGGGTTCGGGCCGATCCGAAGCAGGCGGCCGTTGAGCTCGGGTGGGATCGCACCGGTGACCGGCAGGTCGAAGGCGGTGATCTCGTCGTCGACCGGGGCGTAGTTGCCCTCGAGGTGGCGCGTCTGGGTGTCGGACATGGCTCGACCCTAGACGTGGGCCGCGGTTCCGTCGGAGTCGCAGCGACCAGAGAGTCGCGTCCGGCCGCCGCCCGCCGCCCTGCTACCGTCGAAGCCGTCGCCCACCGACCACTGCCTGTCATCGAGGACCCCCAATGACCGACACCATCGACAACGTCGACGCCACAGAAGAGCGCGGCCTCTTCGACCCCAACATCCGCACTCCCGAGATGGAGATGGCGGAGACCGGCGGGGGAGTACCGGCGGCGGCCGATCTGGACATCGCCGAGATCAACCCGGCGAACCCCCACCTGTTCAAGGAAGACCGCTGGCAGGAGCACTTCGCACGGCTGCGCGCCGAGGACCCGGTGCACTTCAACGAGATCGAGACCGCAGGCCGCTACTGGTCGGTCACGAAGTACGCCGATGTGCGCGCCGTCGACGGCGAGTGGGAGACGTACTCGTCCGCGAAGGGCATCACGCTCGGCCTCGAATCGATCGCCTCCGGTGAGTTCGAGCCGCAGGGCCCCACCCCCTTCATCGCCATGGACCCGCCGACCCACACCGAGCAGCGCAAGACCGTCCGCAGCGTGTCGGCTCCCAGCAACATCCGGAACATCGAGCCGATGATCCGCGAGCGCACCGCAGCGCTCCTCGACTCACTGCCCGACGGCGAGGCATTCGACTGGGTCGACACCGTGTCGGTCGAGCTCACGACGCTCATGCTGGCCACGCTGTTCGACTTCCCGATGGAGGACCGACGAAAGCTGACCCGGTGGTCCGACATCGTCTTCGCCGTCCCCGAACCCGGTGGCGTCGTCGAGACGCAGCAACAGAAGATCGACGAGCTCCTGGAGTGCGTCGACTACTTCACCAAGCTGTGGGACGAGCGTCGCGGTGGGGACGGGTTCGATCTCGTCACCATGCTCGCCAACGGCGAGGACACCAAGCATCTGAGCCCGATGGAACAGCTGGGCAACCTGCTCCTGCTGATCGTCGGTGGCAACGACACCACCCGAAACACGATGTCGGGGAGCGTGTACGGCCTCAACCAGTTCCCGGACCAGTTCGAGAAGCTCAAGGCCGATCCCGGCCTGATTTCCCAGTTCGTGCCCGAGGTGATCCGCTGGCAGACGCCGTTGTCGTACATGCGTCGCACCGCCACGCGCGACACCGAGCTCGGCGGCAAGCAGATCAAGGCCAATGACCAGGTGCTGATGTGGTACATCTCGGCCAACCAGGACGAGGACGTCTTCGAGAACGCTCACAAGCTCGACATCGAGCGGCCCAACGCCGACCGTCAGCTGTCGTTCGGCTACGGCATCCACTTCTGCATGGGCAGCCGCGTCGCCGAACTGCAGCTCCGGGTCCTGTGGGAGGAGATCCTCCAGCGCTTCGAGCGGATCGACGTCGTCGAGGAGCCCGAGCGCGTGTTCTCGTCATTCGTCCACGGCTACACGAAGCTCCCGGTCACCGTCACCCGAAGGTGATCGCGCGGTTCAGCGCCACAGCTTGACCACGGCCGAGAGCTCCTCGTCGCCGAGGCCTTGGTCGATCGCTCTGCTCAGGATCTCGTCGACGAAGCCGTAGAACTCGACGTTCACGCCTCGCGCCCGGCCTTCCGCGACGCGATCGGTGATCGAGCTCGCATAGGTCTTGAGTGCCGCCTCGGTCCCGCCGAAGTCTCCTTGGGCGATCGTCGTCAGCGTGTGGTGGAGCTGGTCGGCGAAGACGGGAACGAATTGGCTGGCCATGTCAGCGTGACCGGCCTGCGTCGAGGAGGGTTGCGGCGATCGCCGCTCCCATCGCTCCGAGTCCGATCACCGAGACGTCTGACATCGTTGCCCTCCTCGAAACGGGCCGGCGTTTCGACCGCGGGGAATCATACGTTGCCCTCGGACGGTGCCCGGCTGCTCCGTGCGACGCAGCGCGCGATCTGGCACGCTGAGCGCCGTGCCCGAGGGTGTCGTCGTCGTCGAGTACGACCGTGAGTGGCCGACTCTGTTCGATGGGCTCGGCGAACGTCTCCGGGCCGAGCTCGGGGACGTCGCCCTTCGCATCGACCACATCGGGTCGACCGCTGTCGTGGGACTGGCCGCGAAGCCGGTCATCGACGTCCAGATCTCCGTCTCCTCGTTCGAGCCGCTGGCGAGCTTTCGGACGCCGCTCGAACGAGCCGGCTTCGTCCACCAGGTCGACAACCCCGAGCGCACGAAGCGGTACTTCCGCGAGCAGCTCGGCGCGCGGCGGACCCACATCCACGTCCGTCGCGCCGGCTCGTTCTCCGAACAGTTCGGGCTCCTCTTCCGTGAATACCTGCGGGCGCACGCCTCTCGCGCCGAGGCCTATGCGGCGCTGAAACGCTCGCTCGCCATCCGGTTCTCCGCTCCGGATCAGCGGCAGGACT
>JBCCFK010000131.1:0-11571 GCA_039029775.1 Actinomycetota bacterium | reverse complement strand
GGTGGGGGCCCCCCCCCCCCGCCCCTGCGGGGGTGCCCCCCCCTGTGGTGGGGGGCCGGACGGGGTGCCGCCGCCGCCCCGCTTCGCCAGCCGTGCCCCGGAGGGTCCGAGCACCAGCGGGACGTGGCTGTGGACGGGGTCTGATCGTCCCAACAGTCGCCCGAGATGGAGCTGTCGAGGGGTCGAGAGCAGCAGGTCGTCGCCCCGCACGATCTGTTCCACGGCCTGGGCGGCGTCGTCGACCACGACCGCCAGGTTGTACGCGGGCATTCCGTCACGTCGCGCCAGGACCATGTCGTCCAGTCGGGCCGATGCCTCGCCGTGCACCGTGTCGACGAACGACACCGACGAGCCGTCGGTCATCAGCCTCAGTGCCGGGGTGCGGCCGTCGTCCTCGCGCCGCCGACGCTCGGCGTCGGTGAGGCCCCGACAGGTGCCGGGATAGGCGCCCTCGGGGAGGTCGCCGTGCGGGGCCGCTGCCGCCTCCTGGATCTCGCGTCGCGAGCAGTAGCACGGGTACACGAGCCCGCGGTCGTCGAGCATCGAGATCGCGTCGCGATAGGGAGTGACGTCGTCTCCCTGGCGTGTCTCCTGGTCCCAGTCGAGGCCGATCCGTTCGAGATCCCGTCGCTGGCCGTCGTAGTGCTCCGGGCGGACGGCGGCCGGATCGAGGTCTTCGAAACGAAGAACGAAGTCGCTGCCCGCGCTGCGGGCGAACAGCCACGCCCAGAGGGCGGTCCGGAGGTTGCCGATGTGGAGCTCGCCGGTGGGGCTCGGCGCGAACCGTCCGCGCATGGTCGGGTCCTGAGGTGGTCGGAGGGTGGCCTTTCGATGCATGGGTGCGGGCGATCGCACCGGTAGCCTCTGGGCCAGGATGAAGGTCTACACGAAGGACGGGGACGACGGAACCACCGGCCTGTTCTACGGCGGTCGCGTCGCCAAGGACAGCGAGCTCCCCGCGGCCTACGGGTCGGTCGACGAGGCGCAGGCCGCGCTTGGCCTGGTCCGAGCCGTGTGTGACGACGACTCGGAGCTCGGCCGCCTGACCATCGCCATCATGCGAGACCTCTGGGTACTGATGGCCGAGCTGGCGACGGCACCGGAGAACGCGCACAAGCTGACGCCCGGGGCCACGTTGACCACGCCGGAGATGGTCGACGCGCTCGAGGTCCACATCGACTCCTTCACCGAGCGCTTCGAGATGCCCACCGACTTCGTGGTGCCCGGCCAGACCGAGGTCGCTGCCCGCCTCGACCTGGCTCGCACGGTCGTGCGTCGGGCCGAGCGCGACGTGCTCCCGGCCGTACGTGAGCGCGAGTCGGAGGCGCTGCGCTATCTCAATCGGCTCTCGGACCTGCTGTGGACGCTGGCGCGCTGGCAGGAGGGCGAGTCCCTCATCACCAAAGAACTCTGACGCCGAGGCGTCTGCACCCCCCGACCCCCTGAACCCTGGAGACAACGATGTCCATCGAGATCACCCTCGCCCGCAAGGCCCCGGCCCGCGCCGAACTCGTCGGGATCGCCGTCACGAGTGACGAGGTGGCGGACAAGCCGCACGGGCTCGACTGGGACGTCCTCGAGGCACGGGGCTTCGACGGGTCGGTCGGCCAGGCACACATCGTGTCGGGCGACAATGGCGCCGTGGTCGCACTGGGTGTCGGTGCGGCCGACGAGATCAATGCCACGGCGTTCCGCCGCGCTGGTGTGGCGTTGGCTCGGGCATCGAAGCGAGCGAAGAAGGTTGCCGCCGACGTGCTCGACGCCGCCGGCGACGCACTCTCCAGGGACGCCGCCGCGCAGGCCTTCGCCGAGGGTGTCGACCTCGGCGCATACGCCTACCTCGATCAGAAGTCCAAGGCGAAGCCGGGCAAGCTCCAGTCGGTGACCCTCGTCGGCGGCGGTAAGCGGATCACCGACGCCGTGGCCAAGGGCAAGGCCATCGCCGCCGGGGTCAACCTCGCCCGTGACCTCGTCAACGAGCCCGGCGGCTCGCTGACGCCGGTGGCGTTCGCCCGCAAGGCAAACGCCGTGGCCAAGGAGGGCAAGCTCACCATCAAGGTGCTCGACGCCGCCGCCATCAAGCGGGCCCGCATGGGCGGCCTCCTCGGCGTCAACCGCGGGTCGACCCAGCAGCCGCGATTCGTCGAGATGACGTATCGGCCGAAGGGCAAGGCCGCGGGCCACGTCGCCCTCGTGGGCAAGGGCGTGACGTTCGACGCCGGCGGCCTCAGCATCAAGACCGGCGCCGGCATGATGACGATGAAGTGCGACATGGGTGGCGCAGCCGCCGTGCTCGGTGCGATGTCGACGCTTGCGACGGTGCAGCCCAAGGTGAAGGTCTCGGCCTACCTGCCCCTGACCGACAACATGCTCGGCGGGGACGCCACCCGCCCCGGTGACGTGCTCAAGATCCGCAACGGCAAGACCGTCGAGGTCCTGAACACCGACGCCGAGGGTCGCCTGATCCTCGCCGACGCGCTCTCGCTGGCCACCGAGGCCAAGCCAGACGCCATCGTCGACCTCGCCACACTCACCGGCGCCTGCATGGTCGCTCTCGGTCCTCGCTACGCCGGGGTCATGGGCACCGACGGCGATGGCTGGGTCGGCCAGGTCCTCGACGCCGGTGGTCGCACGGGCGAGCGCGTGTGGCAGCTGCCCTTGCCGCCGGAGTACCGGGGCATGCTCGACTCCAGTGTCGCCGACGTGAAGAACATCGGCGGTGCTCACGGTGGTGCCATCACCGCAGGCCTGTTCCTCAAGGAGTTCGTGGGCGAGGACATCCCTTGGGCCCACATCGACATCGCCGCACCGGCGTTCATCGACGCCCCGTTCGAGGAGCACCCCAAGGGTGGCACCGGCTACGGCGTGCGCCTGCTCGTCGATCTCCTGGAGAACTACGACACGCCCAGCTGAGCGTCGACCTCGGCCTACAGCTCGTCGATGACGACGGTGCCCAGGGGCTCGGTTGAGCTCGGGGACCAGGACCTGGCGCATCGCGTAGTTGCCCAGGACCGCGTAGACGCAGAAGGCCCTGCCGCCGCTGCTGCAGAAGCGCTGTGCCCCGGCTTGGCCGGGCAGTGGGCGCTGCAGGTTCGTCGGGCCGAACTCCCGCTCCTCGAGACGCGACGGGAACTGGTTGCGGAACAGCTTCTCGCCGGCGGAGGCGTTCTCGTACTCCAGCACCGCCATGAACACACCGGGGCGGTCCATGGACTCGACGGCGATCGACCCGAAGTCTCCTCGCCCGGGTGGCAGCGGGAAGTTCGACGCGTGGAGGACGGGCTTGAGGTCGACGATGTCGTCGGTCGGGTCGCCGTCGAGGTCACGGACGTAGATCTCGGCGTCCCACCCGGCGGGCAGATGGATCGAGATGCCGTGGGCACTGACCTGAGCGAAGCGGCTCATCGTTGTCTCCTCATGCGATCAGGCCGGCGGCAGCGGTGATCGCGGTCAGGCCGGCGGCGACACGGGCGAGGCGATTGACCCCCGGCGCCTGCGCGGCGATGGTGCGGAACAGGTGGCGAAGCGAGGCCGGGTCGTTGATCCGCGCCGTGGCCAGGATCAGGACCCCGCGGGCGAACCCGAAGAGGGCGCCGAGCAGGACGGCTCGCACGAACGAGCCGGTCATGGCGGCGGCGATGAAGGTCAGCCACACGGTGGAGGTGGCGACGATCGTGGCGAACCCGAGGCCGAGCTGGAAGCCGAAGCCGGCGCCGTAGACCCAGCCCCGGTAGGTGGTGAGCCAGTCCTCGTTGACCTGGCGATGCATCGACGGCACCCGCAGGCCGGCCAGACCGAGGTCGGCGGCCAGGCCGATGGCTGCGGCGATCGCGAGGACAAGGAGACCCGCTTCCGCATCGAGCCAGAGGAACGCCACGGCGCCCACTGTGCCCGCGACGACGCCGGTGGCCGCACCGCCGGCGATCGAGCCGACGAGATAGGCGGACACCGTCAGCCACCAGCGGCTGTTGCGACTCCGTTCACCGAACGGAGAGATGCTCGACAGCATCGATTCACCTCAAGGTGACCACGTCGACCGGACGGCTGCGACCAGCGCCAGGACGACGCCGAGGGCGGTGGTCAGCGCCAACGCACTCATCGATCCGCGTCCGGCTCGTGGTACAGCCGAGGGTCGTCGGGTTCGATGCCGGCGGCCGACAACGCGTCGTCGGTGTCGGCTTCTCGAACCGCACCGCGGGTTCTCGCCTCTGGGGTGCTGCGGCCTGTCCGGGTCCGGCCGGTGTCGGCGAGGGCCTGCTCGAGCAAGCCGACCACCGAGTCCCAGGTGGATGCCGCACCCTCACCCATGATCTCGCCGGACGGACCGTCGACCAGGAGGAAGTACGGCGACACCGGGATGCCGTAGTCGGTCCACGCCTCGGAGGACATCAGGACGGTCACGTCCTTCGGCGCCAGGCCGGCGACGGTACTGGCGGACTCCGACTCGGGCCCCTGGGTGACGATGACCAGACGAGTGTCGGTGCCGGGGAGGTCGAGCTTCTTGGAGAAGGCGTCCCAGAAGTCGCGACACGTCAGGCATCCCGACGACAGGAAGGCCAGCAGTGTGGTGTGGCGGGTCGAGACGACGGCGGCGCGCGCTGTCCCGCCCGCCGGGGTGACCCCAACGATGTCGTGGGCCGCCCCTTCGATTCCTCGGGGTTGTGGCACGCCTTCGCGGGTCCGGAAGCTTGCCCCGTCGCTGTGGTCGTGCTCGTGGAGCTCCTGCTCGGTGATGCCGAGCGAGTGCAGCGCCCGCAGGATGTCGGCGTGGCTGCGGAGGAGGCCCGCAACGAGGATCGCCAGAAGAGCGACCACCACGGTCAGGGCCACGACCAGGGCGGTCACGGGTCAGCCCACCGTGACGGTGGAGCAGCCCAGGAGTGGGCCTTGCGCGCCGTCGCTGCCGAACGTGTACACGCACACATTGTGCTCGCCCGGCTCGGCGGAAACCTTGATGTCGAATCCACCGGTCCCCTCGGCGGCCGGATAGGCGGCCGCCACGTCGGGTCGCGGATCGGTCGCCGCGAGCCGGACCTGCTCCACACCGTCGACGAACACCGCGATGTCGACGTCGCCGCCATCGGGGTCGAGGGCCCAGCCGATGACCCGGACGTCTTCGGTGCGACCCCGGATGCGGTCCACGCCGCCGACGGGATCGGCGGTGCGGAGCGCCTCGACCGTCATGCATCCGAGGTCGACGATCTCGCCGGACTCGGGGTCGGTCACGGTGGCACACACCTGGTTGGCCCCGGCGCCGGACTTGATGGTGGTGGCGAATCCGTGGTCGACACCGAGCTCGCCCAGGGTGTCGGCGAGATCATCGCGGGTGCGATCTGCGGTGACGGTCTTGGCCATCTCTCCGTCGAGCATCAACGAGACGTCGACGGGTTCGGCGGAGCCCTCGAGGACCGCCCAGCCCCGGACGCGAACGCCGCCGTCCTCGCGGGTGCGAGCCGACTCGATGACGCCGGTCGCCGTGCCGGCGGCCACGCGCACGCGGGAGCAGCCCAGGAGGGTGGCGGTGCCGCCGTCGGCGTTGGCCGCGTAGACGCAGACCTCCTTGGTGCCGATGGTCGACGGGAACGAGTAGTCGAAGCCGTGGTTCTCCCCGTAGGACCGGTAGGCGATGCCGACATCGGGGCGGGGGCGGTCGGAGGTTATCGAGGCGACGAGGTCGCCGTTGACGTGGATGTTGACCACGATCGGGTCGATCACGTCGGGGTCGATGGCCCAGCCGCGGACCCGGATCGTTCCCGGCTCGTCAGCGTCGACCTTGTCGAGTTCGCCGACCGGGACGTTGCCCGACTCGGTCAGGCACGCCCGGTGGTGGTTCCGTGTCGCGTCGTCGGTGCGGATCGAGGTGCTGCAGGTCGGCTCGAGCTGCCAGGGCGGCGTGCACGTGATGACGCGGCAGACGATGGGGCCGAGGCAGTCGATCTGCTGGTTGCACTGGCCGTAGCGGAAGTGGGTGCAACCGGCCTTGCGGTTGTTGCACGAGCCCAGGGCGCAGCCGCAGGGCGTGCCGTTGCAGGACCCGCTGCAGATGCCGTTGGCGCCGCAGCTGCAGCCGTTGCAGGGGTTGTGGCAGTCGAGGTAGTACCGGTTGTTGCCCCCGCAGTAGTTCGAGCCGCTGACCCGCCACCAGCCGCCGTAGAGCGAACCGGGAGGGCATCCGTTGGTGCCGTAGATCGTGCAGCAGAACTCGGTGTAGCCGTCGCAGCACAGCGCGGAGCACCGACAGTCGGATCCGCTGCAGTTGCAGACCTGGGCGTACGCGGTACCCGGTCGGGTGATGAAGTTCTTCGGGGTGACGGCGAGGGCCGATCCGACGACGGCGGTCTTCGCGAGGAAGCCGCGGCGGGGACTGCGGCGGGCCAGGAAGTTGCTGGCCGCCGCGGCGAGGCGTTGGCTCATGTCGTCCCGGCCTCCCGGTCGCCCCGGTCCACGAGGGCGAAGGCCGCGACCGACCGCTCGGGCGGCGCGAGGACCGTCGGAAGCGCGGTCAAGAGGAGATACGTGGCGTACGAGCCGACCAAAACAAGTGCAACCAAGGGGAGTCCCGCGCCCGCCTGGTCGTCGAGTGTAGTCACGAGCCCGTCCACGCCCGCGGCACCGAAGGCGACGGCACCGCATGCCACGTTCACCGCGACGTGCAGACCGGAGGGAGGCGTGGACGCGCTCCCGAAGCACCCGCACGAGGTGCCCGCTCCGGACCGGAGCATCAGCACGACAAAGGCCGCGAACGCCAGATAGGCCATCCCTACAGCGATCGGCAGGACGATGCCGCCCTTGAGCGCGGCCACGACGGCCAGGGTGACCTCACCCAGACCCAGGAGTCGCACGGACCACAGCGGGACCTCGATGCCCACGGCGCGGATCGCCCGGCGGGCCTGTACCGGCGCAGCCGTCTTGGCGGCCCCGCCGACGGCCAGGATCACGCAGACAATGAGGAATGGCCCGACGAGTGCGGTCATCGGGACGCAGAGTAGCGGCGCGGCGCTGGCGGGTGACGACTCATGCGGGCCGCGCCGCCGGGCTCAGCCCGCGGTGGCGTCCGCCGCCGCCCGGGCCGCCACATGGCGGTCGTGGGCCCACGCGAGCGCCCGTTGGGCCATGGGCTCCTCGACCCGCCACGTGCACAGTTGGCGTTCGGCCGCATCGATGTCCTCACCCAGCTCCAGGAGTGTCAGCGCCAGGCGCCGGGCCTTCCGTTCGGCCTCTTCGCCGGCGGCCACGAGTTGAGCCTGTCGCCACGCGGCGTGGCTCTGCTGCAGGTGATCGGGGAGCCGCTTCAGCTGGCCCTGGGTCACCGGTGGGATGCGACGCCGGACGTGCAGCTCCCGCTCGCCCGACCGTCGGGCCACCCCGAACTGACAGGCTCGATCCACCGCCCGCATGAACGGCGAGTGGCGCCCTTGGCGCATGCCGAGCCCGAGCGCGTATGCGGTGGCGTGGAGGTCGAGTTCGAATCCGTCAGGGTGTCGGTCGAGGCCGTCGGCGATCCTGCGGATGAGCCAGGTGGTCGTCGGGCCGAGGACGCCGAGCCAGTAGGTCTCGACGTACCGGGAACGAGGGTCGTGGCCGAGGTCGTCGACGACCGGGTCGGTCCAGGTTCTGATCAGGAAGTGGGAGGGGAGCGAGGTGTCCGCCGACGCCCCGCCCGGGATTCGGGTGGTCATGGTGTGCTCCGTGGTGAGCGAGATTCCGCCAGGGGAAGGCTCGGCACGCATCGTAGGGCTGCCTGTGAACAACTTTCAACTGATCTCATTAACTCTCGATCAACTCCGGCTGAGCCGTCTTCTCCGGCCGAGCGCCGCTAGGGTCCGATCTCATGGATGCTGACGAGGACGTACCCATCGAACACCGCCAGGTGGATCCGGGTCTGTTGGAGCGGGCGCGGGAACTCGTCGACGGCTCCGAGAAGATCCTCGTGCTGACCGGTGCGGGGATCTCCACCGACTCGGGCATTCCGGACTTCCGAGGGCCGAACGGGATCTGGACGAAGAACCCCGAAGCGGAGAAGGCCTCCAACATCCGCTACTACGTCAGCGACGCCGAGGTACGCACGAAGAACTGGGCGTTGCGTGCCGAGGGTGCGCTGTGGGCCAACGTCGAGCCCAACAAGGGGCATCACGCGCTGGTCGCCCTCCAGGAGCGCGGCATCCTCCACACGCTCGTGACCCAGAACGTCGACGAACTGCACCAGCGAGCCGGCATGGACCCGGCCAACGTCGTCGAGATCCACGGCACGACCCGAAAGGCCGCCTGCCTCGAGTGTGAGTACCGCGACGACATCGAGGTCGTGCTCGAGCGCGTCCGAGCCGGCGAAGACGATCCGATGTGCACCTTCTGCGGTGGGATCCTGAAGTCGGCCACGATCTCGTTCGGGCAGAACCTGGTGTTCGAGGACCTGCAGCGAGCCGAGATCGCCGCCAACGAGTGCGACCTGATGCTCGCCGTCGGGTCGACCCTGGCCGTCTACCCGATCGCGAACGTCGTGCCGATCGCTGCGTCGCATGGTGCGCCCGTGGTCATCGTCAACGGCGATGCAACCCAGTTCGACGCGATCGCGGAGGTCGTCATCAACGGCGGCATCAGCGAGAACCTCCCGTACCTCTGCCGCTCCGAGGAAGCCTGAGGGGTCCGCAGTGCCACAAGTGTGGCGATGCGGCAAGAGGGGGTCCGCTGCGCCACAAGTGTGGCGATGCGGCAAGAGGGGGTCCGCACTGCCACAAGTGTGGCGATGCGGGAAGAGGGGGTCCGCTGCGCCACAAGTGTGGCGATGCGGCAAGAGATGGCGGAATACCTGATCAACTTGGTAGGGTTTTGATCATCGTCAATCACACCCCCACGAAGGACGCCTGATGGCCAGCTTCCGCGAACTGCTGAACGAGGCGAAGAGCCGCATCGACGAGGTCACGACCGCCGAGGCCGAGGACCTGCTCGCCGAGGGCTGGACCCTGCTCGACGTGCGTGAGCCCGACGAGTACGAACAGGGCGCGATTCCCGGTTCGATCCACATCCCGCGCGGTCAGCTCGAGAGCAACATCGAGAACAGGATCCCCACGAAGGACACGAAGATCGTCGCCATGTGCGCCGGTGGGGTCCGCTCGGCGTTCGCGGCTGAGACCCTGGCGGCTCTGGACTACGCCGACGTGGTGTCGATGGACGGCGGCTTCAACCGCTGGAAGGACGAAGGCCGCGACTGGAAGAAGCCCCAGGTGCTCGAGCCCGCGCAGCGCAACCGGTACCAGCGCCACCTGCTCCTGCCCGAGGTCGGCGAGGAGGGCCAGCTGAAGCTGCTCGACGCGAAGGTCCTGTGCCTCGGTGCCGGTGGGCTCGGTTCGCCGGCGGCCCTGTACCTGGCGGCCGCAGGCGTGGGGACGGTCGGCATCGTCGACATGGACATCGTGGACGAGTCCAACCTGCAGCGGCAGATCCTCCACAACATCGATCGCGTGGGCGACCGCAAGGTCGACTCGGCCAAGAAGACGCTGAACGCGCTCAACCCCGATGTCAACGTCGTGACCCACGACGTCCGGCTCGACGCCTCGAACATCGTCGACATCATCAAGGACTACGACGTCATCGTCGACGGCGCCGACAACTTCCCGGTCCGGTACATGCTCAACGACGCATCGGTGAAGCTGGGCATCCCCGTGGTGCACGGGTCGATCTTCCGGTTCGAGGGTCAGGTCACCGTGTTCGATCCGAAGAACGGCCCGACCTACCGCGACATGATCCCCGAGCCGCCTCCCGCCGAGCTCGCCCCGAGCTGCGCGGAGGCGGGCGTCCTCGGCGTCCTGCCCGGCATCGTCGGCAGCATCCAGGCCCTCGAGGCGATCAAGCTGATCCTGGGCCTCGGCGACTCCCTGGTGGGCCGTCTGCTGGCGTTCGACGCCAACGAGATGAGCTTCCGCGAGTTCAAGCTCCGCAAGGACCCCACCCTCGAGATCACCTGGGAGAACAGGGACAAGATCCAGGTCGTCGAACTCGACGGCCTGTGCCAGCCCGCTCCCATTTCTTGACGCGGCGATGATCCGGCGCACGCGGGGCCCGGATCGGTCGTGGCGAAACGATCTGTGAACCCAAATACGCGCAGCGTTTTTGGTTCACAGATCCTGCTCAGCGCCGATCGGGGCTCAGACCACCTCGCAGCCGAGGAGGAGGCGCTCGCCGGGACCGATGTTGTCGGCGTAGACACAGAGCTGGCGGGCGACGCTCTGGTCGACCTCGATCGTCGTCTCGTAGCCGCGTGTGGCGCCCTCGGAGAACGTGGCGTCGACGTCGGCGCGGAGGATGTCGGCCGACACCGTGGTCACCAGTTCGCCGTCCAGGCGGATCTCGACATCGACGGCGTCGGGGCTGTCCGGGTCGAACACCCAGCCCTCGACCGTCACCGACGTACCGCTTCGGCGAACTCGATCGACCGCCCCGATCGGCTCCTCGCCGCCCAAGACCTCGACGTCGTACAGCGTCGAGAGCACCTGGCGGCTCAGGCCGCCGCCCTCTGATGCGACCCCGAGGTTGATCACGTTGCGGAACGTGTTGCCCGAGACCTCCCGCGTCAGGTCCGTCCCGACCACGGTGACCGTGGCGCGGTCCTTGCGCCCGGACTCGCCGATGTTGCCGCCCACGATCACGTCGACGACGGCGTCACCGACACTGCCGACCGACTGGATCCGGGCGAACCACCTGGCGACCTCGGTGCCGGTGTAGTCCCGGGACCACGACGCATTGGGGTTCTGGAAGAAGTCGAACTCGTCGGGTTGGGCGATGAGATAGGGGAGGGACGTGACGAACACGTACCCGCTGTCCTCGCTCCAGCCGCCGTTGGACGACGAATAGAAGGCCGTGATCGGGTCGCCGTTGTAGAGCATCACCTGATCGGACGTGGCATCGACGTTCGCGGTCCAGTTCGCTCCGAACGAGCCCGCCTCCTTGTCGTAGCCGTGGTACACCTGATCGTCCACGGTGGAGTACAGGTCCCACGGGAAGTCCCAGCTGCTCGACGCGCGTCGGCTGACGATTCGGTCGTAGGCGTAGGTCCGGCCGGCCACCGCCTGGGTCTGCAGGGTGGCGTCGGGCCACGATGCCGGAACCTCGGCGAGACCGTAGATGTACTGGTCCATCGTGAGGTTCTCGAGGACGACCCACAGCGAGGTGTCGGGGGCGAAGTCACGGGCGTAGACCGCCAACTCTCCCCACTGGTAGTGGTTGTCGGTGGTTCCGATCGAGATCTGGTCGATCACGTCGACCTCGGTCGGCGAGCCCTGCTGGAAGCGGAACCGGACCTCGTCCACCTGGCACAGGTCGGCCCCCTCGTCGTCGATGCACAGGTTGCGGGTGCCCGTCGAGTTGTTGCGGGTGATGGTGAAGCCACCGGGGACCCGGTCCACGGTGAGGCGGCGACCGTTGCGGTGATCGAAGATCAGGTTGCCGTCACCGTCGACGATCTCGATGTCGTTCGCCGGGTCACCGTCTGGTGCCTCGACCGGGTCGATGCGCGTGCCCGAGCCGCTGTGGAGATGGACCTTGACGTCGGGCATCTCCTCGACGGTCAACTCGGCG
>JBCCFK010000130.1:0-11590 GCA_039029775.1 Actinomycetota bacterium | reverse complement strand
GCGGCCGCCGCGAGGCCCTCGCCGCTGTAGACGCTGGGGGTCAGGTCGTGGGCGACGACCTCGACCATCTCGTCGGGTCGCGGTTCGGAGAGCACGAGGATCGGTGTGGTGACACCGGCCTCACGAAGGACGCGGCCCTCCTCCACCAGCGCCACCGCCAGCCACGACGCTCCGGCCTGCACCGCAGCGCGCGCCACCGGAACGCTGCCATGCCCATAGCCGTCGGCCTTGACGACGGCGCAGACCTCGGACGGCGCCACGAGATCGGCGATCGTCGCGATGTTGCGGGAGATCGCGCTGAGATCGATGTCAGCCCAGGTGGGACGCATCGAGAACCTCCGGGAGGAAGGTGAGCAGGTCGGAGGCCACCATGCCATGTCGAGGTGCGAGCTCCGCGGCACGTCCGTGGATCCAGGCGCCCAGCGCGGCGGCTCGGAACGGGTCGACACCGCGGGCGAGCAGTGCGCCGATGAGGCCTGCGAGGACGTCTCCGGTCCCGGCCGACGCCAAGCGCTGGTCACCGGTGGCGCTCACCAGCGCGGCACCGTCGGGCGACGCGACCACGGTCGTCGGCCCCTTGAGCAGCACGGTCGAGCCGGTCGTGCGCGCCACGTCGCGTGCGGCACCGATCCGGTCCGGGCCGGGGCGCCGGCCCGTCAACAGCTCGTATTCGCCGTCGTGCGGGGTGAGCACGAGTCGCTCGGGGTGGGCCGGATGGTGGCCGACGAGAGCGGCCAGGCCATCGGCGTCGATCACCGCGGCGGTGGTGGTGGAGGCGATGGCGTCGCGGACCGACTCGAGGGTGGACGCCGCCCGGCCCAGACCCGGACCGATCACGAGGCCACCGAACCGATGGGCATCGTCGAGCTGGCGCCCCCAGCCGGTTGCCGGCAGCACGTGCTCGACCACCTCGACGGGACTGTGGCCGTGGCCACCCGGAGCGCTGTGGCGCACATACCCGGACCCGGAGCGCGCGGCAGCCGCCGAGGCCAACCACCCGGCACCGAACATGCCGGGCGACCCGGCGATGACCCAGCATGCGCTGCGCCACTTGTGGGCCTCGGCGGGCCTGGCGGGCAGCCAGGCCGCGACATCGGAGGCGGTCACCATGTGTGCCGAGGCGCCGCTGACGTCGAGCCCGAGGTCGGCGATGCCGATCGAGCCGCACCTGCCTCGGCCCGGCTGGAAGGCGAGCCCGGGCTTCAGGGCCTGGAACGTGACGGTCTCGACCGCGGCGAGGGCGCCGCCGGGGATCTCACCCGTGGCGCCGTCGACACCCGAGGGGATGTCGACGGCCAGCACGGGGGCAGGTGCTCCGGGCGGGTTGTACTCACGCGTGAGGCCGGTCCCGTACGCGGCGTCGATGACCAGGTCGCACGCCGGGAGCTCCTCGGGCGCCTCGGTCGCATCGATGACCGCGACCCGCGCGCCCCACCCGCGCAGGCGGTCGGCCGCGATGCGGCCGTCAGCGCCGTTGTTGCCCTTCCCGGCCAGCACGACCACCCGACGGCCGTAGGCGCCACCCAGCCGACGCCGGGCCGCCCAAGCCACCGCGGCCCCGGCGCGGGCGATGAGCTCGTCGACGGGTTCGGGAGCGGCGGCGTCGACCGCTGCCATCTCCTCTGGTGTCACGATCGGGATCACGCCACGATCGTAGAGGCGGGCGAGCCCCGGACCGTGGGCCTGCCCCTCAGCCCGCGGTGTTCGACCAGTGCTCGGCCAGCTGTGTGATCGGCAGCACGAGCAGGTCGGCGACCGGCACGGTGCCCAGCAGATCCTCGCGGAACGTCGGCTCGGTCTCTGTCACGAAGTCTCGGAGACCCGAGTACCGGTTGCGATACCCCTGGAGGACGCCGCGGGCCACGCTCGCGTCCAGCTTCTCCTCGAGCTGCAGGTGCAACAACGTGATGCCGACCGCCTGCTTGTCCTTGATCTCCGGGACGATGGCGATCAGACGGCCGTCGCGCCGTCCCTTGGTGACGAGGATCTGTCGTTCGACCGCGACCAGGTGCTTGCTACCCCGCAACGAGGGGTCACGATCGACCCTGCTGGGCAGCTCCGCGGCCACGCCGCCACGGTCCACGATGACGAGTTGTGCGTCGTCGTGGTCGGCGCTGCCCTCGATGCCGTACCGGATGTGGCCGAGCACCGAGGCCACCGCAGGGTCGAGCGAGGCGAGGGTGCGGAGGTTCTGGTAGCTGAGGCGGTCTCGCGGCGTCCCGGCGGCCAGCAGCTCACGCACCACATCGACCTCGATGAGCTCCTCGTCTGACCGGGAGATGCCCACGGTCACGGTCTTCGCCTGGTGCTTGATCGCGTCGATCGGTCGGGTCAGGTCCTCGATCCCGACGGTGAGCGCCGCAGTGAGATCCTCGAGCACGGTGGCCGGCGTGCCCACCTTGCCGAAGTCGAGCTGGTAGGAGTCCAGCGGGATGGTCCCGGTGGCATAGCGGAAGAGCGAGGCGATACGCGTGGCGCTCGACGCCTCGAGGTGGCCGTTGTACTCGCCGGCCCGGACGCCTTCGAGGAACCGCTGCGCCTGCTGGGTGATCGCGGGCCGCAGGGTCTGCAGCATGATCTCGCCGGTCATGTCCGGGTGCTCCGATACCGCCTGCTCGACCGCCGCTCGGGTCTCCCGCAGTGGGCGGGCCTGGGCGTCGATCGACAGCGCAGCCTCGTAGCCGAACAGATGCCCGGCCACCGTGGAGAGCACGAAGGCCAGGGCGGGATCGACGGTCGGAACCTTGATGACGTGCAGGGCCGCCGGGTACTCGGCGCTGTCGTCGGAGATGACGATCGGCGCCGCCTTGTGCGCGCGGTAGATGGCGACCTCCTTGGAGACGTCGGAGGCCGTCGACCCGACGAGCCCGGCGGCGCAGATGAGGATCATCGGCTCCGAGGACAGGTCGATGTGCTTCTTGTCCTCGGTGGAGTCCGCGGCGATCGACTTGTAGCAGAGCTCGGAGAGCTTGATCCTGATCTCGCGAGCCGCGACCACGTTGGGGCCGTTCCCGACGATGGCCCAGTATCGGCGCGGGGGCGCGAACTCCGCAGCGGCCTTGCCGATGTCGGCGCGTTGGCCGATCACCCGTTCCATGGCGTCGGGCAGGTCACGCAGGGTCTGCAGCACGCTCTGGCGGTGGGCGGTGTCGACCGCGCCGCCACCGACCTCATCGGCGATGGCGATCGCAAGCAGCGCGCCGGCCGCGATCTGGGAGTAGAAGGCCTTGGTCGAGGCGACGCTCATCTCCACGTCACGACCGTCCGAGGTGTACAGGACGCCGTCGCTCTTGTCGGTCAGGTCCGAGCCCCGGCGGTTGACGATCGCGATGACCGACGCGCCGCGCCCGCGGACGAGGTCGACCGTCCGGTTGGTGTCGGTCGTCGTGCCGGACTGCGAGATGGCCACGATGAGCGTGTCGCTCATGTCCGACCGCATGTGGAACCCGGACAGCTCGGTCGCAGGCAGCGCTTCGACGCGGAGGCCGGTGGCCTCTCGCGCGAGCAGCAACGCCAGGCTCTGCCCGGCGACGGCGGCGGTCCCCTGGCCGATCACCATGACCTGCCGGATCGATCCGTCGCGGAGCCGGGAGCGAACGTCGTCGGGCAGCGTCGCCTCGCTCAGCCGGACGTCGAAGTGACCGTCCTCTTCACGCAGCTTGCCGCGGAGCGTCTTGCGGAACGACTGGGGTGCCTCGGAGATCTCCTTGAGAAGGAAGTGGGGGAAGGACCCACGATCGATGTCGCGTGTCGTGATCTCGGCCACGGTGATGTCGTCTTCGACGACGGGGAGCTCTGTGCCGTCGTACGCGACCCGGCGCACGCCCTCGATGTCGCCGGCCCGAGCCCCGTCGAGGGCGATGATCTGGCCCCGGCTGGCCGTCGGGTTGTCGGGATTGCCCGGGGTCTCGCCGTCCATGCGGATGTAGCGCTCCGTCATCTCGACCACCCCGTAGGGCTCCGAGGCGACGATGTAGCTGTCCTCGGCGAGGCCGACGTAGAGGGCCTGCCCGCTGCCGCGGAGGGCGAGCTGGAGGCGGCCGGGGGTGACGGCCGCGCTCGCGGCGATGGCGACGGATCCCTCGAGGGCCGCGACCGTGCGACGGAAGGACTCGTCGACGCCGGACAACTCCGTGCGCTCGTCGAGGGCCTCGAGGTGCTTGCCCATCAACGTGGGGATCACCTTCGCGTCCGTACTGATCGCCGGCGCGATGGCGAGGTCCTCGGTGGCCTTGATGTCGGCGAAGTTGTCGACGTCACCGTTGAGCGCTGCGGTGACGTAGGGGCAGGCGAAGTCGTCGGACTGCTCGGAGTTGAGGGGGTGGGCGTTCGGCTCGCTGATGATGCCGACGCTGGCCCAGCGGGTGTGGCCGAGGACCGTCACCGATGCCGAGTCGTTGTCCAGTGCCCGATGGAGGAGATCGTCTCGGGTGATCGCGTCGCGCAGCGCCGCGGTGTTGTCGCCGAGCTCGCCGATCTCCGCTGCGGCCTTGTACACGAAGCTGAGGTGGCCGTCGGCGACGCGAACCGAGCCGGACCCGAAGTTGGGGTCGCCTCCGCGCTGGGCCAGGACCGCCGCGACCGCGTCGGAGTCGAGATCGAGCCCGTGGCCTCGGACCAGCAGGTGGAGCCCAGCGGAGTCGCGGCCGCGAACCTCGAGCCGATCGATGGCCGAGAGGGCCTCCTGGACCGACGTGAGGGCCTCGATCGACGCCACGGTGACGACGCCCTCGCACAGCGCCAGGACCTCGCGTGCCGTCCGAAGTCGGTCACGTCCGATCGCCCACGCCGCATCCTTGAGTCGGAGCAGCGCGGCGTTCGTGGCTTCAGCGTCCTGGGTGTCGTCGGCGGCTTCGAGATACGACTCCAGCGACGCGATGTGCCCCTCGAGCTGGTCGACACGATGCGTGAGGAGGGTGGCGAGGTCCTGATCACGGACCAGACAGGTGATCCCCGGGACGCCCTTGAGGGCCTCGTCGATGCTCTCGAACGCTCCGGCGAGGTCGGTCAAGACCGCCGGGTCCGAACTCAGCGACTCGCCCAGGTCCGGGACGAGCGCCAGGATGTCGTCGCTCGCCGGGACGGATCGGGTCGCCCGCCGCCGAACAATCGCCACGATGCCGCACATGGATGGTGACTTCCCTTCGCCGATCGGGGGTGATCGGACCGTCTCAGTCTACGAGGCCGGGCCGGGCCGGGACCTTGGGAAGGAATTCCCGGGTCATCGGCCTCACGGCACACGCCTGACCGCCACCGACGGTTCCCCGACGGCCGCGAAGAGTCGAAGGCCCCCACGGGCGACTCGACACACCCTGGGACCATGATTCGCCTGGGCTAGCGGCCTTCGAGCACCCCGATGAGGTCGTCGACGGCACCGTCGGCCTCGGCCTGGGTCGGATCCTCGGCCATGAACCGGATCAGCGGCTCGGTGCCCGACGGTCGGACCAGGAGGCGGCCGCGGTCACCGAGGGCGTCGGACACCCGCGCGATGTCGTCGGCGATCGACTCCATGGCGTCCCCCGCAGCTCCCTGGATCCGGACGTTGCGGAGTCGCTGCGGGAGTCGGATCATGGCGTCGGCCGCGAGCTCGGCCAGGGTGAGTCCTGACCGGACGACGGTGTCGAGCAACTGCACGCACGTCAACAGGCCGTCGCCTGTGGTGGCCAGGTCGTGGAAGATCACGTGACCCGACTGCTCGCCGCCGAGGTCCCAGTTGTTGCGCTCGAGCGCTTCGAGGACGTGGCGGTCCCCCACCGGCGTCTGATGGACGGCGATGCCGCGTCTCGCCATGCCCTGGTGAAACCCCAGGTTGGTCATGATGGTCACGACGACCGTGTCGCCCGTGAGCGTGCCGCGAGCCGAACGGTCGATGGCACAGATCGCGATGATCTCGTCACCGTCGACCACTTCGCCCTGTCCGTCGACCGCGAGCATCCGATCGGCGTCGCCGTCGAAGGCGATGCCGAGCGATGCCCCGCTCTGGCGCACGCGCTCGCGGAGCCGCGCCATGTCGGTCGAGCCTGCACCGGCGTTGATGTTGCGTCCGTCGGGCTGGTCGTGGATCGAGATCACCTCGGCACCGAGCGCGGCGAGCGTGGCCGGCGCGATGGTCGAAGCCGCCCCGTTCGCGCAGTCGACGACGAGCCGCAGACCATCGAGGCCCCGTCCGTCGACGGAGGCGGCGACGGCGTCGCCGTAGGCCGCGACCAGATCCGAGCGATCGATGGCGGTGACACCCTCGAGGGGCTCGAGTGGGGGCAACGAGGCGAGCTCGGCCTCCATCGTTTCCTGCTGCGCATCGGTGAGCTTGCGCCCACCCGGTCCGAAGAACTTGATCCCGTTGTCGTGGAACGGGTTGTGCGACGCCGACACCATCGCGCCGGGCACCCCGTGACGCAGCGCGGCGGCCGCGACCGCCGGTGTCGGCGCGTCGCCGATGAACCACGGTTCGATCCCCAGACGGGCCACGCCGCGGCAGATCGCGGCGACGAAGTCGGGGCCCGACTCACGGGTGTCGGTGCCGATCACCATCGCCGCACCGCCGAGCACACGTCCCGCGGTGAACGCCAAGGCCTCGACGTCCGCGACCGTCACCTCGTCGTACGCCCGCCCACGAATCCCGTCTGTCCCGAACTTCAACATGCGCGCCTCAGGTTACTGTCGACCGATTTCACATCGGCCGAGGCGCGGCGAAGCAAAGGTCCCCAGGAGCTGGGCCGGCGACGGCCCTACCCGCGGAAACTCAGCGCTTGCTGTAGTGGGCAGCAATCAGCGCTTGCTGTGCTGGGCAGCAATCAGCGCTTGCTGGGCTGGGCAGCAATCAGCGCTTGCTGTACTGCGGCGCCTTGCGGGCCTTCTTGAGGCCGTACTTCTTGGACTCCTTCTTCCGCGGGTCGCGGGTGAGGAAGCCGGCGCGCTTGAGCGGCTCGCGCATCTCGCCGTCGATGTCCACCAGGCCACGGGCGATGCCCAGGCGCACGGCGCCGGCCTGGCCGGTCGGGCCGCCACCGTGGAGGGTGACGTCCACGTCGTAGGCGGCTTCGGTCTGGGTGATCTTCAGCGGCTCGGTGAGCACCATGCGGTGGGTCTCCGAGGGGAAGTAGTCCTCGACGGTCCGGCCGTTGACGGTGATGGTGCCGTCGCCGGGGCGGATGCGAACTCGGGCGACCGCACGCTTGCGGCGGCCGGTGGTCTGAGCGAGCACAGTCATGTCAATCGTCCTCAGGAGGCTTCGCGGGCCCGGGCCTGCTCCAGCGTCAGCGGCTGGGGCTTCTGGGCTTCGTGCGGGTGGTTCGGGCCGGCGTACACCTTGAGCTTGGTCAGCATCTGGCGGCCGAGGCGGTTCTTGGGGAGCATGCCCCGGACCGAGCCGCGGACGGCTTCGGCGGGCTTGGTGTCCAACAGATCGGCGTAGGTCGTGGACTTGATGCCGCCCGGGTACCCCGAGTGGCGGTACATCATCTTGTCCTTCGCCTTGTCGCTGGTGAGCACGACCTTGTCGGCGTTGATGATGATGACGTGGTCACCCGTGTCCATGTGGGGGGTGAAGGTCGGCTTGTGCTTGCCACGCAGGATGCGGGCGACCTCGGTGGCCATGCGGCCGAGGACGAGGCCCTCGGCGTCGACGACATGCCACTGGCGCTCGATCTCGCCTGCTTTGGGGGTGTAGGTCTTCACTGTTCGTCTTCGTTCCAAGCGGTCCGGGTGTGTGGTCGCGGCAGGATCGGCCGCTCAGACCAGCAGACAAGGATACGGGCGGGTCGGGCGCGCTTCCAACTGCGGAGGAACATCTCGCGGCCGGGCGCTCAGCCGTAGTCGACCGCCCACAGCGTGAGGCCCTGCGGTGGCGCGAGAGCTCCTGCGGCGTGGCGGTCGCGGGCGGCGATCGTGGCGGGAATCGAGGCGGCGTCGCGCTTGCCGGACCCGACCTCGACGAGGGTGCCGGTGATGGCGCGCACCATCTGGTGGCAGAAGGCGTTGGCGGTCAGCCAGAGGTCGACGAGGTCTCCCTGGACCCCCTCGATCCCGATCGCGTGGATCTCTCGGGTGAGGTCGGCCGCGACCTCCACGCCGTCGACCAGCACCATCCGGCGACGGCAGAACGACGAGAAGTCGTGCTCGCCGACGAGATGCGAGGCGGCCGTCCTCATCGCCTCGAGGTCCAGCGGTCCCGCCACGTGCCAGACCAGATGGTGGTGGAACGGATCCCCCTGCTCGCGGTTGAGCAGCCGGTAGCGGTACGTCCGGCTCTCGGCCGAGAACCGGGCGTCGAAGTCGTCGGTGACGGCACTCAGGTCACGAACGACGATGCTCGGCGCGAGCATGCGGTTCAGGGAGTGCTCGAGCCGGCCCGGGTCCTCGATCGGTGGTCCGTCGAAGGAGACCACCTGGCCCCACGCGTGGACCCCGGCGTCGGTGCGGCCGGCGCACGCCGTCCGCACCGGGACCGAGAGCACCCGGGAGAGCGCGTCGTCGATCGCACCGGCGACGGTCTCGACGCCCGGGTTGGCGGCGAAACCGTGGAAGGCGGCGCCGTCGTAGGCGACCAGCGCCGCGTACCGGGTCATGCCGGCCGGCGGTGGCGCCGTTTCCGGGCGGGGTGGACGGGGCATCCGCCCATTCTGGCGCTGTCAGAGCAGGTCGCGGCGTTCGAATGCCTCGAGGGCGAGCCACACCAGTGCGGCGGCCGCGGCCGCGACTCCGAGCACCCCGAGCTCGAAACCGTCGCGAAGTGGCAGACCGCCGACGGTGAGGTGGTGTGGCGACACCCGGCGCCCGGGCTCGAGCCAGTCGATGATGCCGCCGAGGCCGGCGACCACGTACCCGACCGTGAAGACACCGGAGGCGCCCGTGATGGCGAGCGTCCGGTCCCCGGTGCGGGCCGCTATCAGCAGGGCGACCGCGCCGTGGAACGCCGCCAGGACTGCCGTGGCCACCAGAGCGGCCAGCAGTTCGATCCCGCCGACCGACAGGTCGACCGGCCCTGACAGCAGGCCGATCACGACCCCGGCGCACGCCGTCAGCACCACGACGACGGCGACGAGCACGAGCGCCCGCTCGGCGACCAACTGGCGCCGCCGGACCGGATTGGCCATGACGAGGTCCAGCAGGCCACTGCGCTGGTCGGTGGCGAGGCGAGCCCCGACCCCGATGGCGGCCACCGTCAGGAGCAGGGGCAGCACCAGGCCGAACACCTCAGCCTGGAGAAACCCCGGACCGGACGTGATGTCGAGGGCCCCCGCGCCGCCCAGGAACTCCTGGAGGACGTCGGGATAGTCCTCGACGGCCGCAGCGAAGGCCTCGGAGTCGCGAACGCTCGGATAGAGCGCGAGCATGAGGCCCGCGTAGGCCATGATGCCGACGCCCCACCCGACCAGGGAACGGGAACGGTCGGCGAGGTCCTGGCGCGCCAGCGGGACGGCACTCATGCTGCCGCCTCGGAGAGCCTGCCCAGAAAGACCCGATCCAGTCCGACACCGTCGGCCGACAGGTCGAGCACGGTGTGCATCGCAGCCCACTTGACGACCGCGTCGATGTCACCGTCGACGGTCAGCTCGACCCGCACGCCGTTCGCGGTCGGCGTCGTGTCGACCGCAGCGACGCCGGGGATGGCTCGGGCGGCTCCGAGGTCCGGCGCACCCTGGACGGTGACGGCGATCGCGCGGCGTCTCGCCAGCTGGCCGGTCGCCAGGGTGTCGTGCAGCCGACCCTCGACGATCATGGCCACGCGATCGCAGATGGCGTCGATCTCGTGCAGGACGTGCGACGAGACGAAGAACGTGGCCCCGGCTTCCCTGGCCTCGCTCACCATCGCCCGGAACTCCCGCTGCATGACCGGGTCGAGACCCTTCGTCGGCTCGTCCAGGAGGAGCACGTCGGGACGGTGCATGAACGCCTGGACCAGACCGACCTTCTGCCGGTTCCCCGCGGAGAGGTCACGCATCGGCCGGGCCGTGTCGAGGCCGAGCCGCTCCGCGAGCGCGAACCCGGCTGCCGGTTCCAGGTCGCGGAGATCGGCGAACCACCGGATCAATCGCTCCGCCGTCATGCGGTCCGGGACGGTGAGCTCCCCCGGAAGATGCCCGAGTCGCCGATGAACCTCCACGGCGTCGGCGCGGGCGTCGAGACCGAGGACTCGGATCGTCCCGCTCGTCGGCCGGACGTAGTCGAGGATCATCCTGATGGTCGTGGTCTTGCCGGCGCCGTTGGGGCCGATGAAGCCAACGACCTCACCGCGTTCGACCGACAGGGTCAGGTGGTCGACGGCGACGATCCGCCCGAAGGCCCGGGTCACCTCGCGGAGATCGATCGCGCTGTCCACCTGCGTATCGTCGGCTCGCGCGAGGGGTGCCGGACAGGGCCCATGGTCCCGATCACCGTGGCTACGGTGGCGCCGTGCCTGAACGAGCCGACGGGGACATGCTGTTCGATCTTGTCGATCGCTACTGGGCGTTCGGGATCCACCGAACGGGCACCGAGGTCGACCACCGGACCGCGGCGTGGATGGGCGACGAGCTGACCGCTCGGGGTCTGCGGGTCGAACCGGAGGTGCTGCCGTTCGACCGCTGGTCGGCCGAGAGCACACTCACGGCCGACGGTCGAGCCGTCGACCACCTCGCCGTGCCGTACGAGTGGGAGGGAACGCTCGATACTCGATCGGTGGTCGTCCTCGACAGCGATGATCCACACAGCGGTGGCCGGCCGGACGTGCTGGCGGAGCCGATCGCACAGGCCCGTGCTGCGGGAGCCGATGCCCTCGTCGTTCCGACCGTCCACCCCGAGGGCTCGCTCCGGGCGGTCAACCGGGACCCGGCCGGCCTGGCGAGCGGTTTCCCCGTGGTGCTCGTCGCCGGTCGCGACGCCGAACGGGTCCGCGACGCCGACCTCCGTCTCTCGGTCGTCGCCTCGACGACCCCAGCGACCACCACCAACGTGGTGGCCCGCAACGGTGTGGCGGGCAGGCCTCTCATCCTGACGACGCCCTTGACCGGCTGGTTCGGGTGCGCGGGTGAGCGCGGCACGGGCATCGCCGTGCTCCTGCATCTCGTCGACGTGCTTCGCGACCTGCCACTCGTCGTGAACGCCACCGGGGGCCACGAGCTCACCTGGTTCGGAGCGCAGCGATGGGTCGAAGCCAACCAGGCAACTGGTGCCGCGGCGGTGGTGCATGTCGGCGCGTCAGCGGCGGTCGTCGAGCCCGGCGAGGGGCCCGACCGTGAGCTGATCTCGACGCGGGTGGCCCGAACCTCGCTCTCGTCACCCCGAGCGGCGACGATGAGCGAGGCACTGGCGTCGGTGGGCCTCGACCTCCGGTGTGACAGTGCGTCGTGGTTGGGCGAGGCTCAGTCGTTCTGTCACCTCGGCATCCCGCTGCTGTCGTTCACCGGCGCCGGTCGAGACTTCCACTGCCCCGAAGACACCCCATCTCGCGCCACCACACCCGAGGCGCTCGCCCGCATCGCCACCGCCTTCGAAGCCGCAGCTCGCGAGCTCTACCGAGCCGCAACGAGCTGAGCGCCTCGGGCGGAACGGGGGTCGTGGGGGCTTGTGGCCCCCACATTCGAGTTGCGAAGCAACTCGGTAAGCGAGG